>JAZDPZ010000044.1:0-17365 GCA_043797105.1 bacterium | reverse complement strand
GCCTGTTTTCATTCCTAAACCGTATTTTTTCTCTAATACAGCCAGGTCATTGGCATCGAGTTTCATATCATCTTTTCCGTTAGTTAAACCTTCTTTTTTAGCTAAAGCTTTTAATGCGTCAAATCCATTGGCATAACCATCGGCTTTTCCGTCGCCATCCAGGTCTGTATTATTGCCAAAAAGATCTTTGCCATCTTTACCACCTCTGATCGACAATACACTGTCATTTACATCGTTAATATTATCTAATTTGCCATCACCGTCAATATCATAATCAATTTTCTTGTTAGAGGTTTTTACTCCATCGCCGTTTAAGTCAAATGCTAATGGTGAACGTTTTTTCTTGCTGCTTTGAGTTTGGGTTTGAGGCTGAGTTTGAGCTTGAGCTTGAGGCTCAGGTCTATTAATATAAATATTATTAACATTCACATTAATGTTATTACGATAATTTAACTTTGATGAATCATCAGATGAACTTTGCGTTGTGTCGGCAGTTGAATTTTGCGCTGCATTGCTGCTTGAACTTTGCGTTGTGTTGGCAGTTGAATTTTGCGCTGCGTTACTGCTTGAATTTTGCAGCATATTAATTAACAAACCCACAAGTAATTGAAGAATTTGAGATATAGGTGAATTTGTTGTGTTAAGTTGTGAATCATCTGAAATAGAACTATCTTGCTGTGAAGAAGCAGTAGTATTAAACGCAGGCAAAGAATTTTGCACATTGCTGCTGGATTGGGTATTTTGTTTAGATGAGACAGGCAGATTATTACCCATTAAAAAAACTGTCATCATAAATACAATCCTCCTTATTCTAGTAGATTAATTCTTTTGATTAGCCTTTTTTTTTAAAATCAACTTACCCTAAAAAATATTGGAAATTAGGTATATCAGTTGAACTTTGCGTTGTATTAGTGTTTGATTCTTGTAAATTACTCATAAGTTCTTTTAATAAACTTAGAATAAGTGTAGTAATGATATTATTAGTATTTTTAGTTGTATTTTTCTGTGTGCTGTTACTGGTTGTATTTTGTGAATTATTAGTTGTATCCTGTGTGCTGTTGTTGGTTGTATTTTGGCTTTCTGGAAGTAAACTCTTTAATAAATTGGATAAAAAAGAAATAATAGACGAAGATTCCTGAGAAGAGTCATTATTTTGACTTACAGTATTATCTTCTGATGAATTACTATTAACGTTTTCATCATCTTGCGCTGTATCGCTGCTTGAGTCTTGTAGCATATTAATTAATAAACCTACAAGCAATTGAAGAATTTGAGACATAATTGAATTTGTGTTAAGTTGTGAATCATCTGAAATAGAATTATCTTGCTGTGTAGAAGCAGTGGTATTGAAAGCAGGCAAAGAATTTTGAGTATTGCTGCTAGATTGAGAATTTTGAGTGGACGAAACAGGTAAATTATTACCTATTAATAAAATGGTCATCATAAGTACAATCCTCCTTATTTTAGTACATTAATTAAAATATATGTAGTATTTATACTCTGTATATAGCATTTATTTATTTTATGCATACACCTAATACTATAAAAACAAAAAAGATTTAAAAATTTACTTTATTTATACAAAAAATATATACTGTTACAATTTGTAATATTCTTATTAAATATTTCTTAGATATTTAATAAATAAAAAATACTTAACTATCTAAAAATTTGATGCGACAGGATAAATAGATAAACTTGATACAATTTCTTATTTTTAGTACTTTTTAAATAAAGTAAGTTAGACAGGACAAAACTGAATTTTTTATTATGCTTAAAAAAAAAGATAAAATATTACTCAAGCTAGCTGATGAATTTCAAATCGGAAAAAGCGCAAACCCCAATGAACAGATTAAAAAATTGGAGCGGTTAGGCAAACTTCCAAAAAAACAGGCAATAGAAATATTGAATTTTTTTGCCACACAGGAATCAAATCCCCAAAGCCTGCTCCATATAGTAAAAATCATTGGCAGGTATAACAGTAAAAATTCAGCAGGTATTTTGATAGATTTATTACTTTGGGAGGAAAAATATAAAGGAAAATTTGGATGCCCGGAAGAATATCTCCAGGTTCGATGTATGGTTACAAAAATTCTGGGTAATTTACAAAGTCAGGATGCTCTTATACCACTTTTACACATATTAAATAATAAAAATGAAAATTATACGCTTAGACTTGGCGCTGTCGAGGCTTTGGGAAAAATTGGGGATAAGTGTGTGGTTGTTCCTTTAATTGATATTGTTTCTAATGATGAGGAAAAATCAATTTATTTAAGGGAATCAGCAGCAAAGGTCTTGGGAATATTAGGCGATATGAGAGCTATTGATCCGTTTATTAATATTCTGGAGACTAAAAAAGGAATTATTGACAAATTTACTTTTTTAAAGGAAAGGGTTATTGAAGCAATAGCTAAGCTTTCGATTAAAGATGAAAGAATAATAAAAGCTTTAGGCAATGCTTTGCTTGATGAATCTGCATATATAAGACTTAATGCTATCGAAGCTTTAGCAGAAATAAACGACAAAAGAATCCTGGATCTTATTGAATCAATGATAAATGATGAAGAGGAAGATGTTGGAAGAAGCGTGATTAATGCTTTATATAATATTACAAATAAAAAATATATAATTGATTTATTAGAAAAATATGACCTGCGTGGATGGTGTAAAGACGAAATAGAAACGATTTTGACAGAAGAAGAGGAAGAATGACCTTTCAAAAGAATAAATCTTTAATTTTACTCTCAGGGGGGCTAGATTCAGTTGTTAGTCTGGCTTGTTCAAAAATAGAGTATAATATAGTTTTTGCTTTAACTTTTGATTATGGTCAAAGAGCTAAAAATCAGGAAATTACAGCATCATCTGAAATTGCAAAGCATTTTAATATTGAGCATAAAATCATAAATCTCCCTTGGTTAGCAGAGATTACTCATACAGCTTTAGTAAATACTGATAAAGAACTGCCTGCTCCTGATATTACCGAGCTTGACATCGCTAATATAACCAAAAAATCAGCTAAAAACGTTTGGATTCCTAATCGTAACGGATTATTTATCAATATTGCAGCATGTTTTGTAGAGAGCATGGGATTTAACCATATAATTTTTGGAGCTAACAAAGAAGAAGCAGCTACTTTCCCTGATAATTCAGAAGAATTTTTAACAAAAATTAATAAATCTCTTGAATATTCTACTTTGACAAAGCCAAAGGTTATTTCTCCCTTAATGAATCTTAATAAAAAAGAAATAGTTAAAATCGGAATAGAAAAAAATATACCTTTTGACTTAATAAGAAGTTGTTATACCAATGAGAAAAACCATTGCGGAAAATGTGAGTCCTGCTTAAGATTAAAAAGAGCTTTATATAAAAATAATAATATAGAGATTATTAAATTAATTTTTGAGGAAAATATTTATACTTAACTAAAATTGGTTTTTGGCTTTTTAGTTTATGTATAATTAAGAAAAGGGCATCTATTCCCAAAAACATTTATTAAATTCAATTTGGGACTTGTATAAAAAGAATGAAAGCAAAATTTATACAAAAAGAAATTTGCTATACAGGAAAAGAACTTTCCCCTCACTGGATATACAAAAAATTTGGTATTGAAGGCGATGTGATTATAAGTTTTATCGGAGAGTGTAATGTAAAGCTGGATAATATGCTTGATCTTTCTGATGTCCTCTCAAATAGTCCTATTTACAGCAAAAAAATGTTGCACTTTATGGTCGAACATTTTAATATATCTTTAATAGAAGGAATATTAAGACAAAGACTTTTGGTTAATATTGCAAAAGAAGTTATTTCAGCTAATTCGCCCGGTTTGACTATAATTAGAAGAGGAGATGATTTATTTTACGAAGAAGGTAAACTCTCAGTCTCTATAGCTGCAAAATCAATTAATTCGGTTTTAATACATCTGGGAATAAACATTGATTCTGCTAATGCTCCTGTTAAAGCTGCGGGTTTAGAATCTGAAATAAAAATGAATTTGAAAAATATTCAGCAAATTGCTAATGATATAATTAATAAATATTGTTTGGAAAATGAGCAAATTATAAAAGCTTCCTGTAAGGTTAAAGGAGTAATTTAAAATAATTATGAAAATAAAACCGCTAACTGATCCCAAAAATCCGGTTAAAAGAAAAAAAAATTAACAAAAAAAAATTATTTTTAGTCTTTTTTAGCGCATTTATAGTTTTTTTCTTCCTATGCACATATATTGTATCAATATTAACGCCTTCAATAGATGTTCCTGCTTTAAATGAAGAAGAAACTCCGGCATTTACCAGTCAGGATTTTAAAGGGCGGGTGGATCCGCGTTTAAAATTAATAGAAATGCAGGAAACTTCTTTAAAGACAGGTTCAAATGCGTCTTATAGCGAAGATCAAAATATTAATGAGCAGAATAAACAAAATAATGCCGAAACTTATCAGGCTGAAAATACTGAAAATAAAGGTGTTCAGGAAAATTCTCGGGTCGAGGATTATGATGAGCTTCCTTACAGAAATGATGATCCTGATTTAATAATGCCTAATACTCCTGTTACTGTTATTACTAATACTTCTGTTATTAATTATCCCGAAAAACCAAAGAGTACAGACAGTCAGTATTCAAGGCAGCCAACAGTAATAACAACACAAGCGCCGACAAATAAACAGGAAGATAATTTAATTTTGAGAGAAAAAATTAAAGTTGAAAAAGAACCTCCTATTTCAATGTCTAAAGTTGTAGTAGGCGGTTTTTCCAGTCTTTCGGAAGCAAAAAAAGTATCACAGGACTTAACTAATTCAAATCTCAATGTTACCCCGTTCATAAAAGAAAATAACGGAACATATTCTTTGCAGGTAGGGTCATTCTCTAATTCTCAAAAAGCGGAAAATCTTTCTCAGGAGTTAAAAAGAAGGAATTTGTCCGCAAAAGTTTTGTATGAATAGGGATGAATGGAAAAGACGGAAGAATATGAAAATAAGATTGCAAAAAAAATATAAAATATTTATATACATACTTACTGTTGCTTTAGTAATATTGGTTTCATATAAACCAATATATGCATTAAATGAGCAGAATATTAAATCACATTCTGATACTGCCACAAGTTATAACAATATTGGTTTTGCTTATGATGAACAGGGAAAGTATGAAGAAGCTTTGACTTGGTATAAAAAAAGTCTTGCGATAAACGAAAAAGAATTGGGACTTCAGCATCCTGATACTGCTGCAAGTTATAACAATATTGGCTTAGTATATAAGGCTCAGGGAAACCATAAAGAAGCCCAAAAATGGTATTCCAAAGCTCACGGAAAAAATTGAAACCTGAAAAGAAATAATGGATTATATGCTTGAATATGTAGTATACTAAAGCTAAACCGATTAATAATGAAATTTTTGGAAAAATGGAGAAAGATCAATGATTAGTTTGGATAAAAATCAGGTGGAGAAACTTTTTTCCCTTGCAAGTCTGGAAGTTCCTCAACAAATATGCTCCAATGATATTTCCCGCGCTCTTGTTGAAATAGAAAAAAAATTAATTTCGAGTTCCTGTGCCAAAAGTGAACTCGAATCAAGCATGGCTTCTTCTGTGTTGATAATTGATGATCTTGAACTTTCTGTTCATCAATTGAGCCTGCTTTTGACAAAATGCGGATATAATGTAAACATAGCAAGAAGCGCTGTCGAAGCAATAGACCAGTTTAAGAAAAATCATTATCAGTATGTATTACTTGATTTATTCCTGCCGGATCCGGAAGAAGGACTAAAAGTACTTGAAACTTTTAACAATTTTGAAAAAACAAAAGAAGATAATACTAAAATTATTGTAATTTCAGGAACAGACGACAAAGAACTGATTAGCAGATGCTTCCTCAAAGGAGCCAGTGAGTTTGTGCAAAAAACCCCTGAATGGCATAAAAATATTTTGAACTTTATAAGATGGTTTGAAAGCCAAAAAACAGGAAATATTCAAGAAATTAACACAAATGTCGAAGACAGAGAAAGAAAAATAGTTACTATACTTGTAAATAACCTCCAAAAAAGTTCAATTTTACAGGATTTGGAAAAAGAAATTATGACTCTTGTAAATTCAGGGTTAAAAAATATCATTTTTGATATGAAAAATATTTCTAATATAGATTCTAACGGAATTGGGGTTTTGATCTTTGGATATAAAGCCTGCGCAGAGCATAACGGCTGTTTTAAATTGTGTAATGTAAGAAGTTCGATTAATGAAGCTTTATCTTATGTGTTTTTGCATAATATAATGCAGATATACAAAGATAAAGAGTCTGCCCTAAATTCTTTTGAAGACAAAGTAGCAAGATAATTCCCTTCTCCTGTCATCCTCAGCGAAGGCGAAGCCGTAGCGTGAGGATCTGAAAATGATTAAATGGCAGATTCTCACGCTCCCTTCGGTCGCTGAGAATGACACTTCGTTATTTACTTTATAAATCGTAACTTGGTATGAAAAAAAAAGTTCTCTTTATAAGCCATACCTTTGAAAGAGGAGGATCAGTCCTTCTTTTAAAAGATGTTGTCCAAAATTTGATCGGAAATAATTATGACTGTCATGTTTGGACGCCGTATGAGGGAGAGCTTAAAAAAGATTTTGAACAGCTTGATATTCCTGTGTATATTAAAGACTTTGAGGTAGACAGGATAAATAGAGAATCTTCTTATGAATTTGATAATGCTGCCAGAAAGAAAATTATAAAACTGCTTCAAAAATGCAAAAAAAATAAGGAAAAATTAGCTATAAGATGCGGTGGAAATATCACTAAAAAACTGTTGGAAGAATTTGATTTTTCCGGGATTGATTTAGTGGGAATTTTTGATAATAATCCTGCTCTTAAAGAAATTAAAGGCTATAAAGTTTATCCAATAAGCGAAATTAAAAATTTTAATATAAATATAATTTTAATAGCTCATACGCATCCAGAGTTTTTAAAAAAAGAATTAAAAAACTCTCAGTCTGCCGATAAAATCAAAATTATTCACAATATATTTACTGATTCAAAAATTAAAAAACTTCAAAAAAATATTTTATATTTCAAAAATTTCTTAAAAGTTGTTTGTTTTTTTACAAAAATAAATCCTGATATAATTTTTATAAATAATGCAAGGAATTTTTGGGCAGCTATAGCAGGAAAAATAATCGGAAAAAAAATAATCTGGAATATTCACGAAAGTTTTGAACCAAAAACTTTTAAAGTTTTTCCTCAATTTTTATATTTTTTAAGTTTTAAATTTGCGGATTTGTTTATTTTTCCGTCAAAAGCAACAGGGGAGCTTTATAAGGAATTTGCTCCCAAGCATAAATCTAAAATAATACACTGCGGAGTTAATATTGATCGTATAGAAAATTTTAAACTAACAGATTTGCAGGCAGACACCGAAAAAGAACTGAATATTCCTGAAAATCATAAAATAATTTGCAACATAGGCACTGTGGAAGAAAGAAAAGGTCAGTTATACTTTGCTAAAGCTGGTATAAATCTTCTTAAATCTTTTTCAAATATTACTTTTGTTATTGTTGGAAGCAAAAATGATGAATATTCCAAAAAAATTGAATCTTTAATTGAGGAGTCAGGTTTTAAAAATAATTTTAGGATAATATCTATTGTGGAAAATGCTTATAAATATTTTAATATGGCTGATATTTATGTTTGCAGTTCGGTTGTTGAGGCATTTCCCATTGTTATTCTTGAAGCTATGGCTTTTAAAAAAGTAATTATAGCTACAGATATTTTTGGCATACCTGAAGCCATTTCTCATAACGAGACAGGCATATTGATTCCTACAGATAATATTGAACAGCATATTGAAAAAAATATTAAATATCTCATTGAAACACCGGATTTAATGTTAAAATTATCAGAAAATGCACATAAAAAAGTTATAAGGAATTTTACATTGGAAAAAACCCTAAATAATTAT
The DNA here is from genome assembly GCA_043797105.1 of bacterium. GTDB lineage: Bacteria > Cyanobacteriota > Vampirovibrionia > Gastranaerophilales > CAZEDP01 > JAZDPZ01. The sequence continues at coordinate 9,432 of JAZDPZ010000044.1, read as the reverse complement.
ATACAGGCTTTTAAAATATTAAGTGGGTTTGTTGTACACCCACCCCTAACCCCAACCACCAGGGAGGGGAACTAGACTAGGGTAGGGGTTCGCCCTACACCAAACCCCCTTTTAAAAAAAGTTTTATAAAATGAGTAGAGAAAATGGAGTATAAATGAAAATATTAATTAAATCTTCTTTTATATTAGGTGGGATTTTTGGCGCTGTATTGGGCATAATCTCGCTGGTGCCTCTTTTAGGCGGATGTATTGCCTGCTTTGCGCATGCCCTTATTGGAGCAGGTGTAGTGTTTTATTTAAAGAGAAATTCTTTTGTAGGAATATTATCTCTTCAGAATGGCGCTTTAATTGGAGCAATATCAGGTTTTGTGTCGATTTTAGCTGCTTCTTTGATTTATCTGCCAATATCATATATTTTAAGCCTGTTTTTAAGTCCAATTAACAGACAAGGATTTAATTTTATCAGTTCGTTTCTGGTTATGGGCTTTAGTTTAGCTATAATAATTATGCTTGTTTTTTTCCTGGCTTTGTTGAGCGCTTTGTTTAATGCTTTTAGCGGGCTTATTATAGCTTATATTTATGAAAAATTTGAAAATAATCCCATAAAAAGTGAAGGGGAAATAATAATAGATTATAATGAGCAAAGTTAATTTTGGTGGTAATACCACCTAACTTATGTCAACGATATAAGCTTTGAAGCTATAAAACTGAATTTAAAATTATCAGTTATCGTTAGAGTACTACTTTAATTTTTTTTAAATTTTTTATTTATAATTATTTATATGAATAAATTGTCTATAAAATATAATAACCTTGAATTTATTAACCCGTTTATACTTGCATCATCTCCCTGCGCAAGAAATGCGGAAATGATTATGAGGGCTTTTAAAGCCGGCTGGGCTGGCGCTGCAACAAAAACAATATGTTTAAACCCTGAAACAATCCTGAATTTAAGCCCAAGATTATGCGGTTTTAAAGCAGAATCAGGAATAATCGGACTTAATAATGTTGAATTAATAAGCGAAAGACCTCTTGAAATCTGGCTGGATGAAATTAAATTAATCAAAAACAGTTATCCTGACAGAATATTAATAGCAAGCATTATGGCAGAAGCTTATAATAAACCGGCATGGCAAAAACTTGCCGAACTTATGCAAAATGCTGGCGCAGATATTATTGAGCTTAATATTAGCTGTCCTCATGGCATGCCCGAAAGAGGAATGGGAAGTTTTTGCTCGGAAATTCCTCAAATTTCTGCTGATATAACCAAGAGCGTAAAAGAAGTTTCTAAAATCCCTGTCTGGGTTAAATTAGCCCCTAATGCTCCTGATATTTCTTATTTAGCTCAATTATGCATTGAAAGCGGAGCTGACGGAATCGTTGCAATCAATACTTTAAAAGGATTTTCAGGTATTGATATTGAAACATTGGAACCAAAATTAAATATTGATAATAAATCTGCTTATGGTGGATTTTCCGGTAAAATAATTAAACCTGTAGCATTAAAAGCTGTTTCTGATATTGCAGTTAATAATAATTGCTGTATTTCAGGAGTCGGAGGGATTTCAAACTGGCAGGACTCTGTAGAATTTCTGCTTCTTGGGGCATCAACAGTTCAAATTTGTACAGAAGTAATGTTTAACGGCTATGATATTATAAAAAACCTTACTAACGGCTTAATTGAATATCTTGACAGGCATGGTTTTAATAATGTTCAGTCATTAATAGGACTTTCACTTGATAAAATAACCAAATTTGAAGATTTAAATAATCAGGCAAAATCAATACCCCAAATTTCTCATGATAACTGCAATGCTTGCGGGAAGTGTTATATTTCCTGTAGAGACGGCGGTTATCAGGCAATTGAATTTATAAAATCAGTTCCTGTTATAGACCAGGCAAAATGCGCAGGATGCGGACTTTGTAGTATTGTATGTCCTTCCGACTGTATAAAATTAATGAAAGAAGTTTGCCCACGTAGTTCAGAGGATAGAACGTCATCCTCCTAAGGTGAATGTCACAGGTTCGAGTCCTGTCGTGGGCAGTTACTTTTAAGGAATTTTATTTTTGTCTTTGTCCACATTTTGTCCACTTGAATATTTTGAAGTCTGTATAAATTAAAATTAAATTAATTTAATTTTAATTAAAAAAATATACTTTTATCTTTGTATCATTTCTAATATTTTTTTATCTTTAACATCTACTGATTCAAGAGCTTTTACTGCCTGTAATTTCCTTTCTGGAACAGGATGAGAATATCTCATAGTTGTTGTTATATCAGAATGTCCAAGTATTTCTTTAACTACTACGAGATCAATACCTGCTGCAACCATTCTTGTAGCTGCTGTATGTCTTAAATCGTGAAAGACAAAATCTGTTTTTTCTTCTTTTCTATTCTTCTTTTTAGGATTTACCCCTGCTTGTTCACAAATATGCAAAAAACCTTTTCTTATATCTACATAGTGGATTTTTGTTTCAGGATTTGTAAAAACGTACTCAGAAAGCTTATTTTGATTTAATTTCTGTAATTCTTTAAAAAGTCTGTCGTTAATTGGAATTTTTCTTACTTTTCCGCTTTTTGTCTTTAACAAAGTCAGGAAACGTTTTTTAAGATCAACACATTCCCATTTGAGATGTAATATCTCACTTTTTCTCATTCCTGTATTCAAAGCACATATAACAATAGCTCGCAAATATTCGTACTCATCAACACAGGCTTTAATCATTTTAAACTCTTCCTCATGAGTTAAAAATCGTTCCTTTTTATTGTCCTCTCTTAAAGGCTTTACTTTACAAGCTAAACAGGGATTCTCATCAATCCAATCATTGTCCACGGCAATACTAAACATTTTTCTAAGAATTCCAACTTCTCGATTTATTGTAGCATTGGCAATATTATTATTTTTTCTCCAAGAGCGGTATTTTTCTATTGCAAAAGGTGTGATTTGATTTATGGATTTATTACCAAAATGATCTTTTATCTTGTTAACAGTCGATTTATCCTTTTCCCAGCCTATTCTATTCGTTTTAGCATAAAGTTCAAACTCTTTTGCTAAATCGAAAAAAAGCTTTTCTTTTCTTCTTTCTGCTAAATTATATCTACCGTGTAAAAGCTCTGATTTAAAGACAGATTCGGCTTTTTCGGCTTCTTTTTTGCTTGTTGCTTCAGGGATAGCCTGATGATAGCGTTTTCCCCTAATTTGAAGTTTTAAATACCATCTACCGTTTTTGTGCTGATAAACTGCCATAATTACTCCTTTTGCTCTTCCTCCGGTATGTATTCGAGAATATCACCTGGAGTTATATTTAAAAATTTACATATTTTATTAAGCATTGTAAAATCCGCACTGTTAGTTTTACCTTTAACAAAAGCATATAGTGTTGCATATCTTATATCAGTTATTTCTGCTAGCTTTTTTATAGAAATATCTCTTTCTGCAAGGATTATTCGTAATTTATTTTTAATCATTATTAATTTACCTTATTGCTTATTAATCTATTTAAGTATAATATTGTAAAAATATAGTATATATTATACTAATTTATTTAACTTAAAAAATCAAGGTATAAAATTAATATGGATAAATATTTTATTAGAGATGAAAATATTGAGATAGGAATAGAATCCCCAAAAAGTCCTTTATACATTGATATAAAGGAAAGACTGAATAACAACTTTGAAAAATTACGTGTAGAACAAATTGAACCTTGGGGTAAACTTCATATAGGACATCCCCTAGCTGTAAATTTCAAGTCCGGCAAGGTTGTAAGCTATAACGGGGTCAGATTTGAAGGTTCTCCTCAAATAGTTTTCTGGAGTGATAAATATATTCAGCCTTTTATTAAAGAAATAATCAAAGATACGTTTTCTTTTGTAATGGAAAAAATGAGAGAATTTGATATTACAAGTACAGAGCCTCTTGATGATACTGCCAGACTAACAAAAATTCTGGTCTTGAAAACGTATAATGCAATGTTAAACATTGAAAACAAGGGAATTTCAGAAGAAAAAATAGAAAATTACACAAAAAGTTTATTTGATTTTATTGGCAAATTTAAGGAAGCAAAAGAAGCACTCTTAGACAAGTATTTATTTAATTTTGATGGTTTAAAATTATATCCAGATAGGCGTCTTCAATATAAATCTAATGAAAAAAGACTTGAGCCTCTACTATTTGATCTTTTAAAAAGATGTATGGATGACTTTAAAAAAGGGGAAAAAGTTATAGATTTAAGTACTGTTAATGAGTTAACTCAAAGAAAAAAAAACTGGCGGAGATAAAAAAGCTGGATATAAGCATATTAGTGAATTAAGAACTATAATACAAAAATTGGGATGCAATAAAGATGTTTTTAAAAAAAGAAGCAAGGGAGAGAGCGCTTGGAATATTGATTTTTAATAGTTCACTATTAAAAGACTTTTATATAGCCTAGAATATCTTTAAAATTTATATCACAAAGAGAAAGTTCGCCTTAAAAAGCGAACTTTCTCTTTGTGTAGTTTGGTTTAATGAAGGATACAAATTACTTAAAAAAAGGAGAAATATAAATGTATTTCAACGAAACAAAAGAAACCCAGATTGATGTAGAAAATTTTTTAAAAGTAGATTCTACAGAAGCAAGACAAGTAGACAAACTCAAACAGATGTTTTTCAGATTAGAAGATTTGCTTTACTTTTACGAAAAAGTTGAGAAATCACCTATCAAAAATGTCGAAACAGACCGTTTATTAATTAAGGAATTCATAACCTTTACAAAAGAGCTTTATGAACTACCTGCTTGGCTTCAAGATTATTTTAATTTTGAATTCATAGAGGGTTCAAAGGTAGAAAAATTCTTCAAAGATAAATTAAAACAAAATAAAAAGGAGGAAAAATAATGACCATACAAACCGACGATCTTCTTTCAGTAGAAGAAACTGCACGGATTTTAAAAAGTACACCTAAAAGTATGTATTTGTACCTTTGCAATTCCGGCAAAAATGGAGGAGTGAAGCGGAAACGCTTTCCTACCGATCTTTACATCAGAATGGGGCGTAAAGTCTTGTTTATAAAACCTAGACTTATGAAATGGCTTACATCCGGTGCACAGTTTGTATAAAGAAGGTCTTAAAAAATGAAAAATAATTTAGAAAAAACCATCCCCATTTATATTACTATGCAATACACACTCATTCGTTTATCGGGCAAAATACCTATAGATAAGGGGTGGCAAAAAACACAATTCAATCCAAACTTAAAAGCAGTAGATTTTAGTAATAATGCAGGAATTGTTTTACAGGATGACGATTTAGTCATAGACTATGACCCCAGGAATGACCCGCAAGCCGACACCCCAGAAAGTTCATTACAACGATTACATAAATGTGGAGGTTTAATAAAAACCCTTACCGTTATAACCGGTGGAGGTGGACAGCATATTTATTATAAAAAATCTCCTGAGATTAAAATAAGAGAAACTTTACAGGAGTTTCCTGGAATCGAATTTAAAGCAAAGGGCAGGCAGGTTGTAGCAGCGGGGAGTATTCATCCAGAAACTGGAAAATTATATTTGTTTGATTCAGAAGGTGAAAATACGACTGTTGCAGAGGCTCCAAGTGATTTAATTTCTTTAATTTCAAAAGAATCGTGTAATAATATTTTAAATATAAATTTTAATGATAATCTTGAAAATTACGATGATTCAGAAGTAAATCAGGAAAGGTATAAAACTTATCTTCTGAACGAAAAACCAGCCATAGAAGGTAATAAGGGGGATAAAATGACTTTTACGGTTGCTCAAAATGGAAAATGTTTTTCTTTATCGCCTGAAAAAACTTTGAAACTTATGTTTGAACATTATAATAAAAGATGCCAGCCACCGTGGACTTATGATGACTTGTTAACAAAAGTTGAAAATGCCTATAAATATTCAAATACTATTCCTATAGGAGCTTTTAATCCTGAAAATCAATTTGAATCTATTAATGAAGAGATAAATGAATTTAAAAATATATTAAAACCAATATCAAAAGTACAAGAGGCTAAAAGTTATGACTGGATAGTTGAAAATTTATTTGAAAGAGGGACTATTAGCATATTCTTTGGAGAGCCTGGAAGCGGTAAAACTTGGTTAATTTTGGCTTTATGCTTAAGTCTTTCTAATGGTACACCATTATGGAATGGAATTTCAGTTGAACAATTCAAGGTTTTGTTGTTGGAAGGCGACACTCAGGATACTTTATTGAATGATCGTTTAAAAAAACTTGGTGAAAAACTTAATGACAATTATTTTCATTATATTAATGGATATACAGCAGAAAATAATAATATAACTTTAAATCTATCTGATATAAAGGGACGTAAAAACTTAGAAAAGATAATTAAAACTCATGAACCTGATTTTATTGTTATAGACACCCTCATTTCTTTTATTAATGATGAAAAAGATGCTGAAAGTTTAAAAAAGATAGAGCATGAGTTAAGATGTTTAGCTGAAAAATATAAATGCCATATTTTAATCTGTCATCATGCAAGAAAGAGAATGACAGGGGAAAAACGCAAACGGTTAGATCAGTCTGATGTTATAGGTAGTTCTATCTTGATTAGACTTGCCAGCATTGTAATAGGAATAGAAAAAAATGATGATATTGAAAATAAAAATGTTAAAGGTGTTTTCGGTATAAAAAAGACTTGGTATAAATATTTAAAGGATTTTACATTCATTATTGAAGATTATATGGAAAATGACTTAAAAACAAAGACTAGAATTATTTATGACAATTACCAGCCTAAATTAACTAAGCCTCAAGAAGCAAAACAGGCTATTCAGGAATATATAAAGGCAAGGGGATTACATCCAATAACCAGGAAAGAAATTGAAAATATTACGTCTTGCAGCTTAAATTCAATTAAGGAAGCATTAAAGGAACTTATTAACGAAGGATTACTCATCGAAAACGGAAAAACTAAAAATAAAATCTTTAAGATTAATACAGAATTTTTTAGACCAAATTAAGGCATTTCCGTTGTGCCAGAATAAAAGGTTTTGGTTAATGTTATTCAGCCAAATAAATAATTTATAACAAAAAAATTTCATTTGGTTGATGCTGTTTAACCAAATGAAAACCTTGTCTGGAAACGATCTAATGTGGATTTGGTTTTTGGTTTATTGTATTTAATAAATGTTTTAAGCAGGTAATAAAAAATTTTCTTCGATTAGGGAAATCCTGAAATTAGCAAATTTATAGTATCCTTTTAAACATGGAAATTATCGAAATTAACGAAAAAGACTGGACTGAAAAACCAGGACTTTCTTCAACGGGTAAGAGAGTTAAGGCTTGGTATGAAAGAAATTCTGATGGAAAAATTTTTTTACATAAAGAACCTAAAAATTATACAGAAATAAATTTTATTACATTTGAGATATGGACAGAAATAATTGCAAACCATATTGGAGTGAATTTAGGATTGGAGATTCCTAAAATTTATCCTGCTAAAGATCAAAATAATTACGGTGTTTTAATAGAATATTTTTTAAACTCTGATGAGGAATTACGTGAAGCAAAGGATTTTTTGCAAACATTTGAAGTTAAACCTTCTCATAATATAGCTTTAATAGAAAAATTCCTTAAAAATCTTGATAAGAGGTTGCATCTATGGAATTGCTTTAAAAAAATGCTGATATATGACTGTTTGATTGGTAATAATGACAGACATGATGAAAATTGGGGCTTATGCTTTAATTTTAAAGAAAAAAAAGTCAGATTTGCTCCTATATATGATAATGCATCCTGTCTTACCAGAGAATTAACTGAAAAAGATGTTGAGAATATTCTTAATAACCAACAAAAATTTGAAAAATACATATTTGGTAAAAAAGCAAGACCGCCTAATTTATTTTGGGATGAAAACGATACAAAGAAGTATAATCATTTTGAACTTATGGTAAACTTAATAAAGAAAGAACTGGAAACCAAACAAATAATAGAAAAATTTTTACAAATTGATTATATTAACAGTGCTAATTTTATTATGGAAAAAATACGTTGTTTAAATTTACCGGAAGAGTATAAATTATCTGATAACAGAGTTAAAGCTATTTCTAAAATATTAGAAAGTCGAAAAGCAAAATTACAGGAATTATTATAATGTGTACTTTTGAAACAGATGAAATTTATCTGACATGGAGAAAAGGAACCGGATTTTTAAGGCATGTTGTCGGTATTTTATATAAGGACAAAGACATAAATAATAATTATGTATTCAAATATTCAGATAAAGAAAAATTGAAAAAAGCTCAAGATGATGGCTTTACTTATTATCCTGCTTTTGAAAATATTGAAAAAATTTATACAAATGAAGTTCGGGAAATTTTTTCAAGAAGGTTGGTTAATCCTAACAGAAAAGATTATGACAAGTTTTTAAATTACTGGTGCGCAGAAGAATATAAAGGCAATAATTTTGCTATTTTAGGTTTAACCGGAGCTAAACTGCAGACAGATAATTTTGAGTTTATTGCTCCGCATTATGAAATTCCCGCAATTTTTTACACTGAAGTAACCTGGTTACAAATTGGTAATCCTGATATTCAAGAAAAATTTAAAAATGAGAACTTATCAGAAAATTCAAATGAAATTATATTACAGGCAGAGCCAGACAATGGAGTCGACCCAAAAGCCGTAAAAGTTTTATATGAAGGCGAAAAGCTGGGATATATCAAAAGTATTCATTGTGATTGTATTGCAAGTGCTTTAAATAATAATTGTGATATTAAAGTTGAAGTTAAAGATAAAATTAAAAATGGGCAGCTTAAAAATGTTTTATTAAAAATAGAAATCAATAAGTAATTTCTTAGAAACGATACTCTGGCATCTATATCAAAGGCAGGAAGAAAAACAGAGTTTACATATATAATTTATTATTTTTCAAATTGCAAATATCTTTGAAACTAATTTCTTTTATTTCCGTAAGGGATTGTACTTTAGTAGCGTTGAACTTATTAAAAAGCTTCCAGTAAATGAACCAATACGTTTAAAGAATACTTACCAGCCAAAATCCAGCCTTGTATAACATCTTCCTGTATTTGCAAGGTCTGGGCAAGTTTTGAAATAACACTTTTAGACATAGAAATTTGTCCGGCAATCATTTTATTTAAACCGCTCTGGTCATATTTTATAAGTTTGCTTAATTCTGTACGGGATAAGTTTTTATCCACAAGGATTTTATCAATGTTTTTGGTTAGAATAGGTATATTATCATCCGTTTTATTTTTTAATTCGTTAATGGCTGTCTGAATAGCTTCTTTTGAATATTTATACCAATCATGAAATAAATTTGTGATTTTATTCAAATGTAGTAAAATTAATAACATGAGAGAGATAGAATTGACAGAAAAAGAGAGAATAGAACATAAAAGGCAGCATAAAACCTGTAAAGATAAGAAGCAAGCTGAT
>JAZDPZ010000043.1:0-14319 GCA_043797105.1 bacterium | reverse complement strand
ACTGTTATCCGCTGACTTTGTAAAGTTCGAAAGAGACCTAAAAAAAGATTAAAAAGCTGGCGCTGCCTGTCGTCATAGTGATGTTCTGGATGGCATGTTCGTTCCTAATATAACTATTGGCGCTCCTGTGGTCAAATCTCTTCGTAAAGTTACTAAATTGCCTCTTGATGTTCATTTGATGATTGAAAATCCTCAAAGATATATAAAAGATTTTATAGATGCGGGTTCTGATATTATTACGGTTCATCAGGAAGCTTGCGGAAGCAGTCTTGAAGACACAATTGATGTTATTAGAGTTTTAGGAGCAAAGGCAGGCGTTTCTATCAAACCTAAAACACCTGTAAAAATATTGGAAAAAATTATCACTAAAATTGACTTAATACTTATAATGACAGTTGAACCCGGGTTTGGAGGGCAAAAATTTATGCATGAATGCCTTTCTAAAATTGAAGAAACAAGGCATTTGCTTGATATTTATAAATTATCAAAAGTTTATCTTGAAGTTGACGGCGGTATTGATAACCAAACTTCTAAATTAGTTAATGATGCCGGCGCCAATGTTCTTGTCGCAGGTTCTTATGTTTATAATGCTGTTGATACGCAGGCTGCCATTGAAAGCTTAAAAATTTCTCTATAAAGCGACTGAGCTGCATCTTTAGGCTTCCAATCATTCCTGCCTGAATTTGTAAATATTTATTAAAGCGGCTGAGCCGCCTCCTTAGGCTTCCAATCATTCCCGCCTGAATTTGTAAATATTTATTAAAAAACTCTAAAGTTTCCCTGTCTTTAACCGATATATATATTGAGATTATAAAATTAAAAATAATTTGAGGTAAAAAGCATGCAAAAAATAGGAAGAAAAGGCTTTACACTAGCGGAAGTATTGATGACTTTAGGGTTAGTGGGCGTTATTGCTGTTGTTACTATGACAACTGTAATTCCAACAATTCAGGATGCCCAAAATAAAACAGAATTTGTATCTGTTTATTCTGATTTAACTCAGGTTACTACGAAAATTTTAATGGATAATGGCGGGAGTTTGAAGGAGATTTTTACGAGTGCTAATATTTTTAGGGATAAATTTGCTCAGCATTTAAATACTATAAAGTCTTGTGATAATGGACAAAATGAAGGTAATTGCTGGCATAATATTGGCAGTTTTTACTGGTCAAATGGTGTCCCTTATGAAGTTGGATATTGGGGTGTCCCTTCCGGCATAATTTTAAATAATGGAACTTTATTATCTTTTAGACTTAACAGTAGTAGTTGTAGTACCAATACTCCAGGATGGAATCCTTTACCTTCAGTTTGTGGATATTTAATTACAGATGTAAACGGGTTTAAAGGTCCAAATACCTTTGGGAGAGATATTTACTTTATTTGGGTTCAGGAAAAAGGATTAATGCCTTTTGGTGCAAATGATGGATTTGTTAATCGTTGTACTAGTTCTGATGGCTCAGGCTGTGCTGCAAAGGTACTAAAGGGGGAAGACTATTGATTAATCTTCATTACACTTAGGTATGCTGGATAAACCTAATCTTACAAGCATAGCAAACAATATAATTATTCCTATTATTCCTAGTATTTGATAAATTGTCATTCTTTAAACCCCTCTTCCCAATAACTCATTTATTTTAAATATAAATAATAGGCAGGAAACTTTCAAGGGTGCGATAGTAGAAAAGTTTTAAGCTCAAATGGATTAAATTTTACTTCCTGATTTATCTCTATTTCCTCAGAAACAGGCTTTTCCAGAGAATTTACTTCTGTAATTTTTGAAAAATTATGCTCTGTTTTTATATTTATGCTCTGTTTTTCACTGGAAATATTCATTAATCTTATGATTATGCCTTTTGTATTTTTATTTTCAGGAGATTTAACAGCATAAGTATAAATACTTGAATTATCAAATACAAGCAAATTATGCGGTATTTTATGTTCTCTGGAATTATCCTGAGCCATGCCTATACTGGTTATAAGAGGTTTCATAAACTGGTCTGCCTCCATAAAAAGCGCTTCCGGCTTGTTGGTCGCACATAGCGCATAGCGTACTTTCTGAATTTTAAGACATTGAGCTTCGGGAACATCTAAAGGAGGACCTGCCGGTATGCCGCGTGTGTCTATAGCTCCTCTTGAAAGTTTGCCTACAGACCTTAAAAGAGTTATATAAATATCATTGCCTATGACTCCGTATTCTGATAAACCTTCTGTTATTATCCCCAAACCATTTGCCCAGACAAATCTCTGCATTGGAGCAGTATTGGTTTTTAATTCCTGTCCTTTACTGGCTGGTATATGCTCTGCAAGATTATAATCAGGATCAAAATCTCTTTCAATCAGTCCAAAAGTGTTTTCTGATACTGTTTTATATATTTTTTCCTCATGTTTAAATCTTAATTGGAGAATATGATCTTTAGAAGTGTTTTCCCAGCTTGTTTCAAATTCTACTCTCCTTGAATCTGCATAAACTATAATATCTGCAATTATAATTTGGGTTAAAAATACTATGCTTCTTGCTTCTTCATTTTTATCAAGGGACTCAGGCATTTCCATTTCATAAAAAAGCCTTAAGATTCCTCTTAATTGGTTGTTTTCTATAACTTCTGATTTTATAAATCTTGCTTTTTGAGCTTTATCATTTGGGATGGGAGAAAAATTATATGTATCGCCTTTGTCTGCATAATCATAAAAAACATGCAAACCATAAAACTCTTTGCCACTGTCTGAATCAGTAAGAGTAAGCGTCCCGTCAATATTAACCCTGACTATAATTCTTGAATTTTTAATAAAAGTTTTATTTGTTTCAACAATAGTCGGATATTTTTTATATTGATAATCTTTATCTATTATATTTATTGAATGAGGAGGAATATCTTCCACCCAAATCAAATAATCATGATGATCTTTAATATCTTCCTGTAAAGGAACTCTTTGAGTGTCAAACAAAATTTCTGAAGGAAACTCTTTATTTGAGCTTATATATTGACTCATTAAATTTTTAGGCAGGTTTTCGGATGTTTTAACCTTTAATACTCCGTTAAAGCTGTAATCAGAAGAATTATAAATAATTATACTGCCTTTTTCAACTCTTTGATCCAAAGCATAAAGACTTCTGCTGATTAATCCTTCTAAAATCTGATCCAGCCTGTTAAATCTGTCTTCCATTTCATTATGCACTTCATCTATGCTGCATCCGCATATACTGTCGTGAGGATGATTCTTCAAAAGTAATTTCCAGGCATATTCAAATTCTTTTTTTCTGTCAGGAAGCATGCCATGATGCTCAATATGAGTTTGAAGCGGCTCTGCAAGCTTGTTTAACTTCCAGCTTAACCTTGCATTATATTGTTTCAGATAAAGTCTTGCTGACAAAGTGCCGGGAAGAACGGGATTTCTGGAATTATCCCTTAATTCTCCCGTAATTTCCTCAAGTTCAGAATTTTTATTTGCAATAGTATTTATATAATCAGTAATACAGCCGGAATATAAAGTATAATTTTTTATATGCTTGTTTATTTTATCTATTTGTTTGTTTAAATTTGGAGCAGGACCAAGGTGATCTCCTCCTACAGGAAGTAAAATGGTTTCATGTGCTGTATATTCTCGAATTTTGTTTAAAAATTCTGCAATTTTCCTGGTTTTTTCACCAATTGAATAATTTTGATTTAAAATATCCTGAAAATATCCTTCTATTAAATAAGTTGCAAGAACAGATGAATTATCCTTTGATTTCCAGATAAATTCAGATTTATGATTGCCGACTCCTCGCCAGACAACAGCATTTTTTATATTAAACGATGCTAAAATTCTTGGAATTTCAGAATTATGCCCGAACGAGTCAGGTAAATATCCTATAAATTCACCATCATAACCAAAGTCTTTTGCCTGATTAATTCCTATTAAAAGATTTCTTATTAAACTTTCGCCGGATACTAAAAATTCATCTGCAAGAACATACCATGGTCCTATCATTAATTTTTTATCTTTGATTAAGTCAATGATTGTTTGTTTTTTTTGAGGATGAATCTGCAAATAATCTTCCAGAATTATTGTTTGCCCGTCAAGATAAAAGCAGTTAATTTCGCCGTTTAATAATTGAGCTGTAATTTGCTCTATTACATCAATTAATCTAAGTCTAAACTCTTCAAATGGTCTGTACCATTCTCTATCCCAATGGGTATGAGCATATATAATAACGTCCATAATTAAATTACCTCTTTTTTAGCCATAAAAAAGGCAAAAATAATCCTCCAAACAGCAATGAAAGACCAAATGCCTTAGCTAAAAGCATAACCAACAATGTAATAAAAATTGAAAACAAAATTCCTGCCAGAAGAACTGAAGTATTCAAACTTACTTCAGGCGGTTTTGAGTCATGGGGTACAATATTGCCGCACCAATCGCAAAATTTGCTGTCTTCTTTTAATTCTCTTTCACATTCAGTACATTTCATAATTGCATTATTTTAATTATTTCCTGTTATTTTTTCATTAGCCACTAAGTACTTTTAAAAAAAAAAGGTTTGGTGTAGGGCGAAGCCCTACCCTAGCCTAGCTCCCCTCCCTCAAGGGAGGGGTAAGGTGGTGGGTGTACAAGATTTTTAAGTTTTTGCTCTACTATTTTAAGCACCATTTCAGGAGTAATTTTTTCCATACACTCCATTGGAAAATCCTTTCTGGGACATTTTCTCTTAAAACATGGCTGACAGGATAATTTTGCAGATATTGCAGTATGTTTTTCCCCGTAAGGACAGCTTCTTTTATGACTCGTTGATCCAAAAATAGTAATAATAACTGGTTTATTGGTTGCATTGGCAATATGCGCCGGTCCTGTATCAGGAGCAATAACAATATCAGCCCTGTTAAAAACTTCCACCAGCTCAAGAAGTCCTATTTTTCCGGCTAATGATAAATAATTATTTGTATCTGCCATTAAAATTATTCTGTTAATTAAATCTATATCCTGTTTTGCTCCGGTAAAAATAATATTATTGTTTAATGAAAGTTTATCCAGTAATTTACTCCAGTAAGATTCAATCCAATGTTTTGTATTCCAGATCGTAGCAGGTGAAAATATTATTACAGGCTTATTTTTGTCAATATTTTCAAATAAATTGTCTATATGGCTTTTTATTTCCTGACTAACAGGAGGCAAAGTAAATTTAACCTCGTCTATCGGCGCTCCAAGATACTCTGCCGGCTCAAGATATCTCTCTATAATCATCTTGTCAGGATCAAAAATATTATGGGCTTTAAGTTTTTTATTAACAAAAATTTCAGCAAACTCCCTTGTTTTTGCATGCGCAATTCTGATTTTTGCATTGCTTAAAAACGTCAAAATCCCACTTTTAAACAATTCCTGAAGATCAATAGCTATATCAAATTTTTCTTTTCTTATTGATTTGATAAATTCAAAAAATTCTTTGCAGGTAGCTGTTGTTAAACCTTGTTTTTTCCATTTTTTCTTTGGTAATACATATACCTGATCTAAAAGAGGATTATTTATAAGAATATCAGCGGCTTTATCCTCTACTATCCATGACATATAAGCATTTGGAAATTTTCTTCTTAACGCATGCAAAACAGGAATACAATGTATAACATCTCCTATGGCGCTAAGCCTTACTATTAAAATTTTTAGCTGTTTGTTCATAAAAAGTCCGAAAATATACAAATAATGCTTTTAATGTACTAATAATATACTAAATCAAAACAGGGGTTAGGTTATTTAGAGGAACAAAATTCTAATAATCTACTTTATTATTTTAATAGAAAATATAATCTAAAAAGAGGTAAATATTTCAAAAATGAAAGATCGCCCTGACAAAAAACTCAAAAGCTCCATAAATCAACTTTCCTACAAAATAAATCAAATTAAAAGCAGTCTTGATACTTGTGAAGAATCAAACAGAATTTATAATCGTTTATTAATTGAAAGAGCTTGTATAAGGAAAAAGCTAAAAGAATTCCAATCTAAAAGTATTATTTCTTTTTTATGCAAAAAACTCACTATATTCAAAAGAAATAAGCAAAAATTAATATGCGATTATTTTAATTCCAAATAATTTTCAATTAAATTTTTTAAATTTTATATAGCTTTTTGTACTTTATTTGCTTTTAAGCAGGAAGTACAAATTTTTATTTTTTTAATTGACCCGTTAAAATTGGCTTTTACTGATTGTAAATTTGGAATTTGGCGATATCTATGATGTTTATGTGAAAAACTTACTTTATTTGCTTTTAATGGAGATTTTCCACATACTTCACATTGTCTTGACATTTTAATTTTTCCTCTTTAAAAATCAAAGATCGATAATCGATCTTAATTGAGTATACTTGAAGCTAAAACAGTTAGCAAGAAGCATATTAAAATATTTTGCAAAATTTTAAATCTGTCTAAATCCCTTATAGAAACTACCATTCCAGGTGTAGCAAAGCAATCTAAAAAGAGCGCTGTTATGAGATCGCTATGTCGCTTCATTGCACTTCACTCCTCGCAATGATATGCTGGATTAAAATTGAATTGTCCCGCATATAAATTTATTGCAGATATTCTAATTTTTAAGATATAATATTATTTAATTAAAATATATGATGAAAAAGAGAAATTAAAATTATGATATCTTTATCTAAAAAAGAACAAAATCAACAAAAACAATTATATATTGATTTAAATTGCGATCTCGGACAAAGTTACGGTGTCTACAGAAATGATTCTGAAAACAGCTTACTGCCGTATGTTAGTTCAGTCAATATTTCTTGTGGTTGTCATTCCGGAGATCCAGTTACAATAATGAATGCATTAAAACATGCTCAAGAATATAATTTGGTAGTAGGCGCGCATGTTGGTTATCCTGATATTCAGGGATTTGGCTATCGTAATATGCAGTTAAACGATGAAGAATTACAGGCTACTGTTCTTTATCAGGTTGGAGCGTTAAGCTCACTTGCTAAAGCTTATAATATTAATATAGAACATGTTAGACCTCACGGAGCATTATATAAAGAAGCTGCTTGTAATTTAAATGTTTCTTCGTCAATTGCAAAAGCAATAGCAAAGTTTGATCCCTGGTTAATTTATGTTGGAGCAGCTGGAGAAATATTAAATAAAGCAGGAGAAATAGCCGGCATTAGAATAGCGCCGGAAATTCATCTTGATAAAAAATACAATTTTGAAGGTTTGATTGAATTTGATTCAGACGATGTAATTGATTTAGAATACTCTGTTAGTCAATTTGAATCATTGATAAAAGATTCAACTCTTAAAAATTCTCAAGGCGGCAAAACAAAAATTAACTTTAAAACAGTACATTTAAGTATGAAAACTGAATTTTCTCTGTCTATTGCTCAAAAAATAAAGCAATTACTGCCTCAACCAATGTCAATAGCCGTTACTTTTGTTGGTAATACTGGCTGGATTTAATACAAATATCAATTAAAATAGAGTTTTTTATTAATGGGATTAAATATTGAACACTATTTAAAGCTTCTTCGCATACATCAATATGTAAAGAATTTATTTATATTTTTGCCTTTATTTTTTACGCTTAAAATTACTGATCCTATATTATTTATAAAAGCTGTTGCAGCATTTGTAGCTTTTTCTTTAATAGCAAGCACAATCTATATATTTAATGACATTAGAGATTTAGACGAAGATAAAAATCATCCCGTAAAAAAACATCGACCCTTAACAGCAAATAAAATACCTTTAAATTATGCTGTTATACTTATGTTAGTCTTATTTTTCACAGGGAATAGCATAGCTTATTTTTTGAATATTAATCTTTTATTTATTTTACTTTTATATTTTATTTTAAATGTTTTATATTCTCTTGGACTCAAACATATCTCTATTATTGATATTTTTATTATTTCAATAGGTTTTGTTTTGCGTATTTTTGCCGGTTCTGTTACTACGAATACCAGTCTTACTATATGGATTATAGTTATGACATTTTTGCTGGCGCTTTTTCTTGCTTTGGCAAAAAGAAGGGATGATGTTTTTTTAATGAATAAAGGAAACAATATAACGCGAAAAAGTATAGACGGCTATAATTTGGTTTTTATTGACTCTGCTATGACAATAATGGCTTCTATTATAATTGTTTCTTATATTTTTTATACTATTTCCTCTGAGATTATTGAAAAATTTAACTCGCATTATCTTTATTTAACTACTTTGTTTGTAATTTTAGGCATTATGAGATATATGCAAATTTCTTTTGTGGAAAAAAAGAGCGGAAGTCCTACTTTAGTCTTATTAAGAGACAAATTTTTACAGTTTACTGTATTAGGCTGGATTATTACTTTTGTTATTTTAATATATTAAGTGTTTAGTGCTGATCCGCAGAGAATAAATTACCCTAAAATTTATAAAATTTTTATTTTTTATTGTATACTAATTTTAAAAAATATTATAAGTAGGTAACAATAAATTTATACACCCTCCCCCTTACCCCTCCTATCGAGGGAGGAGAACGAGACTAGGGCAGGCAGCAAAGCTGTGCCATTATAGTTCCTCACTGGATAGGAATTGTTCATTACTTACAAGTTCAAAATATGAGGAAAAATTAAAAATGAATAAAAACATTTGGAAAAAATACGCTAAAGTTTTAGTAGAATATTCTACTAATATTAAAAAAAATGACATAGTAATAATTAGAGGCGAAGCTCAGGCACAGCCTTTAATTTTGGCAGTATATGAAGAAGTGCTTGAAAAAGGCGCGCATCCTCTAGTTAGAATTATTCTCGATGGTTTAACAGAAAGCTATTATAAATTTGCAACAGACGAACAGTTTGATTTTATTGATCCATTCACAAAATTTGAATATGAAAAAATTGATAAAATTATTACTATTGGAGCGCCTTATAATACAAAAAATCTTACAAAAATAAATCCAACAAAGCTTGCAAGAAGATCAAAAGCTACGAGAATTCTTTCTGATAATTTGTTGCAAAGATCAGCAAAAGGCTGTTTAAGCTGGGTAATATGTGATTTTCCAACTAATGCTCTTGCTCAGGAAGCAAAAATGTCGCTTAGTGATTATGAAGAATTTTTACTTAAAGCATGTTACCTGCATCTTGACGATCCTGTAGCAAAATGGAAAGAAATTAGAAAAAAGCAGGAAAAATTTGTAAAATATCTAAATAATATTCAAAAAATTCATATTATTGGAGAAAAAACTGATTTGACAATGTTAACAAAGGATAGAAAATGGGTAAACTGCGCAGGCAGTAATAATTTTCCGGATGGTGAGATATTTACATCTCCTTTGGAAGATAGCGCAAATGGCGAAATATATTTTGATTTTCCTGCAATTTATAGGGGAAATGAATCAAATGGAATTTGCTTAAAATTTGAAAATGGAAAAGTAATACATGCATCAGCAGAAAAAGGTGAAGAATTTTTGTTAAAAATGATTGACCAAGATGAAGGCGCGAGATTAATAGGCGAAATTGCCATAGGAACCAATGATATGATCCAAGATATTACAGGAAATATTTTATTTGATGAAAAAATAGGGGGTTCAATTCATCTTGCATTAGGCGCTTCTTATCCTGAAACAGGCGGGAAAAATCAATCCGGTCTGCATTGGGACATAATTAAAAGTATGAAAAGCGGAAAAATCTATGCTGATGATATTTTGATTTATGAAGACGGTAAATTCTTAATTTAATATTTTATTTTTATATTAAAATTTATAATTTTGTACTATGCGTACCAATGTCCATCAGGAGCATAATAAGTTCCGTAATAACTTCCAGGATCATATCCTCCGTTGAATAAAGAACCTCCAGGATAATTGTTTCCGTAATTATTACCAGGATAACCATTTGAACCGCATCCTCCATTTATCATTTGCATTGCAAAACTTAGTAATGGCAACATTAACATATTAAGCACTCCTTATTCTTATGGGGGGTAACTAACCATATAAATTTTAAAAAAACTTTGTATTTAATGTTTATCAAGAATATCAATCATAATA
Organism: bacterium; assembly: GCA_043797105.1. Taxonomy (GTDB): domain Bacteria; phylum Cyanobacteriota; class Vampirovibrionia; order Gastranaerophilales; family CAZEDP01; genus JAZDPZ01. The sequence continues at coordinate 4,328 of JAZDPZ010000043.1, read as the reverse complement.
TTGATAAACATTAATTCTAATATTATAGATACTCCTTATTTTTGTGGGGATAAAATTATATAAATTTTTAAAATCCAGAAAAATTTATGTTTTTGTCTTTGATAAATTTATCGCGGTTTATTTAGATTTTAAACTTTTATACTGCCTCCTCTTTTAACTTACGTCAATTTTTGCATGCTATAGAATTTGGGGATTTTATATTTATTATTCTGTATATTCTTATAAAAACAAAAAGTACAGAAAAATTGCTGCTTTTTTATTACTAAATGATATATTTTTTATGTTTTTGTTTTAAGAAAGATGAGAATTTATTGTTTATTACATAAGTTCAGGGCAATTCAATTTTGATCCAAAAATAATCGGGCTAGCAAATTTGTGCTATAATTTAAGTGTAAAATAACAATGGTTTTTTAAATATGTTATTTTGTTGGGGTTCACTAAGTTGAGGCTATAAAAAACAATGATTAACGATATGTCTGATACATACAATGCGGATAAAATACGTGTACTCGAAGGTTTAGAAGCTGTCAGGCTTAGACCCGGCATGTATATTGGATCAACAAGTCAAAGAGGTTTGCACCATTTAGTTTATGAAATAGTGGATAATTCTGTTGATGAAGCTCTTGCCGGTTATTGCAATGAGATTAAAGTAACAATAAATAAGGATGATAGCGTTACTGTCGAAGATAATGGCAGGGGTATTCCCGTAGAAATAAAAAAAGATTCAGGCAAATCTGCCCTTGAAATTGTGCATACAGTGCTTCATGCCGGAGGAAAATTTGGTGATGGCGGTTACAAAGTTTCAGGAGGATTACACGGGGTTGGCGCATCTGTAGTAAACGCGCTTTCAGAAAAAATGGTTGTCGAGGTTTCCAGAAACGAATGGATATACAAGCAAACTTATCTGAGAGGAGAGCCTAATACACCTGTTATAAAAGTAAAACCCACAGAAAAAACAGGAACAAAAACAACATTTTGGTCTGATCCCGAGATTTTTAAAGAAACCACAAGAATAGACAGAGATGTAATTTCAAGTCGCTTAAGAGAAATGGCTTTTTTAAACAAAGGTCTAAAAATTATATTTTACGATGAAGAAACAAATAAAGAAGAAACTTTTTATTATGAAGGCGGAATAGGCAGCTATGTTGAATATCTGAATAAAAACAAAGGAGCTCTTCATCCTGAAATATATATTGAACAAACCAAAGAAGATATTTATGTGGAAGTGGCTCTTCAATATACTGATTCTTTTAATGAGACGATTTTAAGTTTTGCAAATAATATCAATACCAGTCATGGAGGCACTCACCTTACAGGGCTTAGAAATTCTCTTACGAGAGTTATAAATGACTATGCCAGAAAAACTAATATTATTAAAGAAAACGAAGATAACCTGAGCGGAGATGATGTTCGGGAAGGTTTAACGGCTATTGTAAGCGTAAAAGTGCCTGAACCTCAATTTGAAGGGCAAACAAAAGAAAAATTGGGAAACAGCGAAGTCCAAAGCGCTGTTTACAGTAGTGTAAATGAAATACTCCAGGACTGGCTTGATTTAAATCCTAAATTCGCTAGAACTATTGTAGAAAAAACAATTCAGGCTTCAAGAGCAAGAGAAGCCGCAAGAAAAGCCAGAGAACTTACAAGAAGAAAAAGTGTTCTTGAAAATTCTACATTACCAGGTAAACTAGCTGATTGCAGTAATAGAGAACCTGATAAATGCGAAATTTATATAGTAGAGGGTGATTCTGCTGGTGGTAGCGCTAAACAGGGCAGGAACAGAATGTTTCAAGCTATCTTGCCTTTAAGAGGAAAAATTTTGAATGTTGAAAGAGCAAGAATAGACAAAATTTATAATAATACTGAAATTCAATCCTTAATTCAAGCTCTTGGCATAAGCATAAGCAGGGATGAAGAAGAATTTGAAATGGAAAAACTCCGCTATCACAAAGTTATTATTATGACTGATGCTGATGTTGACGGCGCGCATATTAGAACTTTGCTTTTGACTTTCTTCTTTAGATATGCGAAACCATTAGTTGAAAACGGATATATATATATTGCCCAGCCCCCTCTTTATAAAATTAATATAGGGAAGCAATCGCAATATTTATATGATGACAGGGCATTGGAGAAAGTTTTAAGAGAGCGTGGCGTTAATGGTTTGACTTTGCTTGACTCTACAAAAACCAAATTTTGCAAAAGCGAAGATTTAGTTAAACTGCTCGGAAACATGGCAAATTATTATAACTCGTTTAGAAATCCTATTATTAACGGAACACCCGAGATAATTATAAGAGGATTAATCAGATCCAATGCAAAACCTAAACATTTTGAAAGTCTGGAACAGTTAGAAGAGCTTAATGCCGCATTATCTGAATATTTAATTAATCATGAAACTGATTATAAAACTATTGTTCAAATTGATCCTGAATCAGGCAAAAATAGTATATGTATAAATATTCCGGATATAGAAGAACCTGTTGTTATTACTTCATTACTTATTAATAGTATTGAATATAACAGAATTGAAAACGCTTATCCTATAATTAGAGACTTTTTAATTGAGGAAGAGAAAAATTTAATTCTTGTTATAGACGATAAAACCGAATTAACAGTTAATTCATTTGAACATATACAAAAAATAGTCGAAGAAAGAGGTAAAAAAGGCATAAGCATTCAAAGATTTAAAGGACTTGGAGAAATGATGCCCCAACAGCTTTGGGAAACCACAATGAATCCTGAAAACAGAACTATTCTAAGAGTAAATATAGAAGATGCTATTTTGAGCGATCAGCTTTTTGATATTCTCATGGGCGAAAGAGTTGAGCCAAGAAGGGAATTTATTGAAACTAACGCTATTTATGTTAAAAATCTTGATATATAAATTTTATAATTATTAAACATGATTATAAATTTTTGACTTAAAGATAGACTCTTCGACTGTATAATAACCGGAGAATCCGGAAGCGCTTTTGTTTACAACAAAGTCTCTATTTTTTGCAAATAAAGACCGGAAATTTCAGCTAAAATATATAATTCCATCCATTCTTCAAATATATCTTCTTTCCATTGATTAAATCCGCAATTAGGCTGCAATATAATCAAAGGATTATTTGGAAATTCCTTACACATTTCAGGTCTTTTTTCATAAATAGAGCAGGTATTATCTTTTGTTATATATTGACAATAAAAAAAATAAATTTTTTCATCTTTATCCTGATTAAAAATAACTCTATCAATATATTCAGGAAATTCTTTTCTTGCTTCTTCAATATTTTTATAAGGAACAAAAATACTTAAAAAATCCGCAGTGCGATCATCTCCGTTTTCAGCTTTTTCTTTTAATTCTTCTGGTGAATGTTCTGAATATGTAATACGGCAGCAACCTCCCGTTTTTTTACATTCAAAATTTTTTTTGCGATCTTTAATTTCATCCAGTTTAATCAAAATATCCGGTATTATTTGGTTTTTAATTTTATCAACCGCAAGTTTTTGCCATTCTCTAAAACCGCATTCTTCAGGGAATAGAGTATCTACAGAAATTAAATGCTGATTGCATAAACAACTCTTTTTTTCAGCTAAAACACATTCGTTATTTTCTTTCAAATACCTACAGTAATAAAAATAAACCGGTTCTTCTAATTTTGAAAGCACTAAATCCACATATTTTTTATTAGCTTCCAAAGCAAGATTATGATTGTTTTTTAGGTTAATATAATTATTTGTCTCATAATCAAAATCATCATCTGCGCCATAAGGCTTAAACAATTTCATAGATTCAGCTAAAATATCATTTTCTTTTAATTTAAACATTTCAGCCGGAGACAACACGCTATATTGAATTTTGCAACAAAATTTCTGTTTTTTACAAAAAGATATTTTTTTCAGGTCATTAATCTGCTCTTCAAATTTCCTGGTAACTTTTGGATATATATTTTTATATAAAAATATATGTTTTTCTACTTCATTATTAAAATTATTCATAAAATTTTTAATTTTCCATTATCTAACATTTACAGCTACATAAAGCACCAAGGAAAAAACAAGAAGGACCGCATACAAACATTTGACCTAATGCAGTCTTGCAACAGCTGGTTGAGCAGCTGGATTTAGGAGCGGTAGTAGTGGTACGCCTTGTCGTAGTAGGTATATATCTTGTAGTAGTATATACATATCTTGTGGTTGTCGTTGTAGTACGCCTTGTAGTAGTCGTTGTCTTTTTTGTAGTAGTCGTTGTCTTTTTTGTAGTAGTCGTTGTTGATTTTGTAGTAGTCGTTGTTGATTTTGTAGTAGTCGTTGTTGATTTTGTAGTAGTCGTTGTTGATTTT
>JAZDPZ010000042.1:0-25429 GCA_043797105.1 bacterium | reverse complement strand
CTTTTTATATAATTTAAAATAATAATAATTTATTTTATTATTCATGAATTATTTTATACTAATAACAAAATTAACAAAATCATTATAGATATATAAATTTAATTATAGAATCTTTTATTTATTTGATCTCGCCCTGAATTTTTACAATAAATTTTTCTATTATATTTAACTCTTCCGGATTATTTAAATAATTCAAATATTTTTTAAAAGCCTTAATAGAATTTTCATAATCTCTAATTTCTGCATAAACAATACCCAATTGACAATATGCTTTACCAAAATCAGGCTCAATATTTAAAATTATTTTATAATTTTCTATTGCTTGTTGATAATTTTTTATATCTTGATATGCTTTTGCAAGATTATAATAAAAAACAACTGAAGCTGTTTTATTTTCCTTCATATATTCTAAAGCTTTAAAATAAACTTTTTGATTATCAAAAGATTTATTTTCTGTTAAATCCTTTATTTTTTGCTTTAGATCGTTATTTTGGGTTAATTCTTTTATTTGTTTTTCTTTTATGTCTGATATTTCGTTTTTGAGATTATAGTTTAATTCATGTAGTTTTGTTATTTCGTCTTGAGCGCTGAGAAGTTGATATTTCATATCTCCAATCATTTCATTTAATTCAATATTTTTAATCGGTGAATTTAAAGTATTTTCTGCTTTTACAGTAAAAATATTTGAATTTGTATATAAAAGTATTATTAATATGCTTATTATATATTTTTTATTATTCATGCTTTAATCCGCCTTTCTTAAATATATATATAACGATTACTAAATTTTTCTTTCAGAATACTGAATGATTAAGAAAAAATTATGTTAATATTGGAATAATCGGATATTAAAAAAAATTTAACTAATCTTTAATTACCCAATGTTCTTAATACTTTATAATTTTAAAGATTAATCAGTAATTTAGTTTTTTGTATTTTTATATAGTCATAACCGGAGTAGAGCATGCGACGTATAATACCACTTGAATTAGTTGGATATAAAAAACTTGATTATGATCTCTATGATGAAAAAGGAGAAGTTGTATACAAAAGCGGCAGTGAACTAACTCCGGATATTTTAATTATGTTGAATTTTAAAAAAGTTTATATAAAAGATGATATTACTTCACTTGATTTTGATAAAGTTAAATCTTATCCAGGAATGAAAAACTCTTTAGAATTTGAATCAATTATCTCAAAAAATGCGACAACTCTTTTAGTTGAAAGCACAAAAGATATTTTAAAAAAAGTTCTGAAAGACAAAATACCTGATATTTCAATATGTATAACAGCAAGAGATACTATTTTACAGGAAGTTAAAGAAAAATTAGAAAAAATTGAATGTATTAGTCAATTAAGAGTTTTTGATGAATATACTTTTTCGCATACTATTAATGTTTCTACTATAAGCTCTGCTTTAGGAATAACTTTGGGTCTCAGTGAAAACGATGTAAAAGATCTGGCTTTAGGAGCGCTTTTGCATGATATTGGAAAAATGAGAATACCCAAAAATATTTTAAACAAGCCTGATAAACTTACTCCAAGTGAATTTGAACTTGTAAAAAAACATACGACTTTAGGCTATCAATTTATTATGGAAAAAATGGATCTTCAGGATAAAATAGCCAAAGTAGCTCTTGAACATCAGGAAAAATACGGCGGAGAAGGATATCCTAACGGCTTAAAAAATAAAGAAATATCTTTATTTGCTCAAATTACTTCTATTGCCGATGTATATGATGCTTTAATTTCAAAAAGAGTATACAAAAAAGCTATTTTTTCTAAAGATGCTTTAAAAATTATGTTATCAGAAGGTAGTTCTTCATTTAATCCTTATATGCTTTATAAATTTGTTTTTTTAGCTAAGTATAAAGATAAAGTTAATCTTTCTATAAATGAAGAAGATAAAATTTAGCAACTGCTCAGCATACCTAAAATTATAATTTCATACATAAATGACAGGATAACGTTTTTACTCGATAGCTAACAAATTAGTATTTAAAAACCATTCAATAAAAATTTTTAAGCCTTTTTCAATAGGAGTTGTTGGATTATATCCAAGTAAATTCCTTGCTTTTGTAATGTCCGCATAGGTTATTGGCACATCACCAGGCTGCATTGGATATCTTTTAATATTAGCCTTTTTTTGAAGATTATTCTCTAATAAGCTTATCAGATAGTTTAGCTCTATGGTTTGTGATTCTCCAAGATTTATTATCTCAAAAGGAGTTTTATCATACTCTATTGCAGCTAAAATACCTTGTAAAATATCATCAATATAAGTATAATCCCTCATAGTAGTTCCGTCACTAAAAACCGGTATAAATTTATCTTCCTGTATTAATCTTGAAAACTTATGTATGGCTAAATCAGGTCTCTGTCTTGGTCCATATACCGTAAAAAATCTTAAACATACAATATTTATATTATATAAATAACTGTAAGTATAACAAATTTGTTCTCCTGCTGCTTTTGTTGCGGCATAAGGAGAAATTGGTTTGTCTATTCTCATTTCTTCATAAAAAGGAACATCTTCTCTAATACCATAAACAGAGCTTGAAGATCCAAAAACAAAATTTTTAATATTAAACTCTTTTGCGGCTTCTAAAAGATTAATCGTGCCTGTAATATTTGTCTGCGCATATTGACCGGGCATTAGCAAGGATGGTCTAACTCCTGCTTTTGCGGCAAGATGAACAATATGCGTTATTTTGTGTTTCTCAAAAACTTCTTTTAAATTTTCATAATTCGTTATATCTACTTTGTAAAGAGTATAATTTGGATGGTTTAAATGGCTTTTTATGTTGTTATTTTTTATTTTTGGAGAATAAAAATCATCAAAATTATCAATACAAATAATATTTGCATTATTAATTAATTTATCTACCAAATGACTACCAATAAAACCTGCGCCGCCTGTGATTAAATAAGTTCTTTTCAATTTTGCTCACACACCTTGATATAATGCTGACAACAAATATTAAGGTACCATAACCATTAGAGCTTTTGGTATTATACTTATGTCTAAATTTGAGTTGTAATATGGTTCACCATCAATATGAATATTTTTATAATTAGATTCAATTTTAATATTTCTTGCCTGCCTGTAAATTACTCTTGGATTTAAATTATGTTTCCCAAAGAGAATTTGGATAAATATATCCAGAAATTCCCAAAAATTTCTTGCAAGAAGAATAAATATATCCAGTTTTCCATCATTAATAGAACCTAAAGGAGCTATTGTAAAAAAGTTTTTAAACATATTTCCCGCATTAGCTACTATAATTGAATTGGCATTCACTTCCAAAATTTTATTATCTATTGTAATTTTGTAAGATTTGTTGGAAAGTTTAAAACAATTTATGACTCCCTGGATAAAATATGCCAAATAACCAAGTTTTTTCTTCCATAATTTTTTTGTTCCGTTAACTACATCAGCATCATATCCAAATCCGACTCTTAGAGCAAAATATTCATTATCAGCTTTTCCAATATCAACTCTTGTTGCAGTGCCGTTTAGTAAAATATTAACGGCTTTTTGTATGTTAGAAGGAATACAGAGACTTGCTGCAAACAAATTAGCAGTGCCGCACGGAATTATACCAAGATTAATATTTGTGTTGGCAAGATATGGAATAATTTTTAACACGGTTCCATCTCCGCCAATCGCAACTACTGTGTCATATATACTAAAATCGACTTGACCATTAATATTTTTAGCGTCTATTATTTTGAAATTATATTTATTCTTTGTTAAATAATTAGTAATTATATCTTTTTTATGACAGCTTTTTCCTGCCTCATTATTGAATACAAGTAAAAAATTTCTAGATTTATTAGATTCACCCTTTTCACTCATTTCTTTTGTATTCCTGTTCCCTTGTACTCATGATACCCATAAATTTTTATATTAACTTTTAAAGATAATTATCTTTAATTTTGGCAATAAAATAAAAAGTGTCAAGCATACATAAGTGTAATTATTAAAATAATATAAAAAATATAAGCAATTCGAGTTATATAACTATTTATTATAAATAAGCTCTTTCGTGTTCTTTTCTTAGAGTTTGTCTGCTTAAACCCACATCTATAAAATCCCAGGGCAAAATTTCTTCATAAGTTCTTTGTCTGAGAGCATACCAATCAAGCTCAGGAATATTAATTTCTGTTTTTAATTCTTTAAAAGCCCTGCCCCAGCTTCCTAATGAACCATTATATCTGTAAACTCTCTCAAGTAAAGAAGATAATCTTCTGTCTCCTCTTGATAAAACAGCCTGAATATAATCCCATTTAATGCTTGTGGGTTTAAACAGGATTTTATTTTTGTATAATTCTCTTTTTAAATAATCGCTTTTTTCCTGCAAAATACTGTTTTTTTCTCTTTTTTCCCATTGAAATGGGGTATGGGCTTTGGGAACAAAGGAACTTATACTTAAAGTCAGCTTAAGACTTTTATTTTCCTGTTTTAATTTAGTTATTAGACAAATTAATTCATCAATATCCTGTTGTGTTTCTGTAGGAAGTCCAATAATTCCATAAATTTTTAGTCCTGATAATCCGTTGATTCCGGCTGTTTTAACATTTTCAACAATATCTTTTTCAGAAAGCTGTTTGTTAATAAACTTTCTAAGTCTTTCACTTCCTGCTTCCACCGCAATTGTTATTTGTCTTTGACCACACTGTTTTAATGTTTTAACAATTAACGGAGTCATTTTATCAGCTCTTAGAGAGGACATAGATAATTCAAACTGCTGTTTTTTTCTCTTATCTAGGATATATTCGCATATTTTTTCAAAATCAGGATGTTCAGTTATTAAAGCTCCCAGAAGACCTATTTTATTTGAAAAATCAAGAGCTGTATCAATGGCGTCTATAATATTTTTATAATCAGGGTATCTTGCAGGCAAATTCAGATAACTTGCAAGGCAGAATCTGCACTTTTTTGGACAGCCTCTTGCCGTCTCTATTAAAAACATGCCTGAAAACATGGATTTTTCTGTAATTATTGGACTATAAATACAGTTACTCAGATTTTTTATACATCGTTTTTTCAATGATTGAGGCAATTCAGGATAGTTTTTAATATATGTTTTTATTGTATTATCTGAATTATACTCAATATTATACAGAGAAGGCACATAAATACTCTGAATTTTAACAAGATGAAGCAGTTTTTCCTGTTTATTTTTCAGATTTTCAGCAATTTTATACTCATTTATCAGCTCTATTAAGATCTCTTCGCCTTCTCCGATTACTATTACATCAAAAAAATCTGCATAAGGCTCGGGATTTGCAGTCAAAACAGGTCCTCCGCCAAATATAAGAGGATGATGGTCTCCTCTGTCTTTTGACCTGAGAGGAATATTGTGTTTTTCAAGAATTTTAAACATTCCCAGAAAATCCAGCTCAAAAGAAAATGAAAATCCTATCATTTCAATATTTTTTACATTATGAAAAGTTTTTTCTGTATCTGTAAAAATTCTTTCAGGAAAAACATTTTTATTTTGGTCTAAAATACGGAATAAATTAAGAAAGCCAAGAGAAGCCATGCCTATCATATAAGTGCTTGGAAAACAAAACCATAAAGGTATTGCGTCTTTTTCCTTAAAAGACGGAGTATATGTAAATTTTTCTTCTGGCAGTTTGTTTAGCATTTAGTATAAAATCTTTAATGTAAGAGGGTAACAATAAATTTTGGACACCCACCCCTTACCCCTCCCTCGAGAGAGGGGGACTAGACGAACGTAGGGCTTCGCCCTACAACCCTTTCTTTTAAAGGGTAAAAATTTATTGTTTATTAATTAAGAAAGGGATTTTTTAATTATGCTGGATTTTAACAAGAGAATCAATAAAAAAACCGGACTGAAATTATTTGATAAAAATAATCTTGTTGAACTTGGCTTTATGGCTGATTTAAAAAAACAGGAATTTCATTCTGATTCTGATCCAATTACTTTTGTGATTGATATTAATGTTAATTATACTAATATTTGCTCATGCAAGTGTGAATTTTGCGCTTTTCACAGGAATAATGAAGATAAAGACAGTTATGTTCTCGATTATGAAATAATAAAAGGTAAAATTCTTAAACTTACGGCTGTAGACGGAACACAACTGCTTCTTCAGGGCGGTTTAAATCCTGATTTATCTATTGAATATTATACCAAATTAATTTGCAATATTAGAAAAGATTTTCCAACAATTTCTATACATGCTTTTTCTCCTCCTGAAATTTCCTTTATTTCAAAAAAGCATAATATTAGCCCAAAAGAGCTGATTCAGGAATTTATTTTAAATGGATTGTCATCTATACCAGGAGGCGGGGCTGAAATTTTGTCTGACAGGGTTAGAAAAAGAATTAGTCCAAATAAAATTCCCTCTCAGGAGTGGCTGAATATTATGGAAACAGCTCATGAGTTAGGCTTAAATACTACAGCCACAATGGTATTTGGAATTGGTGAAAATACTGAGGATATTATTGAACATCTTTTAAAAATTCGGCAACTGCAAGATAAAACAGGCAAGTTCACCGCATTTATTCCCTGGACTTTCCAACTGCCTAAAAAAACAATATTTCATGCAGTTACTCAAAGTTCAGCTCATGATTATCTTAAAATTTTAGCTATTTCACGTTTAATTTTGGATAATATCAGGAATATTCAGGTATCCTGGGTTACACAGGGATTGGAAATTGCTCAGTTAGGTTTAAGGTTTGGGGCAAATGATTTTGGTGGTATAATGCTTGAAGAAAATGTCCTTAAATCTGTAGGCGTTGAATATAAGACTACGATTGAAGAAGTTGTAAAAAGAATCCATAAAATGGGATTTTTAGCGGCTCAAAGAGATACAGCATATAATATATTAAAGATTTATCCATAGATTAAGGAGAGAAAAATGACAAAAACAGTTAATCAGTCAATAATGCCCTATACTGCAATAATAAATGACAAAAATCACCTTGAAATAGGCGGTTGCGATACTGTTGAATTAGCTGAAAAATACGGTACACCTCTATATATATATGATGAAACAACTATTAGAAGAAGCTGTCAGGAATATAAAAATGCTTTTTCTACTTATAATAACAGTCTTATGCTGTTTGCTTCCAAAGCTTTTTTAACCAAAGCTATCTGCTGTATTTTAAATCAGGAAGGATTCGGTCTTGATGTAGTTTCAGGCGGTGAAATATATACTGCCGCAAAATCAAATTTTAACACTGAAAAAATCTTCTTTAATGGTAATAATAAAACAACAGAAGAACTTGAACTGGCTCTTGACTTAAATATAGGTCGAATAACCGTGGATAATTTTTTTGAGCTGGCTCTTTTAGACAGCATTGCAAAGTCCAGAAACATTAAGGCAAATATTCTTCTTAGAATTACTCCTGGAATTGAATGCCATACTCACGAATATATAAAAACAGGACATTTGGACAGCAAATTCGGCTTTGATTTGACACAGGTTAATGAGGCTATAGAGCTTATAAATGAACAATATTCAAACCTTGTTTTAAGAGGATTGCATGCCCATATTGGCTCTCAAATATTTGAAACAAAGGTTTATTATGATTTGGTTGGGATAGTGCTTGATAAATTTGCTCAAATTAAGGATAAATTCGGATTAATTCTGGATGAAATGAATATTGGAGGAGGACTTGGCATTAAACATACAGAATCAGAAAATCCACCTTCCATTAATGATATAGCTGAAATAATAATTGACTCGTTAAATAAAAATTTGGCTAAGTATAATTTACCAAAACCCAGGTTGATAATTGAACCCGGAAGAAGCATAATTGGAACATCGGGAACTACCCTTTATTGTGTCGGATCGTCAAAACAGGTTCCTGAAGGCAAAAAATATATCGCTGTAGATGGCGGTATGGCTGATAATCCAAGACCTTCAATGTATAAAGCCAAATATAATGCAATTATTGCAAATAAAGCCAACTCTGAACCATCGGAAAAAGTTACTATAGCCGGCAGATACTGCGAGTCAGGAGATATTTTAATTAATGATATTGAATTACCCGACGTTGAAGCAGGTGATATTATTTGTGTATTCAGCACCGGCGCTTATAATTATTCAATGTCAAGCAATTATAACCGTGTTCCAAGACCGGCAGCAATTTTAGTGCAAAATGGTTCATCAAATGTTATAATAAAAAGAGAAAGTTATGAAGACCTGATATCTTTGGATGAAGTCCCTGAAAGGCTGTTCTGTTAGTAATTTTAAAGGTATTTCCCTGTGTTTGAACATTTACCGCAGCTAATATCTCAATATATTCTAGATTTCATTATGTCTGTAAATATAATTAATATATTAGAGTTAATTATAATTGCATTTATTGTCTATAAAGCTTATAAATACATCACCGGAACTCAGGCAGAGCATCTTTTAAAAGGAATTATGCTGCTTGTGGTGCTTTTGTTGTTAAGTAAATTTTTTAAACTGCATATTATTGCAAGTATTCTTGAAAGTGTCATAAATATTTTAATATTTGGGTTAGTAGTTATTTTTCAGCCTGAATTAAGGAGATTATTAGGATATTTAGGACAACCCGGAATTTTGAGCAGAAATATTTTTGGATTTGAAAAAGAATCTGAAGTTAAAAGCATTATTATTGAAATTACAGAAGCAATAAAGCATTTAAGCAAATCCCATATTGGCGCTCTCATAGTTATTAAAGATTCAGCAAATATTGAAAACTATATAGAAGTAGGCACCAAGCTTGATGCGCAAATTAGCACAGAATTAATATTAACTATATTTCATCCTAATACGCCTCTTCATGACGGAGCGGTTGTAATTAGTGAAGACAGAATTGTTGCTGCTGGTGTTTTACTGCCTCTTACAGAAGATCCAAAATTAAGCTGGCAGTATGGAACAAGACACAGAGCTGCCATTGGCATGTCAGAAATTTCTGATGTTACCTGTATTGTGGTATCTGAAGAAACAGGCGCAATTTCAATGGCTCAAGGAGGAATATTAAATAAATTTGCCAGTATTGAAGAATTAAAAGTCGAACTCGAAATTTTATACGGACTTTTAGAAATGTCCGCCGAAAAACCAACAAAAGAACAAGGCAAATTCAGATTTAATCATATTTTTTCTAAAGAATTTTCAAGGTTTCCCGGCTTCTTGAATAAGAAGAGAGTGAAAAAATAGAATGCCTATCCGCCTTTAAGTACTTTTGCAGCACAGCCCCAACCACCACTTGCAATAATACAGGTATTTTCATAACCATCACCCTTAGTTCCCCAAGGTTTAATATCATTTTCTTGTATATAGATATAATATATATCTTTTCCAATAATATTTGGACCCTTAAATCCGTTAATATCTATGGTAATAAGTCCACAATATGGCACTGTTCCATTTAAAGTTGTACAAGTAGAATTACCGCCCCAAAACAAAACTAAAGTACCATTTAAAATAATACCTGGAAGATTAGTCCAACTCGCCGGAATACCGTTTAGCTGTTTAGAACTACCATCATTCTTATGCCAGCAGTTACCCGCAACCTGACCATTGTTACAAGATTTAAAAGTATTTAAATATTGGGCATATTTATTTTTCATAGTATTATTATCCGTAAAAACCCCCTTCAAACTATTGCCATTATCCGCCATAATCATTTTAGTAGCTTGATCCATAACAGAATAAACAGAAACAAAAGCTGTTTTATTTTGAGCATCCTGAATATTATGATAAACAGGAGGAATAACTATAGCTCCAACCACTCCGACTACTGTCAACGCAATAAGAACCTCAGACAAAGTAAATGCCTTTCTTGCAATGTTAGGTTCCTGAGAAAGTCTTGCTTTTCCCATGCTAAGAATAAGCGCTGAACGAAACATTATTATATCAAGATTTGAAAGCATGATTTACCTCCCTTTCATTATTTTAAAGTAATATATAATATATATACCACTAAATCAAGAATTTTAAACATTAAACCTAATAAATATGAAAAGATTGTTACATATTTAAGATGGAGGCAATGCTTCTTTTATCTTTTTGGGTGCAACTACGCAAGTGAATTGCTCTATAATTTATACGACAAATAATCATATTTTTGTAGGTTATGATATATTATTGTTTAAGAATTCAAGTAAAATACAGGGAGAAAAATATCATTGACATGTCCGATTCGAGATAAAGTGAATAAAAAATCACTCAATAATCAATCTCATTTAAAAAGAAAAAAACTTAGAAAAAACTATCAAAGAACGCATCTAATAGCATTAGTAATTTTATTGGGTTTAGTAATTTTATTGGGAAATATTTTAGTAAAGAATTTTGTAAATACCTATGATAATTTAATTTTGCGAAGACTTCAAAATTCTTATATTAAGATACCTAATAATACTGCTTTTTTAAGAACTTCTGAAAAATATCTCTCAAATGACTATTTTCTTGGCACTCAAATTGTTGGAGAGATTGAAACAAATAATCCCTTAATGAAAAAGCCTTTTCTTTCAAAAAAAATGTTGAAATTAACCAATAAATTAGAATTTTTGGCTAAACAAAATCCTTCTCTTGAACCTGGAATTTTTATTTGGGATTATTCAACTGGAAAATACGTTGATATTAAAGCTGAAAAAGAATTTCCAACAGCCAGTATGATTAAAATTCCTGTTTTATATCAATTATTTAGAAGAGCTGAGTTAGGTTTAATTAATTTTAATGAAAAAATAGCTTTAACAAGTTATTATATAACCGAAGGATCAGGATTTTTGCAATATAAACCTTTAGGGACAGCCTTTTCGGTAAATGATCTTGCCAAACTTATGATACAGGAAAGTGATAATACTGCTACAAATATGATTTTATCCGGTATTGGAGGGGTAAATGATTTAAACAGGGTTTTAAGGTCCTGGGGATTTAATAAAACACATCTTTCAAACTGGCTGCCTGATCTTTACGGCACAAATGTGGCTACCCCAAAAGACATGGGCATAATGCTTTATAATATTGATAATCCCGAATTTTTAACTTTACAAAACAGGGCAAAAATCGTTGAAATAATGAGTCATGTGCGAAATAGATTTTTAATACAGGCTGGATTGCCTGATAATGCGCAATTTATCCATAAAACAGGCGATATAGGTTCAATGCTTGGAGATGCCGGTATTGTAATGCTTCCTGACGGAAGAAAATACATCATGGTTATTATGGTAAAAAGACCCTGGAATGCATACAATGCAAAGCAATTCATTATAAATGCTTCAAAAATTACTTATAATTCTTATCTAACTCAAGATTTATGATACAAAAGGGAATGATTAGTAACCTATGGAAGCGGCTCAGCCGGTGCCTAATGCACATTCTAAGGCTTCTAATCCTTCCTTTTAGGGAAGGATTCATGAATATAAAAGTAAACATAAGCACCCGATTACTTGCATATTTTTTATTTGTAACTATTTTGCCGTTATTTTTTCTTGCCTGGACTTCTGCCTGGCTTTTGCAATCAAGTCTGAATGACAAATTAAATCAAGAATTAAGCACTAAAAGCGAATTTTTCTGGAAAAATTATAATGACAAAATAATAAAGCTTAAAAATGATACAAATAATATTTCTACAGACAAATTAGGAAAATACCTGACAAATTATGATTCTAAAAAAAATAATTTAATTTTAAATAAATCTATCAGAGATGAGCTTAAAAATATTGCCAAAAAAAATAATTTTGATCTGGTTTTTCTTTTTGACCAGGATAAAAATTTGATTTTTTCAAATATAAATAAATATTTAAAAAATAATTTTGAAGTTATAAAAAATTCCAGTATAAATTTTAAAAAATTAATTGATTTACCTGAAAAATTTGAAAAACAGGAAATTATTTTAACTACTGAATTAATTAGTCTTAAAGATTTGCTGGAATTAACTGCTATTAAAAATAACGGATTAAATAATACTGCCAGCAAAGAATTAGGTTTTTTAGCGCAAATCGGACTGCGTCAGGTTGATATTTCCGGGAAAAAATACAGTTTGTTTACCGGATATATATTAGATAAAAATTCTAATTTTCTCAGAGCAATAAATAATAGTGATGAAGTTGCTCTTGCGATTGTGCAAAATGAAAATGTAATTCTTTCCAATCTGGATCAGGATGTGAAAAGTTTACCCATTGATATAAATGAAAATGAGATTAAATTTAACAATGTTTTTAGTAAACAAATAATTATTAAAGGAGAAAAATATCGATCTTCTATATATATTTTAAAAAGTATTTTCGGAGAAGAAGTAGGCGAGTTTATTATAGGTATTCCGGAAGAATATTTTGACAATTTAAAACTGAAAAACAGCACTTTGATTTTTGAAATAGCTTTATTAGTAGCATTAGCAGGAGTTTCTCTGGCATATTTACTTGCAAGGACTATTACAGTACCTTTATCTGCTGTTACAAACGCGGCAAGAGCCATTGAAAATGGAGATTTTTCAAAAAGAGTGAATATTAAATCAACAGACGAAATAGGATATTTAGCTCAGTCTTTTAACAGCATGGCTTCAACACTTCAGGACAGAAACAGGGAAATATTAGCTTATAACGAATTACTGCTTGAGCAGAATAAAAAAATTGAAGCAATTATTAACAGTTCTGCTGATGGCATTATTACTCTAAATAAAAATTGGGAAATTACTTCAGTAAATCAAAAAATTATTAAATGGACAGATCTAAGTAAATCAAAAATATTAGGGAAACTCTTTTATGAAATTATTGATTATAAAGCTGATATTAATTTTTTGCCTACTGCAATAGATAAAATTAATAATTTGGAAGAATTTTCTCTGATTTATCCAAATGCAATGATTAAAAATATTAATGAACAGGACAGTATTGATCTGGATATTACCTATGCTCATATTAAATTTGAACAAAGCAGCATGGATGACAGCTACGTGCTTATTTTAAGGGATATTACCAGAAGAAAAGAATCTGACCAAATTAAGGAAAATTTTGTCGCAACATTAACGCATGATCTTAGAGTGCCTTTACTTGCCAATGTACAGACTCTGGAATATTTATTAAAAGGGTCTTACGGAGATTTATCAGAAAAACAAAAATTTATTGCCGAACAATTAATCTCAAGCAACAAAGATCTTTTACGAATGGTGAATATTATACTTGACAGCTATAAATACGAAGCAGGGAAACAAACTTTAGTAAAAAGAAAAATAAATTTAAATAAACTGATAGATGAATGTATACTTGAAATTGAATCTCTTGCAAAGGAGAAAAAACATGAAATAATATTTATGCCTGAATTTGAAGCTACAGAAATTATAGCGGACAGACAGGAATTAAAAAGAGTTATTATTAATTTATTAAGTAATGCTATAATATATACTCAGGAAAAAGGAATGATAGAAATCTGTACAAAATCTAAGAAAGATGAGATAATAGTAAGTATAAAAGACAATGGCACAGGTATTTCAGAGTCTTCAATAAAAAATTTATTTGAAAGATATTCAAAAGGAACAAAAACTTTAAGAAAAATAGGAACAGGCTTGGGTTTATATCTTTCAAAACATATTATTGAGGCTCATAACGGAAAAATATGGGTAGAAAGCACTAAAGACAAAGGTAGTATTTTTTATTTTAGTATTCCAGGCTTGAATATATGAAAAAAATTAAATTAATAGTAATAGAAGATCATGCTTTAACAAGAATAGGACTTAAAACAGCTTTAGAGGAAAATTCGACTCTGGAAGTAATTGGAGAAGCTGAATACGGCGAGACAGGAGTTAGTCTGGTTAAAAATCTTGAGCCTGACGTGGTAATTATGGACCTTGGTTTGCCAAATATGAACGGAATTGACGCTACCAAAGCAATTAAAGAATTTAACAACAATATTAAAGTCCTGATTTTGACTTCTCATAATAACGATCAGGAAGTAATCGGAGCTCTCGGCGCCGGAGCAGACGCATATTGTATGAAAGATATAAATCCGTCAAGACTGATTTCAATTATTGAAAGCATTGCTGAAGGCGGAGCATGGCTTGATCCGGCTATTGCTAAAACTGTGCTTGCTAAAATGATTACAAATGAAAAAATTATTAACCAGATTAAACCTAATGAAAAAGAAAAAATTGAATTTTCTCCTTTGACAGAAAGAGAATTAGGAGTTTTGCAGCTTTTAGCTGACGGGCTAAACAATTTTGAGATAGCTAAAGAATTATCCGTTAGCCAACATACTGTTAAATCCCATATATGCAATATTCTCCAAAAATTAACCGTTGATGACAGAACCCAAGCTGTTGCTAAAGCTATGAGAAAAGGCTGGGTAAAGTAGCTTCTTTATTATACTAATTTGCCCATTAGAATATATTTGCAATGATATATAGAATCCCTGTCAGACTATGTGAAAAATTTCCAAATTTTTGTAAGCAAGCCGGCTACTAATCCTTTTTTTAGCGTCTCTTTATTTACTAATTCGGTTTGTTTTTTAGAAGGTCTTTGAACGAGTACAGGATCAGGATATTTTTTATAATGTTTATAATATTTCATTATATTTTTTACATAATGGCGAGTTTCTTTATAAGGAGGAATTCCTCCATATTTATTAATAGCTCCCGGACCTGCATTATAAGCTGCAAGGGCTAGTTCCTCAGAACCAAACTGATCCTGCATGCTTTTTAAATAAGAAATACCTCCTTGAATATTTTGATTAATATAATATGGATTAACTCCCAAGTCTTTTGCTGTTTCAGGCATAAGCTGAAATAAACCAATAGCTCCAACAGGGCTTTTTGCTGCTCTGTCAAAATTTGATTCCTGCTTTGCCACACTTAACGATAACGCCGGATCAACACCATAGTTAAAAGATTCCCTTATTATTCTTTCTTTTATGGATTGTTCGGAATAAATATCGTCAATAGCAGCAAAAGCTTTATTTTGAATGTTTAATAATATAAAAAAATACAATAAACAGATTAAAAATTTTTTTCTCATTTTCCTCCCTCTGTCTATTTATGGATAAAAAAGGCAAAGCCCTTTAAAGTAGTGAGTAACAATAAATTTTATACACCCCTATCTCTTATACCCCCTCGAAACTTAAATACGATTTCTTGATTACTAACTAAATTGTAACAATATTTTATAAAAAAGAAAAAACAATCAAAAAGCTGCTGTAAATAACAGCAGCTTTTATTAAAAAATACCTGTAATACAATAATATCTTATAGAAAATTACGATTTTTATTTATCATCTATAAATTTTTCATTATCTCCAATAATTTTTTTAAAATCTGATGGCTTCAAATCCCTGACGAATTTTTTAAATTCTTCAGCCTCCATTTCGTCTCTTGTTTGATCGGTAGAAATGGTTCCATTGGCAATAACATTTGCTGTTACATATATTGGAGATTTTGTTCTTAAAGCTACAGCTATAGCATCTGAAGGTCTTGAATCTATTACAAAATTTTTTCCGTCTTCATGAGAAATAAAAATATTTGCATAATAAGTATCAGTGTTTATATCATTAATTTCAATTTTTGTGACTTTATATTCTGTGGATTTAAGAATATTGCAAATTAAATCATGCGTCATTGGTCTTGCTGAAACAATATTTTCTATTTGTCTGATTATTGCGCTTGCTTCAGCAGAACCGATCCATATAGGAAGAGCTCTTCTTGTTTCTTTATCGCTAAGCACAACTATTGGCGAACCTGTCTTTGTGTCTAATGCTATACCCATTACTTGCATTTCAATCATATTAAAATATACCTCTGATTTTTTTTTATTATGGACCGGAATAAAAAAATAAATTTTAAATTTACTAATAATAATTATAATGTATAAATTTAATGAAAACAAAATTTCAATAGATTAGGCAAAAATAATAAAATACCTATCATTACTGAAAATAATGCGGCTATAAACACTGATCCTGCTGAAATATCTTTTGCCATCTTGGCAAGTATTGAATATTTATTCCCAAAATATGCGTCTATTACAAATTCAATCACAGTATTTATAAGCTCTGCAAATAACATGAAACCTATAGTTAAAATTAAAATAATCATTTCTATATGGGAAAATTTCAATAAAACAGCTGATATTATTACTATAAACCCAATAATTAAGTCTGTTCTAAAATTTTTTTGTGATCTTAAAGCAAGAGCCAATCCTCTAATAGCAAATCTAAAACTTATAAATATATTTGCAGCCTTATATTTAGACATTTAATACCCTTAAAATAAGTTTTTCCTGAGTTTTTAACATAAATTCAAGGGTTTCTTCAGTATCATGGCTAAAACCTAAAAGATGTAAAATACCATGACTTAAAAGAAAACACATTTCTTCTTCAAAAGACTTATTATTTTCATCAGCTTGTTGTTTTGCCATTTCTGCTGAAATTATAATTTCACCAAGAAAAATATTGTTATCTACAATAATTCTATTTTCTGGATTATCAGCAAAAAGAGCAAAGGATAAAACGTCTGTAGCCTCATTTTTTCCTCTGTAAGCCTTATTTAGTTCTGTTATTTTACTGTTATCACAAACTAAAATATCTATACTTAAAGACATATTATTTAAATTATAAATATTTAACGCGGATAAATTTATAATTTCAGAGCTTGTAGCTAAACTCTCCAGCATTTTACCCGTAATTTCCTTAAATTTTATTTCATCTACAGAAAATTCATTTTGTTCATTAGTAAGTGTAACAAGATAATTAATCATTTTTATCTTCTTTATTTTCTTTGTTTTCATCAGAAAATTCTTTTTCAAATTTTTTTGCGGTTTGGGCAAGTTGAATATTAATATTTGTTTTTTGACCTAATTCTTCGAGAACATTTTCATGATATTTAACTCTATGATGCTGCATGCCTCTAAGAATGCGGTTAAACGAAGCAGCTATGATTTTCAGATCTTTTTGAGTTAGAGGACTTTCTGAAAGCTGTCCGTCAAAAAGTCTTTCCTTAATTATTCTGTCTATTATTTCTCCTATAGTAACAGTGGTTGGATTTTTTACTGCCCTGACCGCAGATTCAACAGCATCAGCAAGCATAAGAATAGCAGCTTCTTTGGAAGAAGGTTTTGGACCTGTGTATCTAAACTGTTCTTCAGAAATATTCTCCGGTCCTTCTGTTTCCAAAGCCTGTTTATAAAAATAAGCCGCGAGTCCGTCTCCATGGTGCTGAATAATAAATTGATTAATAATATTTGGAAGCTTATATTCTCTTGCTATTTCCAAACCATCTTTTGGATGAGCCGTAATAACCATTTTGCTTAGTCGCGGATTTAATTTTTCATGAGGATTTTCAATGCCAAAATAGGATTGATTTTCAATAAAAAATAAAGGTCTTTTTAATTTGCCAATATCATGATAAAAAGAACCGACCCTTGCCAGAATCGGGTTTGCGCCAATGGCTTCTGCTGCCGCTTCTGCCAGATTGCTTACCATAAGACTGTGATGATATGTTCCCGGAGCTTCAAATTGTAATCTTCTAAGCAGAATTTGATTATGATCGGCAAGTTCCGCAAGACCATAAGGGGTAATTATTTTAAAAATGCTTTC
The DNA here is from genome assembly GCA_043797105.1 of bacterium. Taxonomy (GTDB): domain Bacteria; phylum Cyanobacteriota; class Vampirovibrionia; order Gastranaerophilales; family CAZEDP01; genus JAZDPZ01. Next base: position 7,897 of record JAZDPZ010000042.1, on the reverse strand, counting down.
TATTAAGGGTAAAGTTCCAAGAGCAATAATCCCACTGCCTAAACCATTTATAAATCCTATAGAAACATCTGTTGCTATAATTTTGATACTGATTTCCTCAAGATTACTTTGAAAAAGATAAGCGCTAAAAATTACAAGCATCTGAATAACTCCAACATCAAAGCCGGCTTTTACCATATCCATTCTTCTGTAGTAATTAATTAAGCTTGCTGCAAATGTTGCTATTAATCCCCCTAGTATAAAGACTGCAATTGATTCAATTCCATATTGCAGAGAAACGCCTATCATAATAATTATTAATAATGTAGCCAGCAAAGATATTCTATAATTGGTAAATATAGTTAAAAGAATAGTAACAGCAGGAATAGGGATTATATATACAGATATATTAAAAGGTAAAAATACAGCAAAAATAACTATAGATATCGCTAATAGGGAAATAAGCAATAAATAGGACGGATTAATATATTTAGGCTCAAAACTGACTAAATAATATGCCATTGTATATAGACAAATACCAACCAGAAGCAAAATCCCGATTATTCCCTTTAAATCCAGTTGAAAAGTGCTATAACCCAACTTTCTCAAGGCATCTTTTTGAGGTTTTGCAACTAAATCTCCTATAGAAACAATTTTTTCTCCTTTTCTGAATGTTACTTGGATTGGTTCAACTGAATTCATAGCATTTTTTTTAGCTATTCCGGTTGCTAATTCATCAATAACCATATTAGGATGGAGAACTTCTTTGATTAAAAGAGTTATAGAATGGTGCTGAGTTTTAGAAAGGGTATTATTTATATTTTGATCAATAATTTCATTACTTTTTTCCATTAATTCTTTTTCAGAAATTCCTCTTTGAATAACCCTTTCTAAGGTATTTTGAGATTCAGAAGCAACTTTTGAAAAATTTTCTTCTGAGCTTTTTATTAAATAAACAATAGAAACATTTATAAAATAATTTTCTTCTGATATATCCAATAAATTTTTAATTTTATCTTTTTTAACAGAAAGGCTTGCTTTTGATTCCCTAATATTTTTAATAGAACTCAAAAGTTCCCCCAAGCTTCTTTTTATGTAGTCATTTATGGCATCCTGAGCCGGTCTTAAAATAGGGTCTACTTTTTCCGCTAGTTCCTGTTTTCTTTTTTCTGTTTTTTCAGTATCAATAACCTGTATAGTTTTTGTTGCAATTATATCTTTTTTACTTATTCCGCTTTCAATAATATTCTGAAATAAATAATAACGACTTGATAACAAAGCCGTAAGCACAAATAAAATTATAAAAAATATTATCCAGTTAATCTTTTTGGGAGATAAAGTAAAATGAGTTAAATTTTTTGTAAATTTTTGCTTGTCTATCAAAATCTAAACTTTCTATTAAGTATTACTTTTTAAATTATAATACAAAAATTCTTTAAAAATGTTTTATAAATAGACTTTAGGCAATAATGCCTTTCTTATTTTCAATAGACTCTTCATTAAAAGAGTAAAGACGCGCCGGTCTTTTAGAAGAAAGTTTTGTAAATTCATCAAACTCTTTAAGAATACACAAAGAAATCATTTTTTTTCTGAAATTTCTTTTATCAAGATCTTTATCAAGAATTAGCTCATAAATTTTTTGCAATTCAGTTAGAGTAAATTTTTTAGGAAGCAGCTGAAAAGCAACGGGTGTATATTCAAGACGATCTCGAAGTCTTCGCACAGCGTGATCTATAATATCTCTGTGGTCAAAAGCCAATGGAGGCAAATTATAAACAAAATGCCAACCTACTTGTTGAGTGTCAATATCTAAATCATGCGACAATATAATATCATCGGATCTAATTAAGGCAAAGTAACCTACTGTAATAACCCTTGCATTCGGGTATCTGTCCGGCTTGCCAAACGTATATAACTGTTCCAGATAAACATCTTTTACCTGAGTTTTTTCGTATAAAACCCTTTTTGCAGCATCATCAAGATTTTCAGATAGTCTGACAAATCCACCGGGAATAGCCCATTTGTCTTTAAAAGGTTCATGTCCTCTTTGAATTAAAAGAACTTCCAGATTTTTCTTTCTAATTGTGAAAATTACAATATCAACTGTAACTTCATGAGTTTTTGTTTCTATCATTCTATATATCTCAACAGAAAAAATTTTTAACTATTTAAAATTCGGGTTAATTAACTATATCAAGTGATATATATATATTAATTCTCATATTTTAATACAAAAAATCATAGAATATACATTTTTATAAAAAATTTTGTCTACAAATTTTCTTAATAGCTTATTTGTATAATTATAGTACGTGTACGGGGTTTATTATCAAAGTCAATCAAGATTATTTGCTGCCATGTTCCAATCAAAAGCTCAGAATTTACTACAGGAAAGGTTTTTGAGTTTCCAATAATCGAAGCCCTTACATGTGCATAACCATTGCCATCATGCCATGTTTCATCATGATGATAGGATTTATTCATTGGAGCAAATTTCTCAAAAGCTTCCGGCAAATCTTTAATAAGTCCGGGTTCATATTCTACAGTTGTGATAGAAGCAGTGCTTCCCACGACGTGAACAAGGACTTGAGCTTGATCCAGCTTGCATTTAAAAACTATATCCCGGACTTTATTTGTTATATCAATAATATCAGTAAATCCTCTGGTTTTAATACTCAATTTTTCGCTAATAACAGACATTTTTAATTCTCCCTAATTTTATCTTTAATTTTAATTATAGTAGAAATATCTAACTATGGTGTCTGATGAAACACTACTAAAGTTTTGCTATTTTAACTATACAAAATCATACTTTAAAATAAAGGAGAAAAAAGTGTTAAGAAAATTTTTAGCTTCAACATTGTCTTTTGCCGCTTTTTTAACTTTTGCTGCAAGTTCAAATGCTGCTGAAATCTATAAAACAATAGATATAACTTCAAGAGGTTATCCTTATATTGATTTTTATCCAAGATCAATACATCTGAATAAAAATGATACTCTTCATTTGACAATTAAAAATACCAAAGAAGGCTGTACAAGACTATTTATCCCTTCTTTAAAATTTAATCAAAAAATTCCAAAAAATAGCGCTGCTCAATTGGATTTATGTATTGCCAATCCTATTGATAAGGTTATGTGGTTTCAAATTTCTTCACTTGATGCCGATAAAATTCCTGGTTATCTTATTGTGGACAATTATCAGGCACCAATGGCTAATGTCAAATCAAAAGCCATTGATGTATCGGCGTTGGACAATATTATAAATTACAGTACAGAATTTAGCTCCCCTGAAAAAGAAGAACCTATGTACAGAAAAACCCCTCAACATATAAGAGGCTACTGGTAAGGTGACTAAGCCACATTCATAGGCTTCCAGAAGGATTGATGACGATATGGAGGCGGCTCAGCCGCATTATTTTATTTATAATAATTCAAAGCATATTTTGTTTAGTTCCTGTATATGCTGACAATACCAAAATATTTATAAATATTCCTTCCAGAACACTTGAACTGTTTAAAGACGGAAAAATAGTAAAAACTTATCCAATAGGTGTTGGAAAAAGTAATTTTCAAACACCTATTGGAAATTTTAAAGTTATTTCTAAAGTTATTCAGCCATGCTGGGAAAATCCTTATAAACCAACGATTAAAATAAAATCAGGTAATGAAAATCCTCTTGGATCAAGATGGATAGGATTTTATACTGCTAAAAATGGTGTGTACGGCATACATGGAACAAATAATTCTTTATCTGTTAAAAAATACTGTTCTCATGGCTGTATAAGAATGTATATTAAAGACGCTGAAGACCTTTTTATTAGAGTTGAATTGGGAACTCCGATAAAAATTGCTTATTATCCTTATAAATTAATAACTAAAAATAATAAATTAATTATTCAAAAATATCCCCATGTTTATAATCTAAAAATTAACCCGCAAAAATTAATTGATGAACAACTCAAAATGCTTGATAAAGCTTATACTATAAATCCGCAAAAATTAAACCAGGCATTAAAATTAAAAAATGGCATGTCTGTTTTAATTGGTGAAATTCGGGACATTTAGTCTCTTTCAAGAGATTTACATTGTATTCTGTGAGTTATAGCATTAACAAGAAGATCAAAAGACTTCAAATTTTCTATTTCTGGAGAAAATTCTCTAATAATGGATTGTTTAACTAAATTTTCTAAATTTTTAAGAGAATCTGAATTTTTTTTCTCCAAACCAGGACAAATAAAATTAATATAATCAGAAGTTAATTTTAAATCCTGAATTTCCGTAAATAGAAACCATTTGAATTTTGAGCTTAATTTTTGCAATTTATTTGTAAATTTTACATTTTTTAAATTTTTCATTAAAACATTCCTTTAAGACCCCAACCTGCTGAAAATAAGATTTTGTTTTTTCAGATTAATCAAGTTTTAATATAGTATTCACTGCATTAAAACTTCTAAATCCAAAAAAATTCCTAAATTAAGTGAATCTTTTACAAAACTTATTAATTATGGGGGTCATCTGCGATCTCTCCTAGTTCTTTTGAAAGGTTTTTATAGTTGATAATTGTTACTAGAGTCTCATCATCAACAGGTTCATTATAATATTTTGCAAGAAAATTAACAATATTACATTTTTCACCTAAAATATTTTTGTATATCGAAAGGGTATCTTCCAATAGTTCCTTTATTTTTGCCAGTTTCATTTCTCCAATTATTTGAGCTTTTCTGACTATTTTATGATTTACTCTAATGTCAATTATCTCATTATCAGTATAATAGGCATTATCAAAATACAAACTCCCTAGTCTTATAGCTGTTTTGGCATTATCAAAATCATCCTTCATAATCTCATCATAAAATTCTTCTGCCCAGTTAATAGCTTTTGCCATGGTTTTTCCTCATTTATGTTAAAAAATCTTTACAATTTGCCTTTTATTTTTTAATACAATGATAATTATATACTATTTTGTCATTCAACAAAAGTACCTAATACATATTTACATATTACTAAATTTTTTATAATAATTATACAAATCACAAATTAAATTTAAGAAATATTTTTGGGAATAGATAGCTTTATTACTTATTATACACAAATTTAAAAATCAAAAATCATTTTTAGTTAAGCATAAACTTTAGAGGATAAAGAATTTTGGGTAAATGTAAACAAAGATTAAAAGCAAGAGCAAAAAATCAAAAATTTCAATTGCAAATAACCAGAAAAGAAGCTCTTGAAATCGTAAAACAGGAATTAAATAAAGATTTATCAAGTATTTCAGCTAGGAAACTCATTTCCCTTTTTGGATTAAACGCCGAAGAATTAGCTGAAATAGGTATTACTTATGAAATTTTAAGATCACTTGACGGTTTAATCACTTGACGCTTTAAAGGACTGTCAAAACCTGAATTTTTAAAAGATTCAAGATTTTTGGGACAGCCCTTTACAATAAAATAAAGATTTTTAAAAGAATTACTTAACAGCTTCTTTAAATTTTTTACCAGCAGAAAATACTGGAACTGTTTTTTCCGGAATTTGAATTTCTTCGCCGGTTTGAGGATTTCTACCAGTTCTGGAAGCGCGTTTACGAGCTTCAAATGTGCCAAAACCAACTAAAGTAACTTTTTTCCCTTTAGAGACAGCTTTTTCAATGGAGCCTAAAGCGATTGTTAAAATTTCAGCAGCTTGTTTTTGGGACATTTTAGCTTTCTTTGAAATCTCTCTTACTAATTCTTCTTTATTCATAAGAAACCTCCTTAATTAAACTAATTAGATTATACTCAATTAAAGATTTTTGGCAAGTATTTATCGAAAAACCTTAATCCAAGATTTCCCTGGAGAAATTAAACTCAAAGAAGGCAGTAATAATACTAAATTATAATTTTTATTATTAATTCTTTGCAGTAATGTTAACAGATTAAATGCTTTTATCTGGTATTTAAGGCTTTGCAGTTCTTCTTTATATTTAGTAAGTTTTGTAATTTCTTCTTTAATTTGGTCATGTTTTTCTTTACATTGTTTTGCCCATTCTTCATAAGCGCAGCCTGCCGCAAAAATAACAAATGGAGAATCCGGATAAACTCTGCATAATTGGGGACGATCCTCATAAATTAAACATTTATTATCATCTGCAATATATCTGCAATGAAAAAAAGCAATATTATTAACGGATACTTTATTAGTAGGTTTTTTAGCTGAATTCAGGCATCTTTTAACCATTTCGGGGTTAATTTTTTCAGCTTCTTCAATGTTTTTATATGGAATAAAAATTGAAAAAAAATCTCTTGCAAATTCGCTATTAGCACCTTTTTCAAGTAATTTTATAGCCGGAGTAGAAGGAGAAGCACATCTACAGCATTGTCCGGTCATTTTACATGCCGGAAACGGTATCCCAAGTAGCTCACTCCATTTATTCATATTTTCCTTAATATTGATTATACTGTTGAATTTTTGTGCTGCTTATCTGAATATCTCTGGGTATTATTGTAACCTTTTGAACGACTCCAGGCAATGAAAATGCTATGCCAAATAAAAGAGTTCTATATTGATAAATTAATTGTGTAACAACACCTCTTTGATAAGGGTCTCTATAATCAACAGTAAATATAATTAACGGAACAGTGCCTGTATCAATGGTTCTTGTCTGGGCGCTTCTATATTCATAAAGAGCAAAAGGAGCTGTGCCGTATCCGGTCTGTATAGGCTGCTGATTTAAAGTAATATTTTTAATGCCCAAAGAACCTATTCTATTTTTAACTATATTAGTAGCATTTGTTGCAGCATCATTTGTAGTCGCATTATCTGCCACATAAGTAGCCGCAGCCGCAGAAGCTGCCTGAAGAGCTATATTTTGGACAGTTTGAGTAGCTTTCCAAAATAATGACATCTCCATTATTCCAAATAATATAACAAGCAAAAGCGGGGTTACTATGACAAATTCTATTAAATTTTGCGCTTTTTTCTTTACTTTCAATTTTATATCCTTTTGTGCCTAAGGCACATTCTAAGATTTCTAATCATTCCTTATTGACTATCCTCATTTAAACTTCTCAATAGAATTTTTTGTATCAAGTCCAAGTTTCAGCATTGAAATTCCAAAGAATAAAATTATCACAATCAAAATTATTTCAGCTACGCTCATTTATTTCTCCTTTTTCCAAGTGCCTAAGGCACATTCTAAGGCTTCCAATCATTCCCTATTGACCCATTAGTACCTTTGCAGCACAGCCCCAGCCTAGATTTGAAGTAATGCAGGTATTTTCATAACCATCACCTTTAGTTCCCATAGGTTTAATACTATTTTCCTGTATCCAAACTTGATATATATCTTTACCAAAAGTATTGGGTCCCTTAAATCCGTTAACATCTACATTTATCCTTCCACAAACTGACACTGTTCCAGATAAAGCCGTACAATTGGAACTATTAATGCCAAATTTTAGAAAAACACCATTGTTTAAAATAATACTTGAACTATTACTCCAAGTTGTTATTGGAGCACCGTTTAACCATTTTGAACTACCATCGTTAGCATGCCAGCAATTACCAAAAGCCTGACCTGTATCACAAGACTTAATAATATTTAAATACTGAGCAAATTTATCTCTCATAGTATTATTATCAGGAAAAACCCCTTTCAAACTGCTGCCATTATCCGCCTTAATCCTTGAAGCAGCCTGATCCATCACAGAATAAACCTCTTTAAAAGCTGTTTTATGCTGAGCATCCTCAATCTTTGGAAGAATTATACCCATAGTCGTAGCGGCAAGAACTCCTACAACTGTTAAAGTCATCAATACTTCTGACAGTGTAAAGCCTTTTCTGGCGGCTGAGCCGCTCCCATAGGATTCTAATCCTTCATTATTGTTGCATTTGAATAAATTTTTCATATATTTTTCCTAAAATTTTTAACTACCTCTACATG
>JAZDPZ010000041.1:0-25250 GCA_043797105.1 bacterium | reverse complement strand
TTTATATAAAAATCAGGAAAGTTTGTTAAGAACCCAAAAATTCTTTTTTTGTCTATAAAATTGTCGCGCCTTTTTTGTCTATCTCTGAATTTTTAATGCTTGCGCTTATTCCCAAAACTTCCCATATAGATTTTACTCTGCTCTTTATTTCCTGAATATCATTATCTTTTGAAATTACCAGGATACTTGGTCCGGCACCGCTAATTACAGTACCTATTACGTCTATTTCTTCCAGACTTGCAGCGATTTCATCAAATCCGGGAATTAATCTGCTGCGGTATGGTTGATGAAGTCTGTCTGTAAGAGCAAGTTTCATTAGTTCTGAGTCTCTTGAATGCAAAGCTTCAATAAACATAGCGCATCTTTTGGAATTAAAAGCAGCATCATAAAGAGAAATTGATTTTGGAAGCACTGATCTTGAAATTTGGGTAGCAAGTTCATAATCAGGAATGCAAAGAGTGATTTTCCATTCTTCGGGCCACTCAATTTTTTTGTAGAGAATACGACCGTCTTCTTCAGCAGAAGATAATACAAATCCACCTAACATAGCAGGTGTAATATTGTCAGGATGTCCTTCCACTTCATTTGAAATTGATAATAAAGCATCTTCGTCAGCAGGATTGCCGAGTAATTTATTTGCAGCCATTATACTGGCAACTATTACAGATGCGCTGCTACCCAAACCCTTTGCAATAGGTATATTGGATAGAATATTAATTCTCAAGGCAGGGGGTGTTTGTCCTGTATAATTATAAAGAAGCTCTATTGCTTTATAAACAATATTGGATTTATCTGTTGGAATGGGAAAACTTGATGTTTCACGGTAATAATCACCTAATATATTTATCTCAAGTCCGGTTGTAGGATAAACCATTTCTTCCAATGTTACTGTATTGCTGAATATTGACAAAGCCATCCCGAAACAGTCAAATCCTGGTCCTATATTTGCTGTGGTAGCCGGTACTTTAACGCTTACTTTCACTCTTATATTCCTTCTCTAAGTCCTCTATACTTCCCTTTGGCGCTACAATTGAAATAGCATAGGGATTATTAAAATATTTATTTGCCGTTTCCATAATATCTTTAGCTGTTATCGAATTTATTAAATCAGGATACTCATAGTTAAATTTATATCCTTTGCCTAATATCTCAAATAAACCAAGATTATGGGCTCTTTGTTGATTTGTTTCCTGCGACAGGGCAAACTTTCCAATTAATTTTTGTTTTGTTTCATTAAGTTCTTCTTCATTTACAGATTTATTTTTAATTTCATTAATTTCCTCTAAAAAACTATTTTTAACTGATTTTATATTTTTAGGTTCAGTTCCTATATATAATACAAAGAAACTATTATCAAGTCTTGCTGAATAAATACTGCCTATAGCATAAGCCAGACCCTGTTTTTCTCTTAAATTCACAAATAGCCTTGAGCTTAAACCATTTCCAAGAATAGCGTTAATGATTTTAAAACTGGCATATTCTTTGTCCTGTAAAATTCCGTTAGCAGTCCATCCTAAAATCATCCAGGCAGCGGCTGTATCTTTTTTAACGCAGGTAAATTCATTTTGTTTTAATGGTTTAAATTTTGTTAAATTATTATTCAAATTAATCCCTTTGCTGTCTGATTTTTGGAAAAAAGCTGAAAATTTTTCTTTCAAACTTTCATGATCTACTTTTCCTGATACTGAAATGACCATATTTTCAGGAACAAAAGACTTTTTATAAAAATCAAGAACATTTTCTCTTGAAATTAAAGGCAAACTTTTTTCAAGAACTTCTCCAACATAACCATAAGGATGTTCAGGATAAATTATTCTGTTAAATTTTTCAAAAGCCTCTGAAAAAGGCTCGTCTCTTGAGCTTTTAATAGACTGAATAATGTCGTTTTTTGATTTTAGTATATATTTGTTTTCAAGAACAGGATTTTTAAGAATATCTATAAGTATTTCAAGAGCTTTGTCAAAATCCGAAGAAACAGATTTAAGCTCTATTTCAAAATAATCCTTACCTAACACAGGAGTAATTTCAATACCTGAATCCTCAAGCTCTTTTGAAATATCCAGAGCGCTTCTGTTGACTGTACCCTGCATCAATGCGCTTACAATAATATTTGATACGCCAGGGACAGGCTCAATTAATTTTCCTCCTTTTACAAAAACGCTTAGCGAAATAATATCATTAAGGTCATTTTTTTCTGTTATTAAAGTCATGCCGTTATTTAAAACAGATTTAGCAATATTTTTATAATTTTCCTGATTTTTAGAAGCCGCATCTATTTTTTCTTCGGGTAAAAGAGCTGATATAGCCATACTTGAATCTGTAAGATATTTTTTTACAGCTTTTTGCACGTCATCTTTAGTGATTTTATTTGTTTCATTAACATATTCAGTATAATAATCAAGTGAACCTCCGATTGTCATACAATAACCAACAGAATTTGCAATATTTTGAACAGATTCATTTGAGTACAAAAATTGTCTTTGAATTTGGGTTTTAGCTCTTTGTAACTCTTCTTCAGAAATTTTTCCCTGTCTTAGTTTTTGAATTTCTTTAATAATCGCATCTTTAACCAATGGATAATTCTCAGGCTGGAAAGTGCTTTCAACATAGAAAATACTGTCATCTTTCATTGAGTAATGTCCTGCTGAAACAGACGACACTAAATTAAGCTTTTCTTTTATATTTTGGTATAATCTTGAACTGTTTCCCCCTCCTAATAAAGCAGCAGCTAAATCCAAAGCATAATTATCCTTTTTATTACTCATTGAAACGCCTTTAAATGCAATTTCAACATAACCGCCGTTATAGTTTCCTTTTTTCACTTTTTCTATTTTTTGATGAATATAAGGTTCCACAGAATATTTTTTGCTTATAAGCTTGTTATTATTTGAATTAAACTTAAAATCTTTGTTTATAAGATTCAGGATTTTATTTGTATCAACGTCTCCTACGACAACAGTGGTCATATTAGCCGGAATATACCATTTAGTGTAATAATTCAGGATTTTTTCTCTTGGAATATTCCCGACTATTTCCAAAGATCCTAAAGTTTCGTATTTATAAGGATGAGTTTTAAACAATATACTGTTAAGATTAGAAAATAATATGCGATCAGGATTATCTTCAGCTCTTCTGATTTCTTCCTGAACGACTTTCCTTTCTTTATCAAGCTCATCCTGAGGTATTGCAGTATTTAAAAGCATATCAGCATGAAGATTTAGAGCTGTTTCCACATATTGACTTGCTATTGTTATATAAAAATGCGTAAAATCCTTGCTTGTTGCAGCATTAAAAGTTGCTCCCTTTGATTCCAGAATTTTTTCAATTTCTCCATTTTTGTGATTTTTAGTTCCCTTAAACAAAAGATGCTCTAAAAAATGCGAAACCCCGTTATTTTGGTCATTTTCGTTGATTGAACCGGTTTTAACCCAGGTATCAACAGTTACTATCGGGTTTGTATGCACTTCTTTAATAACTATTGTCTGACCGTTTTTTAAGTGAAAAACTTTTATCGGAGAGCTTAAATTTTCAGCCAAACAGTTTAAATTTGCCAATAATAAAAATAATAAGAGTATAAAGCCAGTAAAAAATTTTTTATACATTTTATACAAGTCCCAAATTGAATTTTAGAAATGTTTTTGGAAATAAATAAATCCTTACCTATTATACATAAATTAAAAAACCAAAAACCAATCTTAGTATATTACCATACCTCGCTTATAAATTTCATTTATATTTCTCAAATAATAGTTTGGATCAAAACATTCATCTATTTCAAGAGTATTTAAAAACTTCATAATCCTGTTATCATTGAGGAGATCTTTCTTAAAGTTTCCACCAGGCTTATTCCAGGCTTTATGAGCATTTTCCTGAGTTATTTTATATGCTTCTTCTCTGGTTAATCCTTTTTTGGTGAGAGCGAGCATAATTCTTTGAGAATAAATCACCCCTCCATAAAGTTCCAGGTTATTTTTCATATTTTCCGGATAAATCTGAAGATTTTCAATGATTTCTTTAAATCTGTTAAGCATATAATCCAAAAGAATAGTGCTGTCAGGGAAAATAATTCTTTCAACCGAACTGTGGCTTATATCTCTTTCATGCCAAAGCACAATATTTTCAAGAGCTGCTATAGAGTTTGATCTTATAATTCTTGCAAGTCCGCATAAATTCTCTGATCCAATAGGATTTTTTTTATGCGGCATTGCAGAAGAACCTTTTTGACCTTTGGAAAAACCTTCTTCCACTTCTAAAACTTCTGTTCTTTGAAGATGTCTTATTTCTGTTGCAAATTGCTCTAGTGTTGTTGCTATTAAAGCTAAAGTCTGCATGTAATGGGCATGTAAATCTCTTTGAATTATTTGAGTAGAAACTCTTGCAGGTTTAAGACCAAGCTCAAGACAGGCAAGTCTTTCTATTTCAGGATCAATATTACTGTAAGTTCCGACAGGACCGCTTATTTTTCCTACATTAATTTCTTCACCCGCTCTTTTAAATCTTTCCTGATTCCTCTCAAATATATCAAGCCATAAACAAAGCTTTAAACTAAAGGTCATAGGCTCGGCATGGATTCCATGAGACCTTCCTATCATCACAGTATCTTTATAAAGCTTAATTTTGCTTTTTATTATATTTATAACTTCTTTAATATCGTTTTCTAATATCAGATTTGCTTCTTTTAGCTGGAGAGCAAGCGCTGTATCAAGCACATCAGAGCTTGTTAAACCCATGTGAACATATCTTGAAGCTTCGCCTATGCTTTCGTTAACACTTGTAAGAAAGGCTATCATATCGTGTTTTACTTCTTTTTCTATTTCATCTATTTGTTTTATATCAAATTTTGCTTTTGTCTCAATTTCTTTTAATGATTCATCAGGTATATTACCCAGTTTATTCTGAGCTTTACAAACAGCGAGTTCAACTTCCAGCCAGCATTTATACTTATTTTCCAGTTCCCATATTTCTTTCATTTTGGGAAGTGAGTATCTTTCAATCATTCTTTATTTTTCACCTCTAAAAAATTATCTAAATATTTCTATAATGTTTTAACAAGTTTTTATTTATATATCAACCTTACTGGTAAATGAAAATAAATGTCAAATGGTTGATATTATTCCAATATTTATTATTTTTTGTTGAACTTTATCAACTACAAAAATAAAATTTGAAAAATCATAAAAATCATATTTAGAATCAATAGACTCTACAGTATAATTAGCTCCATAAATTTTAAGCGCATTTTCCAAAGACAAATTTTGCGGAACAAGACTTATCCAGCTTAAAAGACCATTGTTAAAAGTTAATATTATTTTTTTGTAGTATAGTTTTGCTCTGCCAAGTTCTTTATCAAGAGTATAAATTGAGGTTGTATCGAATTTATCTGTATTATAAGCTTTTAAATCAGGATACATCTTATTAAATTCGGTTTCAAGAGTATAACCAGGTTTTAAATTGAGAAAACTTGCGGTGTTTAAATTTTGCCAATCCGGAATTTGGTCTCCAATCGTTGATTCTTCTGATGAAATCTTAGGTATTTCAAAGACAGTTATGGATTTAGCATAAGAATGATCTTTATCTGTAGAGATATTAAAAAAAACATAATCATAATAATCTAATACATCGCTATATCGGGTATTAATATCTCTTGGACTGTCATATAATCTGACAAATTTTGCCATTTCAATTTTTTTATCTTTATTCAAAGTAAACTCTAGCCAATCCAGTTTTTTATTTTTAAATCCAACTCTTATTTTTTTATAATCATCTTTATTTTTATTCTCTGGCTCAGTGTTGAATATTTCAATATCATTGCCTGCTTTTTCAATTGTGGAATTTGGGCATAATTTTTTAAATTCGTCTACAGTAGTTTTGCCAAACTGAATTTTATTAGGCTGATAAGTGTTAATACTCTGCCAATCTACAGTATTATCCGGGAATTTACAGGCAGAATTAAAAATTACCAGTATTAATAAAGCTCCAAAACATTGCATAAAATTCATAATAAATTAATCTCCTCTTCAAGAGCAGTAATTAAATTTTCTTCAGCTACTTTTTTTATAATTTCGCCTTTTTTAAAAATATATCCTTCTTTTATGCCTCCGGCTATACCGATATCTGCTAATTTTGCTTCTCCGGGACCATTTACAGCGCATCCCATTACTGCAATGGTTATAGGCTTTTCAAAATTTTTAAATTTATCTTCCACTTTTTTTGCCAGGCTGATAAGGTCTATTTGACATCTGCCGCAGGTGGGACAACTAATCAGATTAATGCCTTTTTGTCTTAAATTAAGGGCTTTCAAAATTTCATATCCTGCAAAAACTTCCTCAATCGGATCGTCTGTTAAAGAAACTCTGATAGTATCTCCTATGCCTTCATTTAAAAGCGTGCCTATGCCTATTGATGATTTTATAAGTCCTGTTTTAAGCGTTCCAGCTTCTGTAACTCCAAGATGCAAAGGATAATCAACAAGATTTGCTATTTTTCTGTAAGCATTTATCATTATTGGAACACTGCTTGACTTTAAAGAAATTTTAATCAGGTCAAAATCAAGGTCTTCAAATATTTTTATCTGATTTAAAGCGCTTTTAACCAGGCTGTCTGCAATATCTTCTTTTTCATGCGAAAGATTTTTTTCCAAAGAGCCTGAATTAACTCCTATTCTTATAGGAATCCGCCTTGCTTTTGCCGGTTTGACAATTTTTTCTATGTGTTCTTTTTTTCCTATATTGCCCGGATTTAGTCTTAAACCGTCTACGCCCTGTTCAATTGATTGTACTGCCAGTCTGTAATCAAAATGAATATCTGCAACCAGCGGAATTTTTATTTTTTTCTTTATTTTTCCAAGCGATTCTGCTGCTTCTTTGTTTAAAACAGCTACTCTGATAATTTCACAGCCTGCATCAGTAAGCTTATTTATTTGATCTGTTGTTGATTTAATGTCTCTTGTGTCAGTATTGCACATAGACTGCACAGAAACAGGAGTGAAATCCCCTATTTCCACATGTCCTATTGAAATTTTTTTTGATTTTCTGCGATTCATCATTTATTATTTAATCATTTAACGTCCGGTTGATCCAAATCCCCCACCGGCTCTTGCTGTAAGTGTAATATCTTCAAAATCTGTGATTTCTACAATTTCTACTTTTTCTATCGGAGAAATAATTAACTGCGCAATCCTGTCACCGGGGAAAATAGTATATGTTTCCTGAGATAAATTTATTATGGGAACGCATACTTCTCCTCTGTAATCCTGATCTATAGTTCCTACACAATTAATTAAAGTTATGCCATGCTTGATAGAAAGCCCTGATCTTGGTCTTACCTGAGCTTCAAATCCTTTTGGAATTTCTATGACTATACCTGTTAGAACAAGCTTTCTTTCAAAAGGTTTAAATTCAAAAGGTTCAGCTATTGCTGCCGTTAAATCCATTCCAACAGAACCTTCTGTAGCATACGAAGGCAAATTAACATTTTCCCTGAGACGATGAACTTTAAGTTTTATATCTGATTTCATAATACAAATTCCTGTTTTATTGCTAATCCTGATTCTTTGGGTCCTACTAACGCTATACCCATGTATTTATTGTCAAATATATAATTGCTCAGCCTGATAATATCATCCTGAGTTATTTCATCAATTCGTGCTGATATTTCTTCTATTGTAAGCACTTTATTAAAGTATAATTCTGACATTGCATTTCTACAGGCGCGATGTTTGGTGGATTCAAGCCCAATAAACATGTTTCCTTTAATTTGATTTTTTGCTTTTTGAATTTCTTCGTCTGAAAGTCCTGTTAACCTGAATTTTTCAATTTCTTTCAGGGTTAAATTAATGACTTCTTTGACGTTTGCGGGATTTGCGCTTAAATATACTCCAAATATTCCACAGGGACGATAAAGAGCTGCATAAGTGTTTATAGAATATGCTAATCCTCTTTTTTCCCTGACTTCCTGAAAAAGTCTTGATCCCATGCTTCCGCCAAGACAAACATCAATAATATCAAGGGCATAACGATCTTTATCCAGGATAGAAATACCCCTTGTGCCCAAACAAATATGAGATTGCTCTATTTTTTTGTTAATTACGCTAATTTTTGGACTAATAACCGGAGTTTCGGTTTTTTTGGACTTAGCACAGGTTTTAATATGCCCAATAGTATCATTTATCTGGGAAAGCACAGCTTCTTCATTAAAATTACCGGCTATAGAAATTACAATATTATCCGAAGTATAAAAATCATTAACAAAATCAAGAATATCTTTTTTTGAAATTCTGAAAATGCTTTCAGCAGTACCGATGACAGACTGTCCAAGAGGATGTTCACCTAAAAAAGACTTGAGTAAAAGATCATAAACCAGCTCATCAGGAGTATCCTCATACATTTTAATTTCTTCCAGAATGACCTGTTTTTCGAGTTTTACATCTTTTTCATCATAAAGAGAGTTTAAGACCATATCCAGAAGAATATCAACAGCCACAGTAACATGGCTGCTCAATACCTTTGCGTAACAGCAGGTAGATTCTCTGTCAGTAAAGGCATTTATGCTGCCGCCGGTATTTTCAATGGCTTCAACTATCTGTTTTGGAGACCTGCATTTAGTGCCCTTAAAGAGCATGTGCTCTATAAAATGCGATATGCCGTTTAATTCCATACTTTCAAGACCGGAGCCTGCATCTAACCAAACCATTATTGTTGAGGAATAAGCTTCCTGCATATATTCGCTTATTATTCTTATATTATTAGGCAATACTGTCTTTTTAAGCATATTTATATTTTAGCATAAATTTAAATAAATATGTTTATAAACAATTTCAAGCTTTTTTGCAATACTTTGCCAGTTATGCTCTTTTTTTATCTTTTCTTTGCCAATTAAACCTTTTTTTATTAATTCTGATTCAGCTAAATTAAGCACAAAATCCAGCTTTTCATGCATTAATCCGGGTTCTTTTGAATTAAATAAATAACCGTATTCTTCATTTTCTCCTATAACTTCAACATGAGCCGGAATATTGCTGATAAGAGAAGGAATACCATAAGACATTGCCTCCAAAAGCGTCAAAGGCAAGCCTTCCAGCTCAGAAAGCGAAACATACAAATAAGCATTTGAATATATTTCAGAAAGAATATCACCATACAGATAATTAGTAAAAATTATTCTTTCATCATCTTTTGAAATATCTTTTAAATAAGATTCATAGCTTTTACAGGAAGCTGATCCACCTGATATTACAAGTTTTTTATCTGTTTTAGTTTGTTTATAGATTTCTATTAATTTATGAGGAGCTTTTTCAGGAACCAATCTCCCTATGAATAATATATAATTTTTTGCGTCCAGACCAAATCGCTCTTTTATAACTCCGGCTTTTCTCGGGGAATTTATATTAGTGCCGTTTGTTATTTTTATTGAATTAATATTATATTTATCTTTGTAATACTCTTCAAGAAAATCTGAAACCATTATTTGCGCGTCAAAGAGTTTTGCGCTGAAAATTTCACCGAGAAAAATGAATTTTTTAGCAAGAAAATTCCATTTATTTCTTTGCCAGTCAATACCATGGCATGTAAAAACCATCTTTTTTTTAGGCGCAAGCAATTTTGGTATCCATGCGAACAAACATGGTCCCTGGGCATGAAAATGAATAATATCAAAGTCTGAAAATACTGCATGCATAAGAGTTAATAAAGTATGAAAAGATGTTTCCAGATATTTTGAGCTAAATGTAGAAAAAGACTTGATTTTTATACCTTTAAAATCTCCAGTGGTTTTGTTTATATATCCATTTCGGGCATATATAGTTACATCATGACCCATTTGAACAATTAATGGGTATATTTCCTCACAGTGTTTTTCTACTCCTCCAAAAGTAGCCGGGATTCCTCTCAAGCCTACTACTGCAATTTTCATTTTTCTGTGTCCTTAGATTTTGTACCACCACCCCCTCCCCCCTCCTCAAGGAGGGGAAACAGTATCGGGTAGGGCTTCGCCCTACACCAAACCCATTTTTTAAAAGATGGAAATTTATTGTTCATTACTTAATTTCTCTTATTATTCTCATTATTTCAGTATAATGCGTGTCAGGATTATATTTTAGTTCAACTTTTTTCCTTGCTGCTCTTCCCATTTCTTCACAAAGACTCTGCTGCTGCATTAAAAAATCTATTTTTTCTTCTAATTCCTGTTGATTATCATATTGATAAAGCATGCCATCAATGTTTTCCTCGATATATTCTGGTATTCCTCCTATATTTGCCGCAAGAACAGGCTTTCCAAGAGCAAAGGATTCCAAAATCACATTAGGTGAATTATCAAACCAGGTTGAAGGAACAACCGCTATTCTGCTGTTTCTGACAACTTTATTAAGCTGTTCGCCGTATAATTTTCCTAAAAAATTAACATTAATAAGATTTTTCTGCTCTTTTATCTGTTTTAAATGCTCCATTTGAGGACCATCTCCGACTATCAGCAATTTATGATGTTTTAAATTTGCCATTGCATTAAGCAAAACAGGCAAACCTTTTTCATAGCTCAATCTGCCAAAATAAACAAGATAAGGCTGAGAAGAAAATTCAGGTTTATATTTATACGGATCAATATAAATAGGAATATGCGTTATCTTATTTTCAGGTATATTGCTTTTAATCATTATTTTTCTCAAAAAATTGCTTGGAGCTATGAACTTATCCACATTATTAACATAAAGTTTTAGCTTATTATGAACATAAAGCTCTAATGCGCCTATAATACTTGCTGTCAGAGAAGGAGTTTTATCAGGATTGTTTATTTTAGACTGTCTGATACATCTGTATTTAACGGCATTAAAATATCCTTTAACAGGACATAATAATTCATTACAATTTGTATTATCTCCTTTTGTAAGTCTTGATTCAGGACAAACTATAGCATAATCGGAAAGTCTTTGGATTACAGGAATAGAACGTTGTTTTGCTTCTATAAAAACAGAAGGCGAAAGATGTCGATGAATCCCAAATCCCCATATTAAATCAGGGTTTGTATAATCTAACAATTGAGAAAACCTGTTTTTTGCATCAAGATTATAAAAAATTCTTGAAAATGCTTTAATTTTTTTGTAAAAATTATTTTTTCCTTCACCGCTTAAATCTATATACTCAGCAAAAAATTTTGTATATTCAGTTTTATAATTTTCCTCATAATCTGTAGAAAAAGGGATAATCTCATGCCCGTATGATTTTAAGGTATCAATGATTTTAAAGAGATAAGTTTCCAAACCAGCTCTATGATAGTAAAATTTTGATGCCACTACAATTTTCATTTTTTATCTTTTATCTATTCTTCTAAATCTTTAAACAAAATACGCATTAAGTAATGAACAATAAATTTTCACCTTTTAAAAAAAGAGTTTGGTGTAGGGGGGGCTATGCCCTACCCTAGTCTAGTTCCCCTCCCTAGCGAAGCAGGCGATGCTGTCCACTATCGCATTTGAGGGAGGGGTAAGGGGTGGGTGTATAAAATTTATTGTTACCCACTTAAATAGAAATTATGCGGCTTTGGAAAAAAACATAATATTAGCTACTTTGGTATTTTTTAAAATTTTTTATAAAAAAAGAGCAATTTTTAAGATTTATAGTAGTTATAATAATGGAATTTGTTTTTGTAGGATAAGGAAGTAAGAAGAAAATGTATGCAAATTATAATTTTAGTAACCATGTAAATTCAAAAAAAATTAATTTTGGCTGCAAATTAGTTGTTGACTGCGGGGCAAGTAATCCTGGCGGGTCTTTTAAAGCCAGTATTTTACCTGATAAAAGCTATAAAGAAATTGTATCCACGAGTGGTATTGTATGTCCCAACGGCATTCAGTATAAGAAAAATTATCTGAAAAATCTTGCCAATCTTTGTGTTCAATTTTTAAAAAATCCTGAAACTAAAGTGTCTCTTAATCAATTAAAAGATGATGACAAAAAATTAAGCGGTATGACAATATTTATTCCTGGTCCTAATATAAATAACAAGGCTGTAATTATTTCAAATCTTAAAGATACTAAAGGAAAGAGCTTAACTAATGTTGATTTTAGCGAAGTAATGCAAATATTGAAAAATTCAGACAATATTGATGTAACAAAAAATCCTAAATTTCTTGCTGTGAATGATATGCTTGGCAGTACTGCCGCAATAATACTGGAATTGACAAATAATCCACAGTATAAAAATTTACTTAAAAACGATTTTTACGGTACGGTTTGTATGACCGGAGGCGGATGCGGGGTTGCTAACGTAAAAATTAAAGACAATAATATAGAAATTGAAGCATCAGAAAGCGGACATATGCCAACAAAGAACTCTGACCAGATTTTAGAAAAATATGCGGCTTCTGTTCCGGCTTTAATAACCAATTATGCTTCAAAATTTGGTTTTAATGAAGAAGATACAAAAAAATTAGTTGATGCAGGAAATGCTAAAATCGTTACTCAGGAATTTATTAAAGCTGAAAAAGGCTCAGAAGAAGCTAATGCTCTTGAAAATACAGGATTATTCGATGTTAACCCGGAAAAAGGCTTTAAATTGAAAAATTTCGATGAAAATAAACATACAACAGCTTCTAAAAATGCTATAAATTGTTATATTGACGGTATAGCTCAATTATGCGCTGCAAAAGTCCTTGAAGGAACAAATGCGGTCTTTTTAACAGGACCTGTTGTAAAAGGAATCAAAGAGACTTTAGCCTTGAAAGGAAATGATTTAGCAAAACTTATCCAAAAAAGAATGTTCGACAAATATTTGGATGCTTCCGGCAAAAATATGCTAAAAATGTATAATTTTAAAATAATTACTGATATTGATATAAAAGATAATACGCTTGGCGGCGGATTACTTCAAAAAGGCGGATTCGTTGACGAAAAACATCGTGGCAACTGGGTAAATATTCCTTTAGATTCTATAAATACTCAATAAATCTCTGTTTAATCGTCTTATTTACTGGAAATCTCAATTAATTTTGCAACTGTCTGCTCAAAGCCAGCTTTTTCATCAACAGACTGCTTTAGAAAAGTATTTATCTCTTCGATTAATTTTACGGCTTTGTCGATTTTAGGGTCAGTTCCAACAACATAAGCGCCAATATTAATTAAATCAGCATTTTTGTTGTAGGTAGCAAGCAAATCCCTTATTTTTCCGGCAGCTTCCAAATGCTGTTTACTTGCCACTTCAACCATAACCCTGCTAATACTGCCTAAAACATCAACAGCAGGATAATGATTTTTCTGGGCTAATTCTCTCGCAAGTAATATATGACCATCTAAAATACCTCTTACAGTATCTGACACCGGCTCATTAAAATCATCTCCCTCTACAAGAACAGTATAAAGACCTGTTATAGTGCCTTTGTCGCTTGTGCCTGTCCTTTCAAGCAGTTTTGGCATGAGCGCAAATACTGATGGGGTATATCCTCTCGTTGCAGGAGGTTCACCAATAGCAAGACCTATCTCTCTTTGAGCAAAAGCAATACGTGTAAGCGAATCAAGCATAAATAAAACATCTCTTCCTCCATCTCTAAAATATTCAGCTATGCTTGTCGCAACATGCGCAGCTTTGATTTTAACAAGTGAAGGCTGATCAGATGTGGCAACAACCACTACTGATCTGCTTAATCCTTCGGGCCCCAGAGAATTTTCAATAAATTCTCTTACTTCACGTCCTCTTTCTCCAATTAAAGCAATTACATTCATATCAGCATTGGTATTTCTTGCTATCATGCCAAGAGTTGTGCTTTTTCCAACTCCGCTGCCTGCTAAAATACCTACTCTCTGTCCTTTTCCTATTGTCATAAAACTGTCTATTGATCTTACACCCAGTATAAGAGGATCTTTTATTCTTTTTCTTATTAAAGGATTAATTTTCTCTATCTTTGTTGAGTATATTTTATTTGTTCTAATGGGTCCACATCCGTCAATCGGACGTCCAAGTCCGTCTAAAACACGACCAAGCAACTCAGATCCGACTTTAACCTCAATGGTTCCACCTGAATTTATAACTGTTGCACCTGGCATTAAACCTTCCATATCGCCAAGAGGCATCAAAAGAACTTTGTTGGCTTTAAAGCCTACAACTTCGGCGAAAATTGGTTCCTGATTCATCTTTGTATAAATATAACAAAGATCTCCAATACACGAAGATGGTCCGTCCGCTTCAATAACCAGTCCGATAATCTGAATAACATGCCCTATTTCTCTAAATGTGTTTATATTATGTATAATTTCTTTATATTTGCTTAAATCAAGCATTTATTTTATCCTTATGGATCATCCTGACTGTATTCTTCTATTTTTATTTCAATTTCTTTTGGAATTTCTGTCAATACAGGATTCTCTGATGTTTCAATCAAAAGCCTTTTTGATATTTCAGCAATTTGAGTTTCCAATCTTGCATCAATCCTTGACTCAGGGGATTCAATTATAACTCCGTCAGCGGGAATGGTCTTATCTTCTATTATTTTAAGCGATTTAAGACCTTTTATTGTTTGCTTAAGTTCATCGGAAAAATCATATAAACATTGGGTAAGAGCAGGATTAACCAAAATTTTAATTTCTTCCTTGTCTTTAATCTCATTTACAGCAGATTTAACAATATTTAAAATAATTTCCGGATGAATTTCCAAATATTGTCTTATAATTTTTTCGGCAATAGTTATGGTTAGCTGCAAAATCTCACGTTCTGAAGAAGAAATTATCTCCTGCTTTACTTTAAATGTTGCTTTAGTAATAAATTCAATATTTTTAATCTGATTAACCGAATCACTGAGGATTTTATTGAAACCATCATTATATCCTGTGTCAAAACCTTCCTGCTGAGCCTGTTTTACAACATCATGAGCCTGCTGTAAAATTACCTGAGCCTGCTGGTTAGCATTTTCAACAATTTTTGAAGCTTCAATATTTGCATTTTTAATAATTTCTTCTGCTTGTTTTTTTGCGTCATCAAAAAATTCTTCTATTTGTTTTTGTTGATGTTCCAGTTGCTCCTGCTTTTCTTTTTCCTTTTTTATTGCAGCATCGTTATTTATGATATAAGAATTACCAAGTTGAACATTAGAGCTTTTAATTCTACTCAATATAATCATCCTCCGCTCCGTCACGCGAAAGAACTATCTCGCCTGTAGCTTCCAATGCGCGAATAACAGCGACGATTTTAGTCTGACATGTCTGAACTTCTTTTGCTCTAACCGGACCCATATATTCCATATCATCTTTTAACATAGTAGAAGCTCTTTCTGACATATTTTTAAATATCTTTTCCTTGACATCCTGGTTAGAGCCTTTTAGAGCCATTGCAAGATCTTTTGTTTCTACTTCACGCAATACGCGTTGAATTGATCTGTCATCAAGCTTGATAATATCTTCAAATACAAACATCAGTTCTCTGACTTTTTCAGCCAAATCCATGTCTCTGGATTCAAGAGTTTCCATTATTTTTTGCTCAGTACCCCTGTCTGTGCTGTTTAAAATACTTGCAAGAGTGTCAACTCCGCCTGCTTTTGAAAAATCCTGCGTTACCACAGATGAAAATTTGCTTTCTATAATTTTTTCTATTTCACTTAAAATTTCAGGATTTGTTCTGTCCATCTCTGCTATTTTTACAGCTACTAAAGTTTGTATGTGAGACGGCAGGTTATTTAAAACAGCTGCTGCTTTTTCCGGCTTTAAATAAGCAAGCACAAGAGCTATTAACTGCGGATTTTCATTTTGAAACGATGTTGCGAGCTGAGTAGGGTCTGCATCGTTAAAAAACTGGAAAGGATTAGTATGTAAGGTAGCCATTAATTTATTAAGGATTGAATCTGCTTTGCTATCGCCGTAAGCTTGTTCTAAAAGTTGTTTGGCATAACTCATACCGCCATGTGAAAGAAAATTATTAGCTTGAAAAAGCGAATGAAATTCTTCGAGTATCTCATCAAGAGACTCTCTTGGCACTTTATTCAGTCCGGCAATATCCAAAGTAATCTTTTCTATCAGCTCATCATCAGGAATATTTTTTAATACTTCTGTTGCTGTACTTGGACCCAGTATGATTAAAAGAGCTGCAACCCTTTGAGAATTCGTCATTGAGCTTAAAGTTAATTTATCTGATGGCATGATTTATTATTCCTTGATATATGACAGTAATAAACGCGCTGCTTCTACCGGATTTGACATAATTACACCGTTTAAATCAGTTCTAATTTTTTCAAGTTCAGGATCTAATTTGGTTTCAATTGATGAAATTGATGCTGCTTCAAGAAGATCAGGCTCTCTTTCTCCTTCATATTCATCGCTTCCTCCGCCTCTTTCATAAACTTCTTCTCCATAAATAGGCTTTTTAATAAGAGAACTGAAAATAAATAATGCAGTTAGTCCAAGAATTAAAACAGTTAATATTGGAGCAATACTTTTTATCCAAAAAGCTATTTCCGAACGTTTTTCAATATCACTCATTATTTCAGAAGCGCTTGAAACTTCTGTTTCATTATCAGATGCAAATTGCATTGCGGTTATTGTTATTAAATCGCCTCTTTCAAGATTTGCCCCGCTTGCTGATATTACAAGATTTTTAATTTCTTCTTTTTCTTTTGATGTAAGAATTTTGTTTAAAGCTACGGCTATTGTCATTCTTTCTACTGTTCCCGGAGCATAGACAACCTGTTTTATTTCTTTTGACACGTTAAAGCTCTTAGAAGTTTTAACTTTTTGATAATTTTTACCTTTTTTATCGTCAACCGGACCATTTGTAGGCGCTTGCTGAGTTTCTCCGCCATTTCCATACGTTTCAGAATCACTTTGTATATTTGATATAACACCTTCAGCAGAATTAGTATTTTCATTAGCCGGAAGATATTTTTCAATAGTTGTTTTTGTCCTGTCAAAATTTAAAATCGCGCTGACTTCAACACTGATATTACTTTCACCAACAAGTTTTTCCAAAACTTTTGAGATTTTTTTCGAGGTATTTTTCTCAAAAGTACTGCGATAATCTCCTATATCTTCTGAATTTTTGCCTATTTCTTCAGTCAAAGCCGTTCCATTCTGATCAGAAACAAAAACTCTCTCCGGATCCAGTCTTGGAATTGCGTGAGATACAAGATTTTTTATTACTTTAACCTGTTCAGGTTTGATTTTTTCTCCAGCCTCAAGCACAAGCATTACAGAAGCGCTTGGTGATTCATCTTTTTCTGAAAAAACGGATCTTTCAGGATCAGCTATTTGCACTCTGGCTTTTTTGACCCCTCTAATTCTTTCAATAGTTCTTACTAATTCTCCCTGAAAAATTCTTTGTCTGGTAAGTTTATTTTGAAAATCCGTAGCCCCGAGCTGAACTTTGTCCAACAGTTCAAACCCTGGATTACTGTCATGAATAACATCATTTTCAGTAATCATTATTCTTAAATCTTCTTTTAAATCAACAGGCACAAGAATAGTTTTCTTATCTTCGCTTAATTTATAAGGATATCCTGCTTTTTTAAGATTTTCTATAACGGCAATCGCATCATTTTCTGACAAATCACTGTATAAAACTCCCCAGTTCGGTTCTGTAGACTTGGCTAAAATATATGAAATTACTACAGTAGCAGCAACAATAAGCAAAATAATTGTCAATCTTTGCGGAAATTCCAGTCCACCCCAAAGTTTTTTTAAATCTTTACTTAATAAATTAAAGTAAGTATTCAATTTTATCTCCTCAATTTAAATAATCATCACTATAAAAATCTAATAACTATACCTGCATTCTTGAAATTTCTTGATATGCCTGTAAAATTTTATTTCTCATCTGCATAGTCATTTGCATGGAAAGATTTGCCTTTTCAGAAGCAATCATAACAGTATGCACATCTATATTTCCACCTGATGCAAATGTCTCAATTGCTCTTTCAGCTTTCATTTGTGTAGAATTAGCATCATTTATATAATTTTCAAAAACCTTTGAAAAAGTCCTTGCAGCGTCATCCGCACCTAACTGATCCGAATCAAAAATACCATTTGTGGCTTTATTTTTTTCCAATAAGCTTTTTAAGTCTGCTACAAATTCCTTATCTTCTGACAACGCATTTTTATCCTGTGTTAAACCAGAAACCTCAGGAGTTTCAGCATTATCAAAATCTGCAAAATTATCTAATTTGGCAATATTTTTTATATTAATTTTATTAAGTCCTTCACCATTCAGGCTATTTAACATATTATTATTACCTAAATTTGAAAGATTATTTAAATTTCCCAGTCCGCCTAATCCGCCCAGTCCGCCCAACAAATTTGACATATTTTAATTCTCCCCAAATTTTATATTCTTAATGCTGATGCAATTATATTTTTAGTGCCGTCTATTACAGTAACATTTGCTTCATAAGCCCTTGTTGCCGATATCATATCAATCATCTCAGTAACTATATTAATATTTGGCATTTCAACAAAGCCATCCTTATCCGCATCAGGATGAGCCGGATTATAAACTTTTTTCAAAGGAGTAACAGTATCTTCATTAATCTGAAAAACTGAAACACCTGTGGCTATAGCAGGCGCATCCATACTTACACTGCCTTTTAAGATATTATTGTCAGAATTATTGTTTTCTCCTGCATTTTGTGTATTTTGTGTATTAACATTATTATCTGACGTATTATCAGAATTATTACCTGATGTATCAGTTTTATTTTTTGTTTTATCGTATATTGCCGAAAAAACAACTTCTCTTCTCCTGTAAACACCTGGAGTTCCGTCAGGATTTCTTGTAGTGTTTACATTAGCGATGTTACTGGCAATAGTATCCATTCTCATTCTTTGCGCATATAAAGCAGAAGCGCTAATATCAAGAGCATCAAAACTCATACTCCGCCTCCTCTTACTATATCTGAAAGTCCTTTAAACAGTTTTTCCTGCAATTGAGCTATTACTGTATATTTCATTCCATTTTTAGCTAATTCAGCCATCTCATATTCAATATTTACATTATTTCCATTAGATTTTATAGATTCATCATTTGTACTAATTATTTCAGGTTTAAAAGTTTCAACAGTGTTTTTTTTTGTTTTTTCTGAATTGTTTGTATCAGCTGTATCAGCGCTAGATTCAATTTCATCTCTAACATAAGAAGGCACAGAATTTGGTATATATTTCATTCCCATTGAATTTCGTTTGGATTCTTTCTTATCATCATTTTTAATAATTTTAACAAGTTGATCTTCAAATTTTAGATCAACTCTTTTATATTCAGGTGTTTCAGCATTAGCCACATTGGCGGCAAGCAATTTATGCCTTTGAGACAAACCATCCAAAGCTAGTGTTGTTATTTCGAGTGCTCGTTGAAATTCCACGATAATGCCCTCCTGTTAAACTATAAGTAAGATGGTTCTATAGGTAAAGTTAATCCAAAAATCGTACCTTTAGGACTTGTAGAAATAATTATCAAACTACCCTGGTGAGCTTCCATTATTTTTCTTGCATTAGCAAGTCCAAGACCTGTTCCTTCTTTTTTTGTCGTGAAATATGGAGTAAATATCTTTTCTTTATCCTGTGAAAGTATGCCCGGTCCTTGATCTTTAACTTTAATATAGACAATATCATCGCCGAGCCTACAATCCACAAAAACTTCAATTATATCGCCCTGTTTTGATACATCAAGAGCATTTTTAACCACATTTAAAAATGCCTGATTAAGCTTGATCCTGTCAAAATTTACGGATATATCGTCATTTAAACGATAATTAAAAAATAATTCAACCATTTTTTCTTCATAAGACGGTTTAACCAGATTAATAACCTGGTTTAAAGCCTCTTCAAGATTGCCTTTTGTCTTTTCAATAGACATGGGTTTAGCATAATCAAGCAGCTCGGTTAACAATTTTTCCAAACTCATTGAAGCATTGCATATAGACATAGATGCATTGTTTAATGAGTCAGTTATTTTTGTATCTTTTATTTTAGCGCATATTTTTTCAACATTTTTTGTAATAATTTTTCCGTATAAATCTATCATGCTTAAAGGATTTCTGAGTTCATGCGCAATGGTTGAGCATAATTGTCCAATAGCAGCCAATTTTTCTGTTTGCAGTGTTTTTCTGTGCAGTTCTTTGAGTTCGGTATTTGCGCATATTAAATCTCTCTGCCTGCTTTCAAGACTTGCAACCAACTTGCCCAATATTTTTGTAAAGTTTTCATTAGAACGTCTGTCCTGTTTAATATTGTTAACATCTTCTTCTAAACTTTCATCAAATGATATTGACTGTAGATAATCTATAATTTGTCTTGAATCATTTGGATTTAGAGAACAAAAACCTTCACATAATCCGAAAACCTTTGAAATATTCTCATCCCAGAAAAGACTTGCCGAAAATCTCTCTGCTACAATAATTAAAAATTCATCATTTTCTAATTTAGGATTATTTAGTTTAATATTTTTAAATTCTTTAATTTCTTCATATTCAGAATAAAAATAAGCCTTTGATTTCGAATATTTAAGTCTGTTTAGCAAACCTTGAAAACTTTGGTCATTTTTTATTTTAATAAGAATAACTGATCCGTAACTACTTTCAATAATGGTTTCTAATAAACAGCGAAACAAACTTACAAGAGTCTGTCTTGTATACATATCAACTGTTATATGCACCATTAATTCTCTTATAGAACCGTTAAAAACATAATTTTGTCTGGAAACTCTTTTCATATTTAAATACTCTCAATCAATAGGTCTTTAAATTATTTTATACAGCCGTTTTCATTTTTCTTATATTTCCTAATACATGATTTATAGCATATAAAACTGCTTGTGTTCTATCATTAACCTGCAATTTTTGGAAAATATTATTTACATGAGTTTTTACGGTTGTCTCGCTGATAAATAATTTACTTGCCACTCCTTTATAAGTTATACCCTGAGTAAGTAATTCTAAAACCTCTTCTTCTCTTTGAGTTAAATATGACAGCAAATTTTCTTCTTCGTCATGTCTGCTTTTAATTTCATCTTTAAACATTGTATGGAAATGATCAAAGAATTTTGCCGCAAGACTTGGCGGAAGATAAATTTTACCGCTGGCAACTTCATCTATGGCAAAAATTAGCTGCGAAGCTGCCATGGTTTTTAAAATATATCCTCTTGCTCCGACTTTCATAGCTCTAAAAATAAGATCAGCGTCATCATAGCCTGTTACAGCCACAATTTTTATTTTTTCATTTATTTTTTTGATTTCCTGAATAGCTGTAATTCCGTCAATTTCAGGCATATTAATATCCATAATAACAATATCAGGTCGATATTTTTTAACCAAAGAAATGGCAATTCCTGCTGAAGTAGCAGTACCAATGACTTCATAGTCGCTTTCAATATTAATTAACTCTCTAATACCTGAAGCATGGTCATAATTATCGTCGACAATCAAAACCTTTTCATTTCTTTGGACATCAATTCTTCGCATGATTAGCCTCCCCAGTGTATCCAAACACAACACTAACCCACTCCCCATCGGAATAAGTAACCCCAACAATAAAATTTAATTTCCTACACTAATCATAGTAACTTTTTGCACTTCCTATCTCATCCACTAAAAGATTTATATTTCTCATTTAAAAGGTTTATATCGTGGCTTAAACCATATGATCTATGTTTTTGCTAAAAAGTAGATTTACTATGCTTTTTCAGTTTATAAATATTGTATTTTCTTATATTTAATATATTTTGCCAGTAAATAATCTCTTAATTTCACTTAACAAATAGCCGAATAATTTATGCAAGAGTTTTAGTTTAATTGGAGTAGTAATATATAAATTAATAAATCATTAATAAATCATTAATTTATCTTAAGTAGATTGAAAGATACCAATTTTATAGTGTAGAATAAGATAAAGATTTTATTTTATACTCAACTAAAATTGGGACTTGTATAAAATCTATAAAAAACTAATTTAATAGGAGATGCACTCTAAATGTTTGAAAGATTTACAGAAAAAGCTATAAAAGTAATAATGTTAGCCCAGGAAGAAGCGCGCAGGTTAGGACACAACTTTGTAGGAACAGAACAGATACTTTTGGGATTAATAGGAGAAGGCACAGGAATTGCTGCTAAAACCCTTAAAGCAATGGGTATAAATCTAAAAGAAGCCAGGATTGAAGTAGAAAAGATTATTGGCAGAGGATCAGGTTTTGTTGCCGTTGAAATACCCTTTACTCCAAGAGCTAAAAGAGTATTGGAGCTTTCCTGGGATGAGGCAAGACAGTTGGGACATAATTATATCGGCACAGAACATTTGCTTTTAGGCTTGATAAAAGAAGGAGAAGGAGTAGCGGCAAGAGTTTTAGAAAATCTTGGCGTTGATTTGAATAAAGTAAGAAGCAATGTAATAAGGATGTTAGGTGAAACCAGAGCCGGTGCTGCTTCAGCAACAAGTCAGGGCAGAAGTAAAACGCCAACTCTTGATGAATTTGGCATAAATCTTACGCAGGCTGCTCAGGAACAACGACTTGA
Organism: bacterium; assembly: GCA_043797105.1. GTDB lineage: Bacteria > Cyanobacteriota > Vampirovibrionia > Gastranaerophilales > CAZEDP01 > JAZDPZ01. The sequence goes on along the minus strand of JAZDPZ010000041.1, from coordinate 2,788 downwards.
TCCTGTTGTAGGAAGAGAAAAAGAAATAGAAAGAGTAATACAAATTTTAGGACGTCGCACCAAAAATAATCCTGTGCTAATCGGTGAACCAGGAGTAGGAAAAACAGCTATTGCTGAAGGTTTAGCAAGTAGAATTGTCAGCGGCGATGTGCCGGAAATTTTGGAAGATAAAAGACTTATACAGCTTGATATGGGTTTATTAGTTGCAGGAACCAAATATAGAGGTGAATTTGAGGAAAGACTCAAAAAAATCATGGATGAAATAAGAAGTTCCGGAAATGTAATTCTTGTTATTGACGAACTACATACATTAATTGGAGCTGGAGCTGCCGAAGGAGCGATTGATGCGGCAAATATTCTAAAACCAGTGCTTTCAAGAGGTGAATTACAGGTTATTGGAGCTACTACCATAGATGAATACCGTAAACACGTTGAAAGAGACGCTGCGCTTGAAAGAAGATTTCAACCAATATACGTTGATCAGCCTTCACCCCAAGAAACTATCGAGATCATTCGGGGTTTAAGAAGCAAGTATGAAGAGCATCATAAACTTATAATTTCTGATGCTGCCATTGAAGCTGCTGTTCAGCTTTCAGAAAGATATATAACAGACAGATTTTTGCCTGATAAAGCTATTGATCTTGTTGATGAAGCAAGTTCAAGGGTCAGATTACAGGCAAGCTCACTTCCTCCGGAAGGAAAAGAAATAGAAAAAGAACTTAAACAAACAATAAGAGAAAAAGAACAGGCTATTAGAAATCAGGAATTTGAAAAAGCCAGCCAACTAAGAGACATTGAAGCTGACTTAAAAGAAAAAATCAGAGAAATAGCCCAAAAATGGAGAATTGAACAGGAAGCAAATAAAATAGCGGTAACAGAAAATGAAATAGCTCATATAGTCAGTTGTTGGACAGGCATACCTGTTACAAAACTTACTGAAGGAGAAAGCGCAAGACTTTTAAAACTTGAAGATACCCTCCATCAAAGAATTATTGGACAGCATGATGCTGTTGTTGCCGTTTCAAAAGCTATCAGAAGGGCGCGTGTCGGACTCAAAAATCCTAACAGACCTATAGGAAGTTTTATATTCAGTGGTCCTACAGGTGTAGGTAAGACTGAATTAGCTAAAGCCCTTGCTGAAGCATTATTTGGTTCAGATGATAATATGATTCGGATTGATATGTCTGAATTTATGGAAAGACATACTACCAGTAAACTTATTGGTTCACCTCCAGGATATGTTGGATATAATGAAGGCGGTCATTTAACTGAAACAATCAGGAAAAAACCTTATTCAGTAGTTCTTTTTGATGAAATTGAAAAAGCTCACCCCGATGTGTTTAATGTGCTGCTTCAAATTTTGGATGACGGCAGACTTACGGATTCAAGAGGAAGGGTAGTTAACTTCAAAAACTCCGTTATTATAATGACCAGCAATGTCGGCGCAAGGTCTCTGGAAAATACCTCCAGGCTTGGCTTTAATGTTTCATCTGATGATGAAGAAAAAGACAGATACGAAAGAGTTAAAGATACGGTTATGGAAGAAATGAAAAAGGTTTTCCGTCCGGAATTTTTAAACAGATTAGACGATATCATTGTATTTGCAAATCTTAGCAGAGCTGAAATCAGACAAATTGTCGATATAATGCTTGCAGACCTTATAAAAAGAATGGACAATCAAAATATTGGACTTGAAGTTTCTGATAATGTCAGAGATTTCCTTGCTCAGGAAGGTTATAGCCAGACTTACGGCGCCAGACCTCTTCGCAGGGATATTCAAAAGAAAATTGAAGATCCGATTGCAGAAGAAATTCTTACCGGCATGTATCGCGATGGTGATATTGTCAAATTAAATTTTGAAAATAAAAAAATTATTTTTGAAAAAAGCCATCTGAAAAAAGAATCTGAAAAAGCTGAAAGTGTATAAATAGACCCAACTAAAATCGGTTTTTGGTTTTTTAATTTGGGACTTGTATAAAATATATGGAAGATAATGATTTTAATAATCTGGAAAACTGGAAAAAATTTACCCAACATCCAAGATTGGGTGAAATTTTAATTCAGCATAAAAAAATAACAATTGGTCAGTTGGTAACGGCTCTTGAATTACAAAAAAAACAAAGTCTTCCAATTGGGGAGATTTTAATTCAGATGGGCGTTATTACAAAAGATGAGCTGATTGAGGTATTAAAACTGCAAGCTGATATTAGTAAAATGTTAGCTGAAAGTTTTAATGAACTCAAAAAGCTTAAGAAAGAATGAACTTAACTCAATTAATATTACAATTATTTTCCATATTTATTATAATAATCCTGATTTATTTAATATATTCTGTTATTTCAGCAATATATACTTATAATTCATATAAAACAACAGCTAAAAATTTTTCCTATAAAAAATATAAATCGTCAGAATTTATATTTAAAGCTATAAAATGGAGCTTCTACAGATTATTATTTATTCTGTCACCACCATTTATAGTTATTTCAGCGGGTATAGTCTTATTTTTAGCTGTTATGTATTTATTTAACCTGTTTATTATGCTTGCTGCCATTAATATTAGTGTATTTACCTTTATTACTACTTTTATAATTTTAAGTTTGATATTTGGTTTTATATTTTCAGTTGGAATGTCTTTCTGGAATATGTTGACAACGTTATTTGGAATGGAATGCGCTGTTAGCGAGCCAAATTTGGCAAATAATATCATCCAAAAACGCTCAAGAAAGCTGGCTTTCATTAAGCCTGCCAACTTTGGAGTTAATATATTATATTTATTTTTTATTTT
>JAZDPZ010000040.1:0-37851 GCA_043797105.1 bacterium | reverse complement strand
CTGCTTAAGTTGTGGTTTGCTTCTGCAACGGTCTGAGCCATTTTCAGAAGATAAATCCCAGCATTAGTCTTTGAACCGATAAAATCACTTACTAATTTGTCATAAATTGTTTGCTGATCTTCTTTTCTTGTCATTTTTCCTGCTCCATAATTTCAATTACATCAAAAATTTGCTTTACTTCATCAAATTTTTCGGTATGTGAAAACCTGTTAATTCTGGAATTGCAGTTTTCACAAACTCCCTTTACTGTCATTGCTTTAAAACCCTGATTTCCGATTGTTCTTTCTGAAATTTCAACCCAGACATCATTATCAGTAGGTCTTACGGCTTCTCTGCATTTTGTGCAGTAAAATTCATCCGGCTGTAATTTTGTTTTCCGTCTCTGAATCTTCTTTTCAAGGAATTGTTTAAGTTCATATCCCATTACAAGATAAGGTCTTGTATTTTCAATGGGATTTAAGCCTTCTTTGTACCATTCCTGAACTGTACGGGCATGAACTCCAAGTTCCTGAGATATTCTTTTTGTTGAATAAGACTCTCTTGTCTTTATCAGCCTTAAATTATAAGTTTTAGCCATTTTTATTCTCCTTTTCTTTTTCAGCTTTATCCCATTTGATAAGCAGGTTTATAAAGGCTGTCATATTGTCAATGATTTCCACTGTGTCATTATCAGATAGTTCTTCCTTGTAATATGGCTGCCAGACTTCTTTGGTGTAGTTTATGAGTTTCTGTTTATGCTGTTTCATGATGTTTTACCTGCGTTAATGGTTTTCTTTTTTTACTTCTTCCAATGATTAACAGCGTACAATTCAGGAGGGTAAATAAATTCCCCGATTTTATACGAAATTTTTTGTTAATTTTGCTTTAATTTCGTATAAAATTTCGTACAAAATGCCAGAAGCCCCATACCAAAAGGTAAAGGACTTCTAAAAATATTATGAATTTTGCTTAGAATTTTAAAATCCTACTTCTATCAAGATTTAACTTTATACATTTATGTTCAGTAATTATAAGTGTTTTGGCAATTTTTTCCTTAACACCTGCTTTTTTAAGAGCTTGCCGAATTAATGAGCAGGTATCAGATAAATTCTTGTCATATCCTATATACAGGGCATCTTCTCTCCATACGTTTAAAATACATTCATCTCTTGTTTTGGCTGTTTTTGCATTCTCAGCTAAAAAGCATAAAAGTTTATAAGGCTGTGGATATAATTGAAACTTTTTATTTTGAAAATATAGTTCTTTACTGTTAAATATGACAAGCTCATATAGTCCGGCAATTCTTTTAATATCAGCATTATTGGTTATTCCAATTTTATTTATAATTAAACCATTATCTATAAGATTTTTTAAGGATATTATTTCGCATGAATGCTCTTTTAAAAACATTTCAGAGGCATTATCAAGTATAAATTCAGCAGGAGTTATTATAAAAGCTATTTCTTCCGGCTTATAATAGCTCTTTAATTTGAAAATATGGCTCTGCTCAAAGCTATTCGAGGCAATCAACCTGTTTATATAAAAGAGCTTATAAACTTTTGAATTTATCTTTTTTGTTCCAAATAAAACGATATTATTTGTTTTAGGCTGAAAGTTAAAATTTATTCCGTTTCTTTCAGCTAATACCTTTAAATTTTCCTTTAAATCCAGCTTAAACCTTATTAGGTCATTATTATCAAGTTTCCGCTCTTCATCCAGAAATCCTTGTTTACAATATAAAACCATATCAGGCAGGTCATTTTTTACATCAAAAATGCAGTTTTCAGAACATTCATAACAGGTATATTTTTGAGAATGAACCCGTTTAAACTGGAACAGTAAAGCTAAATTATGGTTTAACTTTTTATATTCCTGCTCTGTTAAGGAAGGCTCTAAATCTCTGTTTAAATGGATTAAATCACCTTTCAACTACTATAATTCCCCATATTATTAAAAGTTTCTGTATAAATTCATCTCTTGGAGAATCATTAAGGTTAGTTGTCCGGTTGCTTATCTCAATAGTCCTTCTATTTTGCCTGCCATATCCTTTTAGTTTAAAGGCTATGCGTACTTTTTCAGGAATATAAAACTCAGAATTATGATCTCTTTTTTCCACAAACTTTAAAACATCATTTGATTTAAAATTTGTTTTATCTTCATCATTTGAACTGTCTTTGGCTGTTAATTCAGTTATTCTTACCGATTCAACTTCGGCAGGGTCTAAATCCAAATTATCCTCCGTCAGTTCAAATATCCGGCTTAAATCATAATATTTTGCACTATCAGCATTTTTAAAGAACTCTTCATCCTCAAGAATATGTTTAGAAAACAGGCTAACTGCTTTTTCTCTTATGGAATCATTTGGAGCATGTATCTTTAACCTGCCTTCATCATGGTTGTATAAGATTATTATTTGCTTAGCAAGTCTTTGCTGTACCTTTTTAAATGTCATATCCTCTAAAATGTCATAGTTTTTCTTAACATCGCCGTATTTTATAATATAAGTGAACTTATCAGGATATGAATATATTTCTGCTGTTGCTTTTTTGCCTTTTCCTTTTTCTTTCAAAAATCCTTCAATCTCAATTAACATCGGGGCAGAATTGTTATTATTAGGGTCTTTTGCTAATTCCCCCTTGTACTCTTTAAAGATTTCGACTTCTTCAATATGACATAGATTATAAGCATCTTTAAAGGCATCATTATAATGAAAAAACAGCCTAACTGCTATGTCTTCGGCTGTCATTTCAGGAAAATTAAAATCAACTTTATGTTTTATACAGGCTTTAACTAAATGATGATGATACTTTTCTGTTCCTATATCGTTTATTAATTGTAACTCTTTTTCTGGCAAAGATGACAAATCATTTAATAAAACTTGTTTCCTTTTTTTAGGTTCATCTTTACCATTGATAAATTGAAAATATAAAATGTCTAAGGAATCACCAGAAAGAGTATTAATAAAATCTTTTAACCGTAAAGCTCTACCAGCTTTAAAAACCATTCCTCATATCCCCTCTTATATAATACAAAAAGATAACAGTTCAAACTTTATTTTTGTTCTATGCTATATACAACATATTTTAAAGTTAATTATAATAAAATTTGAAATTTTATGCAATATTTTGTAGAATAAAAGTTCTAAACTCGTACACTAGAGCGTGAAGCTTATAACAAGGGTTTCGACGAAAGTCGAAATTTTTGTTTTTTGTATTAAACAAAAGAGAATAACTGCTTATTAAGTATTTTTTGCAGATATTTTGCAGTATAAGAATTTTTTGACTCTATAATTTTTTCAGGAGTTCCCTGCGCCACAATCATACCACCTGCGTTCCCACCGTCTGGACCTAAATCAATAATCCAATCAGAAATCTTTATAATATCTAAATTATGCTCAATAACTAAAACTGTATTTCCTGAATCAACAAGCCTGTTTAAAATATCAATTAATTTTTGCAAATCCGCCCAGTGTAATCCGACTGATGGTTCATCCAGCAGATAAAGCGTCTTGCCTGTGCTTCTTCTATTTAATTCAGACGCTAATTTTACTCTTTGAGCTTCACCGCCTGATAATGTAGTTGAACTTTGACCAATTTTAATATAATCAAGACCCACATCATAAAGGGTTTGAAGCTTATTTGCAATTTTTGGAATGTTTTTAAAAAATTCAAGCGCTTCTTCAACCGTCATATTTAAAACATCGCTTATTGATTTTCCCTTGTATTTAACTTCAAGGGTTTCCCTGTTATATCTGGCTCCTTTGCATACATCACAGGGAATATAAACATCAGGCAAAAAATTCATTTCAATAGTTATTATTCCATCGCCATGACAAGCCTCGCATCTTCCTCCCTTTACATTAAAACTGAATCTGCCAGGCGCATAGCCACGAATTTTTGCTTCATTTGTAAGGGAAAATAATTCTCTTATATGGTCAAAAGTTCCTGTATAAGTCGCAGGATTACTGCGTGGAGTTTTGCCAATGGGGCTTTGGTCAATATCAATAACTTTATCAATATTCTCAATTCCTAAAATTTCATCTATTTCTTGAGGTTTAGGAATATTTCCTCCTAATTTATATTTAATATATTTATGCAAAATATCAAAAATCAAGGTGGATTTTCCTGATCCACTTACTCCTGTGATTGAAACAAACTTTCCAAGAGGAATTTCAATATTTAAATTTTTAAGATTATTTTTATAAGCGTTATTAATATTTATAAATTTTTCGTTTCCTTCTCTTCTTTTGTCTGGAATTGGAATAAATTTTGATCCTCTAAGATATTGACCTGTAATAGAATTTTTAACTTCCTCAATATCAGCAGGAATGCCTTCTGCAACAATCTCACCGCCATGAATGCCGGCTTTTGGACCAATATCAACTATCCAGTCGGCATGTCTTATTATTTCCTCATCATGTTCAACAATAATTAGTGTATTACCAAGATTTCTCAGCCTAACCAAAGTACTTAAAAGCTGTTCATTATTTATCTGGTGTAAACCTATGCTAGGCTCATCAAGAACATATAAAACACCTGATAATCCTGATCCAATTTGAGTAGCAAGTCTAATCCTCTGGGTTTCTCCACCTGAAAGCGTTCCTGATGTTCTATTAAGCGTAATATAATCAAGACCGACATTTATTAAAAATTTTAATCTTTCTCTCACTTCCATTAGAAGATGATTTACAATAGATAACTGATAATCAGTCAATACTAAATACAGATTTGAAATAAAATCATGGCATTCTGTAATTGACATAGCGCAAATTTGAGCTATTGATTTTTCGGCTATACTGACAGCAAGCGAAAAATCTTTTAATCTTGATCCTTTACATGTAGGACAGGTAATAGGCATCATATATTTTTCTATTTCCTGCCTTACCAAATCAGAATTTGAAGATTCATAACGTTTTTTTAAATAAGGAATAACACCTTCATATTTTGCATAATATGATTTTCTGCGTTTTCTTTTAAAATCACTATGATTAAAAAGAATTTTTTCTTTTTCGCATCCGTATAAAATAATATTTTGCTGATCTTTGGGCAATTTTTCAAAAGAAATATCCATATTTATTTCATAGTGTTCAGCAACAGAAGTTAAAATATCAGCATAATACTGATTCCCTGTTTTTGCCCAGGGATAAATCGCTCCTGATTTAAGAGATTTTTTGCTGTCCGGGACTATCAAGTCAGGATTTATTTCAAGATGAGCGCCAAGCCCGCTACAGGTTTGGCAAGCGCCGTAAGGACTGTTAAAACTGAACATTCTCGGAGACAGCTCATCAAAACTAAGCTGACAATTAGCGCAGGCTAATTTTTCCGAATAAATAACTTCTTTCTGATCTGCTATATTGATAATAACAAGCCCGTTTGACCTTTTCAAAGCTGTTTGCACACTGTCTGCAATTCTTGAGCCGGAGCTTTCCTTTACAATTACTCTATCTACAATGATTTCAATATTATGTTTTTTAGTTTTTTCAATTTTTATATCATCTTCATCCAGATTAAAAATTTTATCATCAATTCTGACTCTAACAAAGCCTTCCAGCCTAAGTTCATTAAGTAAACTGTTATATTCTCCTTTTTTTCCTCTTACAATAGGTGAAATAATCTGGATTCTGGTACCTTCGCTAAGATTTAAAATATTATCCACAATTTGATCAATTGTCTGAGGAGTAATTATATTACCGCAGACAGGACAATGAGGAGTACCAATCCTTGCAAAGAGTAATCTTAAATGGTCATAAATTTCTGTTACAGTTCCAACCGTAGACCTTGGGTTATGGGTTGCGGATTTTTGATCTATAGAAATAGAGGGACTTAAGCCTTCTATGCTTTCTACATCGGGTTTATCGAGCTGCCCTAAAAACTGTCTGGCATAAGCGCTCAAACTTTCAACATATCTTCTTTGTCCTTCAGCAAAAATAGTATCAAAAGCCAGACTGCTTTTTCCTGAGCCGCTAACACCCGTAAAAACAACAATCTGATTTTTAGGGATTGATAAACTTACATTTTTAAGATTATGCTGGTTAGCTCCCCGAACAATTATGTATTCTTTTTTATCATTTGCGCTCATGTATTCTTAAAACAAAAAATTCTCTTTAAATAAATTATGTCATGAATACTTAAACTATTTAAAGAACCTGAAATTGCTTTTTATCTTAAGTTTTTATTATCTTTTTTGAGGTTTGGGAATCATTAAATAAACAATAAAAAATACTATTGTGCTCATCATAGCCAAAATAAGATACAACCCTGTATTTTCAAATATATATACAGCCGTAAACATCTTTCTTAATTCCACTTATCACTTAACGCTTCAGCAGTATAGTCTATTTAATATATATTTTCATCCGATGAGAGGATAAAAATTTAATGCAGTCTGTCAAAATTAGCAAGTTTATCAAGCAAATTATCCAAAACATTGCTTAAATGGTCTATTTCCTCCATGCCTGTAATATAAGACGGAGAAAGCATAATTGTATTTGAATTAATCGGCTCTAAAATTATACCCTTGCTAAAACAACCATTTGCCAGCTCATAAGCTGAAATATCCAGAACAACAAAAAATAACATGCCATAAGACTGCACATCCACTATGCTAATATGATTTTCTGCAAGTTCATTTAATTTTTTTTCAAAATATTTTGCCTCATCACTAATAATTTTAGTAAGTTCATTATTTTTATAATCATCAATAAACTTTAAAGCCAGCTCATAAGCAAGGGAATTAGTGCCGGTTTCAGGATTTTTCAAAATATTGCCGCTTATTTTATCTGATACAACCACAGCTCCAAAAGGAATACCCTGACTCATGCCTTTAGAAACTATTAAAATATCAGGCTTTATTGAAATATCATAGTTTAAAAAGCTTTTTAACAGTCTTAAAGGTGAAATTGAACTTACATCAAACACAAGAACAGCATCGTTTTTATCGCACAGATAACGCATATATTTTAAATATTCATTGTTTGCAATTAAAATCCCATTATTTATCTGGACAGGTTCTATTATTACAACGCCGACATCTCTGGTAAAAACGCTTCTTGTAGTGGTATCAACATTCAAATTAATAACATCTATTTTAATATTATTGATTTTGAAAAAATCCTGATTAGTGGAAGATACAAGCATTTTGGTTTTTCGGACTTTATTTAAATAATCTTCAATTAAATTATTCAAAATTACATAAGATTCACGCTGTGAAGAAGAAAAATAAACTTCTTCCAAACCGGTTAAGTCCTGAAAATATTTTTTGAGTTTTAAAGACTCATTTGAATTGCATAGAATTGAATCAAAAAAGCTGTAGTCTGGATTTATATTTATTTTCGAGTAGCCAAAAGGCTGATTTTCTCTATTAGAAGTAAAATCAATATATTTATTGTCGTTTTCGTCGAATAAACAACAGCCTTCTGCTCTTTTGACTAAAATAGACAAAGGAAAGAAAGGAGATTCTTCTTTTTCTGTATCCAGTAAGTCTAAAGGGTTAAAATTTGATTTATCTTTAAGCATAATTAATATTATACTTAAAAAATTTTTTAATAAAAAACGAGTAAGTTTTCAAAAGATTAAAGTCTGTAAATAATTATAAAATGTTTAAATATATGTGCTTTTATTCTTTTTTTAAAATAGTGAAATTTTTGTTTTGTTCGTTTATTTCTTCTAATTTATTAAAAGTTTTTAATCCTGTTTGAGCGCCAAAACTTTGAATAACCGAAGCGGCGTTTATTGAAGCAAAAATTAAAGATTTTTCAATATTCCAGTTAAATCTGTCTAACATAGAAACAAATGTGCTTGCAAAAGCATCTCCTGCCCCAAGAGTACTTAAAACTTTTGAAGGAAAAGGAGGCGCAAAATAAAAAGTCTTGCCATCAAAAGCTTTAACTCCGTCTTTTCCTTCTGTAATGACCACTATTTTAGGTCCATAAGATTTCAGATCACAGAGCATTTTGTCAATATCGTTCATTTCGGTAATCATAGAAGCTTCTGAACTATTCATTATCAAAACTTCAGCAGTAGAAAGAACTTTTTTTAAATCTTCCAATCCTCTTTTAATTTGAGTACTTCCAGGATTAAAAGCCATAGAAATATTATTTTCTTCGGCAAAATCAGCAAGTTTATCAAGAACTGAATTTGAGTCTCCGCTTAAAGAAGCAATATAAATCCATTTTGAGTTTTTTATTTTTTTCCAGGGAATTTCATCAAGAGAAATATGACTATTAGCTCCTTTGTGCGTTAAAACAGTCCTGTCTCCTTCAAAACTTGTTAAAATAATTGAAATTCCTGTTTTATATTTATCTGAATTTGATACCAGAGAATTATCGACTTGCTTTTCTTTAAGTCTAGCCAGAACTGCCTGCGCATTCAAATCACTGCCAAGTTTAATAATCGTTGCTGTTTTAAAACCAAGATTTGAAAAATTAACAGCAGTGTTAACAGCTCCGCCTCCTATGTCAAATTTTAGTTTATCAATTTCAATTTTTGCTCCATAATCAAAACATAAAAGGGCTTCCTGTGATTGCGGTTTTTTTATGGTTAGAATTTTCTCAAAATCACTGTCAACAAAAATATCCTGAGTTGCGCCGCCAATAGTAATAATATCAAACATTTATTATCCCTTTGTTATATTATATAAAGTATATTATAAACATAATTTTAATAAAAAATGTTCTATTTTGAAGAAAAAGAAAATATTAAATATTTTAAATCAAGCATTTTAGATGATGAGGGATTTACTCATGCTTTTTCAACAAGAATAAATAATTTGAATCTTAGAGTAGAGCAAAACAGGAAAAAAATCTGTGAAATATTAAATTTAGATCATAATCAAATAATAATTCCAGAGCAAAAACATACTGATAATATTAAAATAATTAAAAATCTAAATGATGATATTTCAGAAACCGATGGAATTATTACAGCAGCTCCCCACCTGGCAGTAATATTATTATTTGCTGATTGTGTGCCAATAATTTTATATGCGTCCAAAGAAAGAGTTTTTGGCGTAATTCATGCCGGATGGAGAGGAGCTTCAAAAAAAATAGTTTCAAAAGCTATAAATATATTTTATAAAGATTTTAATATTAATCCAAATACAATAAAAGCAGCTATTGGACCTGCTATTGGACAATGCTGTTATCCGGTTTCAATAGAGACGGCTTTTGAGCTAAAAAAAAGTATTAATAAAAATCATGATAATATATTTATAAGCAGTAAAAATTCAGATTTTTCATTTAAAGTTAATGTTGATTTAAAAAAACTGAATGCTTTGCAGTTATTTGAAGCAGGAGTTGAAAAAATTGATATACTGGATGATTGTACAAGCTGTAAAAACTCAATGTTTTACTCCTACAGGGCAGAAAAAGGGAAAACCGGAAGACATGGCGCAATTGCAAGTTTAAAATGAGGTATTAATTATGTATTTAGTAGAAAATTTAAAAGAAAAAATACAAGAACTAATTGAAAATCTTGAGAATTTTGTAAAAATTGATGAACATATAAAACAGGATTATTTGAAAAATATGGGACAGGAGCAAAAAACAGTTCCTTTATCCTATATATTTGATAAAAGATTTGAAAATCAAAAAAAAACGGTTGTTGATCTTTATCTTGAAAATAATTCCGAGCTTTCTGAAGAAGAAAAAGAAATTTTATTTGAAATTAACAAAAGCAGATCATCAATTTTTGAGATTAAAAAAATAATAAAAGAAAAATTTGAGCTTTATGATCTTGTGAATGAAAAACTTTATAAAGTTAAAACTTTCTTAAGAGCTGTTGATCTTAGAAGAGTTATACCGGGATATTATTTAACATGCCGAATTTTTAATTTTAAAAATGAATATTATTTAGTTTCATTAGAAAGTTGTCTATCCAGTCTGGATAAACAAAAAGTTTATAACTCAGCTATAACAACATTATTGACAAAACCCGAGTTATTATATGAGGATAATAATGAAAAATTGGATGAAATTGAGCAAGCAATCGTATCTATGGACTTAAAATTTAAGGAATATTTTAAAAGAGACGAAATTATAACTACAAATCAACATACAGACGCATTGTTAAAAGGATTTAACAGTTTAATTGAAAACAGTAATAATTCTGAACAAATCGAAGATGTTGACAGTTTAATACATTTGCCTGAAAAATTTGCTTATTTTTATGTGGATGAAATTTCAAATACCAGATATAACATTGCAGAAGCTGCTAAAAAGAATTTTTCTTCTCACAAAAAAGTTTATGATGTTGGTATTATGTTTGATGCAAATTTTGGTATGATAGTTCTTCCTTTTTATGGAACTTTCAAACAAATTTTTGCTGTGGAAGATTATAAATCAATTGAAAATTATAAAGACTGTATTCTGGATTATTTTAAAAGTGAAAAAATACCTCCAAATCCTATTTTAAGGGTTTACAACGAAAATAAGGAAAACTTTATTAAAATAGTTTCTGAGGTTTTTGAACTTCAGGAACCATTAAATGTAGAAGAATTTCTACACAAATATAAAGAAGATTATTTTGCCAGAAAGAGATTTTCTCCTCCTACAATTTTATTTATGTCAAATACATTTAATGAGCTGGTTGAAATTTTGGAAGAAGAAAAATCAAATAATGATTCTACAAAAAAAATAGGTCGTAATGATCCTTGTATTTGCGGAAGCAATAAAAAATATAAGAAATGCTGTTTAAAATAAATTCTGTAGAGGTATTAGTTTTATGATTATTGTAATGGAACCTAAAACATCTGAAGAATTGATTCAAAAAGTAGTAGCAAGAATGGAAAATTTTGGGTTTAAAACAATTTTAAATCGTGGAGATGTAATGACTGTTATTGCCGCAATTGGAGATAAAAGACTTATACAGCCGGAATCAATTGCTTCAATGGAAGGTGTCAGAGAAATAAAACTCATTCAGGAACCATTTAAACTTGCAAGCAGGGAAAGTCAAACTAATGATTCTATTATTAATCTGGGAAAGGGAGTAAAAATTGGAAATGGTTGTTCTCCTATTATTATGGCAGGTCCATGTAGTGTAGAAGATGATAAAGAAGGATTATTAAGAGTTGCTCATGCCATAAAATCTACAGGCGTTCAAGTTTTAAGAGGCGGAGCATTTAAACCCAGAACCAGTCCATATGATTTTCAGGGATTAGAAGAAACTGGATTGAAATATCTTGCTCAAGCAAGAGAAGAAACAGGATTGCTTATAGTTACCGAAGTTATGGACAGTCAGGATATTGACCTTGTCAGTAATTATGCTGATATTATCCAGATTGGCGCGAGAAACATGCAAAATTTTAAACTTCTTAAAGCTGTTGGTAAAGTTAAAAATCCTATTCTTTTAAAAAGAGGACCCGCTGCAACTTTAAGAGAATTTTTACTGGCTGCTGAGCATATTATGTATGCGGGAAATCCAAATGTGATTTTATGCGAAAGAGGAATAAAAGGCGTTGATTCAACTTATGCAAGAAATACTCTTGATATTGCGGCAGTTCCAATAATTAAAAAATATTCTCATTTGCCTGTTATTGTTGATCCAAGCCATGGCACAGGAAGAAGATATTTGGTTGCTCCTATGGCAAAAGCCGGTTTAATAGCCGGAGCGCATGGTTTAATGATAGAAGTGCATCATGATCCTGATAAAGCATACTCAGACGGAGCTCAAAGTTTAACTATCGAACAGTTTATATCTGTGATGAAAGAAATTAAAGCTCTTATTTCTTTAGTTTCGACTATAAATTTATAAATATTAAGGGAGTTACTTATGCGAAAAGAGTTTACAATAGCGGTAATAGGTCTTGGATTAATCGGAGGCTCTATATTAAAAGGCTTAAGATATAAAAAATTTCATCTTATTGGGATTTCAAGAAGTGAAGAAACTTTAAATAAAGCTGTTGAACTTAATTTAGTTGATGAATGCTCCACTAATATTGATATTATAAAAGAAGCAAAAATAGTTTTTATTTGCACACCAATGAATAAAATTATTTCTATAATTGATGAAGTTAAAAAATGGGTTTATCCTGACTGTATTATTACTGATGTTGGAGGTCTTAAGGGTTTTATACTTGATTATGTAAATAATTATCATGTTCCGATCAATTTTATTGGAGGTCATCCTATGGCAGGCAGTGAAAATAAAGGTATTGAGCAGTCAAGTGAAAATCTTTTTGAAGAAGCAAAATGGGTTTTAACTCCTTCAAAATGGACAAACATTGAATATATGCAGGAATTAGAAGGATTAATTCATTATCTTGGCGCAAAACCTATATTTGCCGATTCCTATGAACATGATAAAGCAGTTACTTTAATAAGTCATATGCCTTTAATATTAAGTCAGTCTCTTTTTGGTTTTTTGGACAGCTATCCTGATGAAAATATTAAAGAACTTGCTTTAAAACTTGCAGCAAGCGGGTTTAGAGATACAACAAGGCTTGCCGCAACTAATCCGGAACTGGCAAAAGATATGTTATTAAAAAATAAAATAAATATTAGAGATGAAATTAAAAAATTAAAAGATTATTTAATTCAGCTGGATGAAAATCTTGATCTGGAAGAGGAAAAATTTATAGATTTAATTAAAAATCTTGCTTTTAAAAGAAAAAATATGTATTCAATTAATGGGAGAAATATATATTAATATGAAAATTATTTTTTTTGGAATGCCCGAGGGAATAGTTTGTTTAAATGCTCTTATTGGACAAAATAAAAATATAATTGCTTTGGTTCCGCCAGCTCCAACTCATTCAATGCACAATTTAATGGTGCAGGTTGCAGAGCAAAATAAAATTCCTGTTTTATTTTTTCAAAAATCGCCAAAAGAAAAAGATTTTATTGAATCTTTAAAAGAGATTAAACCTGATATAGGCATTGTTTGCGCATTTGACCATCTTTTGCCTAAAGAAATATTGGAAATTCCTCAATTAGGATTTATAAACTATCATCCCTCTTTACTCCCGGAATATAGAGGAGGAAATCCTTATTTTCACGTTATTTTAAATGATGAAAAAAAGACTGGTGTAACTATCCACTATATGGATGAAAATTTTGATACAGGAGATATAATTGATCAATGGGAAACAGAAATTTCTTCTCTTGAAACTCTAGGCACTCTTTTATACAGATTAAATGCCCAAGCTGCTCAAATGATAATTAATTTAATAGAAAAATTTGAAAAAGGAGAAAATATTCCAAGAAAACCACAGGTTAAAACAGGAAACTTTAAAACATCTCCTGTTATTTATCCGGAAAAAGGACAAATTTCTATTGACTGGTCTAAAGACTCTTCTTATATAGAAAGATTTACCAGGGCATGTAATCCGATTTTTGGAGCTACAACTTACTTTAGAAATTGTATGATAAAAATTTGGGCTGGTGAAAGTTTACCTGATAAAAATACTAAATCTTTATCTGAATCAGGAACTATAGTAAAAGTCTCGGATAACAGTCTTGAAATAGCTACTGGAAATGGATTATTTTGTCCTACTGTTATTCAAATAGCAAATTTTTTAGTTACAGATGCTAAAAGTTTTATAAAACATACAAATCCAAAAACAGGAGAAATTTTTACAGAGGCTCAGCCGTTTACATATCCTCTATAATAAAAGAATTAATAGTCTGAGAATATTTATGTCAAATTTTAAAAAGTTATGTTAAAAGTTTTTTTAATAGGTTATGGTGAATTAGCTTCTTCTCTTATGTTAGGTGTTCTTGAATCCTCTCATAAATTAGTAGGTGTTTTAAATTGGGAAAAAACACAAGAGAAATTTTTTTATTCAGCAATAAAAGACTATTTTTATCCAAGTAGCATAAATCTTCTTACAAAAACTTATAAAATCCCAAAACTTAATGTAAAAAGCGTCAATAGCAAAGAATTTTTAGAACAGGCTTCAAAATTAAAACCTGATATTATTCTTATAGGAGCTTGGGGAGAAATTTTAAAAAAAGAAATTATAGTTTTACCTAAAATTGCATGTATAAATTGTCATCCCTCTCTTTTACCAAAACATAGGGGAAGTAATCCTTATTCTTCAGTAATAAGAGAAGATGAAACCAAAACAGGAATTTCTTTTCATTTAATTGATGAAAATATAGATTCTGGTCCAATCCTGCTTCAGAAAGAAATTTATATTTCTGATAATGACACTGGAGGCAGTTTAAAAAAAAAATGCGCATATAAAGCTAAAGAAAGTGTAAAAGAACTTTTAGACGGGGTTAAAAATGCAAAACTTTTACCTCAAAAGCAGGATAAATCAAAAATGAGTTATTTTCCAAGAATAAAGGAAGAAGATGCAAAAATAAACTGGAATAAACCTTCTAAATTTATTCATAATCAAATTCGAGCTTTAAATCCCTGGCTAAAATGCTATACCAGATATAAAAATTTATTTTTACAAATTGGAACAAGTAAAATAATTGAATTAAAAAACCCTGTTTATAAACCCGGAGAAATTCTTGCAAAATATAATAAAGGATTCATAGTTTCAACATCTGACACTAAAAAAGCTTTATTAATAGACGATCTTGAAAGTTTTGGTTTTGTAAGCAAGTTATGGTCAAGTTATTTTATAGATAAAAGCGTTAAAATTGGTGATTATATGGAAGATGTGGGATGAATCCCATGAGTCGGACAGTTTTTTATCGCATTCAGTAGAACTTTTTTAAAAAATTTTGTTTTTGAACTTTATAAATCTCTGTATGTAATTGGACAGGCACTCAATGTTGAAACTATTTTTACAGTATCGCCCCATAAACATACATCCAGATCTTTTCTATAATAATCACAATCTATACAGCTTTTTAATTCTGACCATTCAGCACGCAGCTTTTTTCTTTTTCTTACATATTCCTGTAAAGTTGGAATATGGCTTACTTTTTTTGTCATATTTTAACCTCATCCACATTTTAAATCCACGGCTCATAAAAAAATATGCAAAAGCATAAAATAAATTTATCTGATTTTGCATATTTATAAATTTTTCTCTTATTTTGCGCTTAATAAACCAGATAAATAGCAATAATAAAAATTATAAGCCTGCAAAATAAGTTTGGCAATAGCTGTTTTTATTAATCAATATTAACAGCCATGTTTAATTTTGTTTGAATAGATTCAGCTTCAAATAATTCTCCAATACTACAACCAATTACTTCACATAATTTTTCCATATTATCATAAGAAGGTTGTGTTCTGCCGTTTGCCCATGAATAAATTGTCTGTTGGGGCAAACCTAATTCTTTTGCCAGTCTGTAAAGGCTCCAGCCCTGTTTTTTTCTTGCTGTCTCCTTAATACGAATTTTCAGTGCATTCACCTACTCTCTAATTTTTTAATATTATGTAATTTTTAATGTCTAAAATGCCACGCATATTGGTATAGTAGACATCTTATATTATATTATACAGTATTATAACTTTTTGGATATATTGACAAAGAAATATCATATTCTCGAATGATATAAATTTAAAAAAATATTTTTAAAAAAATATGTCAGATATTATATTTATATAACTTATTTAAAAAATTTAAGTAAATAAATTCCCCGACAAAAATACTTTATTTAAAGTATATTATTTACTTTCGCATATTACACTTATGACTAATTTTAAAAAAATTTTTATATGATATTTCTTTATATATAAGTTTAGAGAAAATTTCAAGATATTTCAGAGATGAGAGCTAGGAAAAAAATTAAAATATATGGAATTATTGCTTGTAAAGCCTTTATTTCACACATATTTCAATTAACAAAAAAATTTAACCTTTCCGGCTGGATAAAAAATAGCAATGAATCAACCAATATGGAAGTTGAAGGAGATAATGCTTCTATAATTGAATTTGTGTCAGCTATTTACGATGATCCTAAAAAAACAGGTCATGCAGTTGAGCTTAATTTTTATGACATGCCTGTTTTAAACAGTGAAAATTTTCATATTATTGAGGAAAAATGCAAACATAAATCAAAATCAAAATTAACTGAATCTATTCCAAAAGATTTTGCAACCTGCGATGAATGTTTAAATAAAATTTTTGATATTAAATCAAAGAAATATTATTATTCGTTTACAGCATGTGAAAAATGTGGACCAAAATACAGTATTGTCAACTCTTTGCCTTTTACAAGGGAAAATTCTTCTATCCATAATTTTGAATTTTGCGAAGAATGTAAAAATGATATAAATAAAGGTTTATTAGAGACAAATTTTTCTAATTGTCCTGTTTGTGGACCAAAAGTTTGGCTAAAAATAAGAGAAAATATTTTTTTTAATCAACAGGAAAGCTTTGTAAAAGCTGCTAAAATCCTTTCAAAAAATAAAACACTTTTGTTAAAAAGCACAAATTGCTTTTATCTGTGCGCAAATGCTTTTTCTACTAAAGCAGTAGAAAAAATAAGAGAAATAAAAGAAAGAAAAAATAAACCTCTTACAGTAATGGCAAAAAATATTCAGGAAATAGAAAAATTTGCTTATTTAAACGATATTGAAAAAGAATTATTAACTTCAAAACAAAGACCCGTGGTTTTAGTTAAACTTAAAAAATTTAATTATCTTGCTAAAAATATAACATCAGGATTTGATAATATTGGGGTTATGCTTCCTTCCAATCCCATACATCATTTATTGTTTGCAAGCGGAAAATTAAAAGTCCTTGTAATGAGCAGCGCAAATAAGAATGGCACAGCAATTGAAACAAATAATACCAAAGCAGAAGAGGCTTATGGAGACTTGGTTTTTGGAATTTTGTTTCATGACTTAAATATTCTTAATGGCTCTGACGATAGCATAGTAACTGTGGTTAACAATGAAAAATATTTTTTCAGATTAGCAAGGGGTTATACTCCAAACAGTATAATAATAAAAAATGCCAGTCCGGTTATTCTTGCCTGCGGAGCATATCAAAATTCAACAGTTGCTCTTGGCACACCCGATGGAAAAATTCATATAGGACCTTATGTAGGAAATTTAGAAACAGCAAATATATTTGATCTGTATAAAAAAAATATAGCTTTATTTTGTAAATTGTTTGATGTAACGCCGGAATATGCTGTATGCGATTTAAGCCCTGATTATCTTTCCACAAAGCATGTTATGAGTCTTAAAATCCCATTCTTTCAAATTCAGCATCATTATGCGCATTTAATCAGTTGTCTTGTCGATAATAATATTCCAATAACTGAACCTGTTATTGGAGTTATATTTGACAATTCAGGATTTGGAGATGACCAGACAGTTTGGGGAGGCGAATTTTTAGTTTCTAAAGATTTGGAATACAAAAGAATAACACATATTCCTATCTTTAAGATAATTGGAATTAAAGGAAAAGAATCTCAAATTTACAGATTAGGTTACAGCATGCTTCAAAAAGCAGGTATAAGCCTTTCCAATCCTATTTATAAAAAACTAAATATTGCCTCAGAAGAAGAAAAAATGTTTTCCGGCTTAATTGATAAAGGCATTAACTCTCAATTAACTTCCTCGGCAGGAAAACTTTTTGATGCTATAGCCTCAATACTAGGCATTCTTAAATATTCTCCTTATGAAGAGTATTCGGCTCTTTATCTGGAAAGTCTGGCGGATAAATCAAACAAAGAAATATATAATCTAAGGGAATTTCATATTAAAAATACTAATGAATTAATACAATTTATAGTTAAAGATGTTGAAAAAAAAGAACCAATTCATAAAATATTAGCCAGATTCCATAATTCTCTAGCTAAAATGGTTGCTTGCACTTGTTTTGAAATAAGCAAAAGAGCAAAAATCCATAAAGTAGCTCTCTCAGGTTCTGTTTGGATGAATATTTTATTATTAACAAGAACTATTGAAGAACTTGAAAAATTTAATTTAAAAATCCTGATTCATAAAAATATTTCCACCAATGATGAGAGTCTAAGTTTAGGACAGGCTGCTTATTTAATGTATAAAGTTTCAGATAAAAAAGCCGGACATAATTTTACCAAAACCGTCTTTCATTAAGAGTAATATAATTTTTGGATATAATTAATTTTAATTACTCTTTAAAGAAAGGTAAAAAATGCGAATTATTGGTATAGATCCTGGCATGGCAATAACCGGATACTGTATTTTGGATATTTTATCTGATGATAAGTATTTTGTAGTTAACACCGGTTCTGTGCAAACAAGCAAAAAACTCGATGCAGCCACAAGATTATTGGAAATTTATCAGGATTTGACCAGCTTGATTGAAATATATAAACCTGATATAGCCTCTGTTGAACAAATATTTTACTTTAAAAATGCTAAAACTATTGTACCTGTATGCGAGGCAAGAGGTGTAATAATTATGTGTCTAAGAATGTATGAAATTCCAATTTATGAATACACTCCTCTTGTTGTAAAACAAACCATTACAGGCTATGGCAGAGCTGATAAAAAAGATGTTAAAAAAATGGTTCAAATAATACTTGACCAAGAAACCTCTCCAAAACTCGATGATGCTGTAGATGCCGTTGCTATAGCTTTATGTCATGCAAGACAATCTGAGTTATAATAAAAAATAGATAAAAAAGTTTTCACGTCTTAAAAAAGAATTGCATTTTTAATAGAAATTGATATAATAAATATATCAATTAAAATATAAAATTAACTTTTCTATTAAGGAGATTAAATATATGCCAAAATATCGTCGAAGCTTTACATTAGCTGAATTAATAATGATTTTGACATTGGTTGGAGTTATAGCAGCTACGTCTCTTCCTACTTTAATCCATAATATCCAAACCACCAGCTACAAAATACTATATAAAAAAGCTTTTTCTACTGCTTCGCAGGCATGGACTAAAGCGCTTGCCGATAATTTACTTAAAGCTAGAAGTGCACAGCAAGACTGGACAGCTAATCCAGCAAACTTTGACTCATTTAAATCAAAGTTTAATGTTATTAAAGATTGTCCAATGTACTCTGATCTTCAAGTATGCTGGGAAATGGACAGTGAAAAATTCAACTACTGGAGTCCAGATAGTAGTTCTCAATCATTTATTGATGCTTCTGGCATGGCATGGATTACCCAACAAATTTGGAAAGGATCGTTTTTGTTTTATTCCATTAACTTATGATAATAACTATGCGGGTTTACCAACTAAAATAGCAATTTGTACAGATGATAGTCCAGGAGTAAATTCAAGTAGTTGCCCTTCTGGAGGGTGTTATTATAAATCTTGGTTAAAGGGGTAAATTATAACGAAGACTAAATATAAAAATAAATGTAAATTATGAATTTTACTGATAAAATAAATTTATGAAAATGGATTTCAGAGATGTTTTGTTAATTTTAACTTCGTTATTTTTTTTAGGATCATTTGTTTACATTGCTTTAACTTTAGACAAAGATCCAATGGATATTAAACGTTAATAACATGAACTCAAAAACCCTTATTTTAATAGACGGACATGCCTTAGCTTACAGGGCTTATTTTGCTCTTGAGAGAACCCGTATGAAAACCTCGACCGATAAGCCCACTTGGGCTGTGTACGGATTTTTTAAATTTTTTTTTGATCTTTTGAAAAAAGTTAAGCCGGATGCTATAGCTGTGTCTTTTGATTGCGGCAGAGATACTTTTAGATTAAAGGAATATCCCGAGTATAAAGCTAATAGACAGGTCATGCCGGATTCTTTAAGAGAACAAATGGAATTATTGTTTGAAGGCATACAGGCTTTGGAAATTCCGATTTATCAGATGCAGGGCTTTGAAGCGGATGATATTATCGGAACTATTTCAGAAAAAGCAAGAGAGCTTGGACATAAGACTTTAATACTTACAGGAGATCAGGATTCCTTTCAGTTGTTGGATAAAGATGACAATGTTTCTGTTTTAATCCCGTCAAAAGGAGAATTAATAGAATATGACAGAGAAAAAGTTCACGAAAAAATTGGGGTGTGGCCCGAGCAAATAACTGATTATAAAGGATTAAGAGGAGATACTTCCGATAATATTCCCGGAGTTAAAGGGATTGGAGAAAAAACAGCAGTTAAATTAATTGAGCAGTTTGGCTCTGTTGAAAATTTGCTTGCTCATTTAGATGAAGTGTCCTCAAAAAGCTTGAAGGAAAAAATAGAAAATGATAGGGAAATGGCTGTTAAAAGTAAATTTTTAGCGACAATTAAAAGAGATGTGCCTATTGACTTTGATTTTGAACATACTCATTTAACTTTGCCTGATATTGAAAAATTTACTAATTATTTAAGAAAAGTAGAGTTTCACAGTTTTTTAAAGCAGCTTCCAACTCTTTTAGCGCCTTTTAATGAGGGAATAGCTCCTGAAATTCCTTTAAATTTGCTTTCTCCTTCAAAATCCATTCCAAAACAAAAGCAACAATTGCAGCTTGGTCTTTTTCAGCAGGAAAATACACAGGAAGAAACTCAAAAAACAAATAAAATATATAAAATTATTGATACAGAAGAGCTTTTTCAGGATTTTCTCAGTATTCTTGAAAATATAGACGTGTTTTCATTTGATACAGAAACTACAGGTTTGGATATTACCGCAGCAAAGCTTGTAGGAATGTCTTTCGGATGGAATCCGCAGGTTCAGGTTCTTAACAAAAAAATATATATAGATGAATCAAAGACTGATATTACAGAAACAATTTATATTCCGGTTGAATCATTTGATATTGATTATATTTTGAGTAAACTTAAGACTGTTTTTGAAAGCAAAAATAAATATAAAATCATTCAGAATGCTAAATTTGAGATAAATATATTAAAAAATTACAATATAAATTTGGATGGATTAGTTCTTGATACAATGCTTGCAAGCTATATTAAAAATCCGACTTATAAGCATGGTTTGAAACAACAGGCTCTTGTGTATTTAAAATACGAGATGAAATTAATAGAAGAACTTATAGGCAAGGGGAAAGACGCTATTACCATGGATAAAGTCCCAATTCCCGAAGTGGCAGAATATGCCTGCGATGATGCAAAAGCTACTCTTGAGCTTGGAAGATTTTACTCGAAAAATATTGATAAAGAACAGGAAGAAGTGCTTTTTGGTATTGAAATTCCTTTAATTCCTGTTTTGGCAAAAATGGAAAGAACCGGAATAAGTATAGATACAGAATATTTAAAAAATTTGTCTCAGGAAATTCAATCTAATATTGAAAATATTGAAGCAGAAATTTTTGAATATTCAGGGGAAAAATTTAACCTTAATTCGCCAAAACAAGTAGGAGAAATGCTTTTTGAAAAACTAAATCTTCCTAAAAAGGGCATGACAAAAACTAAGACCGGATACAGCACAAATGCAAAAACTCTTGAATCTTTGGTTAATGAACATAAAATAGTTAAATTGCTGCTTGAACACAGGCATTTATCAAAATTAAAATCAACTTATGTAGATGCTTTGCCAAGTTTGGTTAATCCAAAAACAGGAAGAGTTCATACAAGCTTTAATCAGACTATTACATCAACAGGAAGACTTTCAAGCAGTAATCCCAATTTACAGAATATTCCCATTAAAACTGAACTTGGAAATAGAATCAGAGCAGCTTTTGTGCCTAAAGACAAAGAAAATCATGTTATTTTCTCAGCAGATTATTCGCAAATTGAACTAAGACTTCTTGCTCATTTTTCAAAAGACTCTGTTTTAACAGATGCTTTTTGCTCTAATAAAGATATACATACAATAACAGCTAGCAATGTTTTTGGAGTTTCATTGGATGAAGTTACAAAAGATATGAGAAGAAAAGCAAAAGCAGTAAATTTTGGCATTATTTACGGACAGTCGAGTTATGGACTTGCTGAATCATTAGGTATTTCTCCATCTGAAGCAAAAATAATTATTAATAAATATTTTGAAACTTACCCTAAAATTAAAGAATATATGGACAGCACAATAGCTGAAGCTCATGATAAGGGTTATGTAAGCACAATGTTTGGAAGAAAAAGATATTTAAAAGATGAGCTTAGCAGTAGAAACAGGTCTATAAGAGAATTTGCCGAGCGTGCGGCTATTAATGCTCCTCTTCAGGGAACTGCCGCTGATTTGATTAAACTTGCCATGATTGATCTTTATCAGGAGCTAAAATTGTCGAATCTTGAATCAAAGCTAATTTTGCAAGTTCATGATGAATTAGTTCTTGAAGTTCCTAAAAATGAGCTTACAGAAATTGAAGATATCGTAAACAAATGTATGGAACTCGGTCAACCATTAAATGTTCCTTTAGTAATTGATATTACAAATGGTTCAAGCTGGATGGAAATATAATGAAAAAATTTTTTATATTGATTTTAGTTTTATCTTTTATATTTAATATAAATTTAGGATTTAACAAATCTTTCTCTAAGGAAAATCCTCTGAACTCTTTTTTTATACACAAAAAAAATGTTCAGGAACCTAAAAAAGAAATAATTACTGATATTTCATTGTCTGATTTTGTAAGGAGTTACCATTATATTTACCTGGATACTTTTGTTTCAACGCTTGCTGTTTTAGCAAGTCTGGATATAGCTGTTATTTCTTATGACAGTTCTAAAGGAGAAATAAAAGCCAGGTTAAATAATGGAAAAGATATTTTTATTTTAGTAATATCTTATGATGAAAAAATAACTTATATAAGAATAACTCCAATAAATGGGGATTATAATATTCCTGTAGAAATTGTAAAAAACATTCTCGATAATGTTAAATTAGAATTAACTAAAAAGTAACAATTATTTATGTAAATTTTTTATTGCTTTCTTTATCAATTTGAGAGATAAATTAAAGAGTAATTGATAATCTAATTATTTAGATAATTTAATTATTTAATTATAAAGTTATTTATATTAAGGCTAAGACAAAATGAGGTAATTATGGAGTCCAAAAAATTCAAAAAAAGAGGACCGAATAAAAAAGAAGGATTCAGGCAGGAACTTAGGATAACACCAATTGTAGAACAAGCTTTTAATCAGTTGAAAGAAAAATATGAATTGAAAAATAATTCTGAAGCTTTAAATAAAATTGCCCAAATTTATCTCTCTAATTTTGAAAATATATCTGGAAATATATAATTTTTTTCTTTAGTTTTTGACTTATTTATAAATTTATTACGTAATAGCGTAAAAATCCGTCATAATAAACATTCCTATAATCCTTTACGGCTACTACGTAGCCTCGTGATAACAGCTTATTTAATACCCTTTAGATTGCAAAAAGTATTATAGACATGAATTTTTTCTATATAATCAAAGATTTTCCTGTCATATTCTTAGATTTTTCTATATCTAAAATATCAAGAATTGTAGGAGCTACATCAGTTAAAGCCCCTTCTTCTCTAAGAGATATATTTTTCCTGTCATCATTAATCAAAATAAATGGAACCATATTTATAGTATGAGCTGTAAAAGGCTTATGTGTGGAAGGATCTTTCATACATTCAACATTACCATGATCTGCTGTCAAGATCATTACAGCTCCAACTTTTTTTACAGTATCAATAATTTTCTTTAAGCAATCATCAACGGTTTCCACTGCCTTAATTGCTGCTTCAAGTATACCGGTATGACCTACCATATCAGGATTTGCAAAATTTACAAGAATAAACTGATATTTTTTAGATTCAAGAGCTTTTATTACTTCATCAGCAACCAAAGGAGCGTTCATTTCAGGCTTTAAATCATAAGTAGCGACTTTTGGAGATGGTATAAGAATCCTTGTTTCAGAAGGAAAAGCTTTTTCTACTCCGCCATTAAAAAAGAAAGTAACGTGAGCATATTTTTCGGTTTCAGCAACTCTAAATTGCTTTATCCCATTTTTATCAAGCACTTCAGCCAATATTTCCTTCAGTTCATTAGGAGGAAAAGCAACAGGCAGATTAAAAGTTTCATCATATTGAGTCATGCAAACATAATAAATATTTTTCAATATTTTTTTTCGAGAAAATCCGGAGAAATTTGGATCATTTATTGCTCTTGTAAGCTGTCTTGCTCTATCCGGTCTAAAATTAAAGAATATTACCGCATCATTATCCTTAAGTCTTGATTTTGCATTACCAATTGCTATAGGAAACACAAATTCATCTGTAATATCGTTTTTGTAGGAGTTTTGTATTGCTTCAACTGAGGTTTCCGCATGATTCTCTTCACCAAGTAAAAGACAATTATACGCTTTTTCTATTCTATCCCATCTTGTATCTCTGTCCATTGCGTAATATCTTCCGCTTACAGATACAATCTGCGGCAGCTGTAGGTCTTTTAATTTTTCATTTACAGGTGTAACAAATTCAATAGCGCTTTTTGGCGGAGTATCACGACCATCAAGAAAAGCATGCACATATACATCCTTTAATCCATGACTGTGAACTAAATCTATTAATGCATAAAGATGATCCAAAGAACTATGAACACCTCCATTACTGACTAAACCCATAAAATGTATGGAAGAATTATTTTTTTTAGCAAATTCAATTGCTTTTAACAGTTCAGTATTTTCAAAAAAAATTTTATCTTTAATAGCTTTGTTTATTCTTGTTAAATCCTGATAAACAACTCTACCTGCGCCTAAATTCAAATGTCCTACTTCAGAATTACCCATTTGACCTTCTGGAAGACCAACATGTTCACCATGCGCATATATTTTTGTATTAGGATAATTTTGTAATAAAGAGGAATAAGTTGGTAAATTAGCTGAATCAATAGCATTTTCAGGACATTTTAGCCCATATCCCCAACCATCCAATATTGTCAATAAAACAATTTTATTATTCATTATTAGTCTTCCTTCTTTCTTAAAAAATAATTAACAAAAATCGTCAAATGTAATAAAATATTTAACAATAACAATACGACTAAAAAATTATACAAGTCCCAAATTGAATTTAAGAAATGTTTTTGGGAATAGATAATTACTTCTTAATTATACACAAATTAAAAAACCAATTTTAGTTTAGTATAATTTGAAATAAGAGGGTATTTTATGAGGTTATTTAAAAATTTTAAGCTATTAATACTGCTATTAATACTGATAATTATTTCCTGGACTTCCTTATTAAATTCTGTTACTGCTTATGATATTGAGGCAGTAAAAGCATATAATGAAGGAATAGATCTCAGTAAAAAAAATAATTTTCAACAAGCAATGTTTTCTTTTAAAAAAGCTATTGGGCTGGATCCAACATTGTGGGATGCTTATTACAACTTGGGTTCCATATATGAATATCTTGGAGATCAAGGCAAAGCTTTGGAAACTTTCGAAGAGTTATTTCGAAAAAATGCTGGAGATGGAGAAGTTGCATATAAAATCGCTTCTATTTATTACAAAAAAAATGATTATGGCAATGCTTTCAATTATATAAGACAAATTCCGCCTGACAGTCCTAAATATGTCGAAGCCGGGAATTTATACAAAAAAATACTAATAAGCGAACAAAACAACACAAAAATAGTTGAACAAACTGGATCAAAAGGCTCTATAAAAGTAGTTTTAACTGATTTTAAAGGACCAACCGGCATAGCAAAAGACAGTAAAGATAATTTATATGTGGCAAATTTTGGAAATAACTCGATTTTACAAATAACCCCTGACGGAAAAAGAAAAATAATTGTCAAAGATAAGCCTGTTAATGGACCTATAGGTCTTGCTGTTGACTTGTTTGATAATCTTTATATAGCTAATTATCTTTCAAATGAAGTAATAAAAATAACACCTGAAGGCAAAATAACTACTATTCTTGAAAAAATTAATAAACCTTATTATTTATATATTGATAATGAAGGAATGCTTTATGTTTCCGAACAAGGCTCAAATACTGTAATCAAAGTTAAAATTATTTAATAAATTTTATTTTTTGATATAAAAAACAAAAGAAAGTAGACAATAAGCCGGGTTCTGTATTTAATGATCATCTATCTGTGATATTTGTTGCCAAATATCTCTAGCGGTTTACCTGAGAATGACGAGCAGCCTTAACTCTCAATTTAACCTTGCACCAGCTGGGGTTTACCTAGCCAACACCTCTCGATGTTGCTGGTGGTCTCTTACATTAAGGGTTTTTACCCACCACCGTTGCACCCTTACCTGTACAGTATTACTGCCATCGGCGGTCTACATTTCTGTGGCACTATCCTCACAGTCACCTGCACTGGGAATTATCCAGCAGCTTGCTCTATGGTGCCCGGACTTTCCTCAAGCGTTTTAAACACTTGCGATCATTTAGTCTGCTTTCTTTTGTATTATACTTAATTATATATTGGAGTTATTAAAAAATGCAAAAAAATATTAAACAAAAAACTACTGTTAATAAACAAAATTTTATTTATAAAATGTTTAATAGCTTAGCAAAAGACTATGACAAAATGAATAATATTATAAGCTTTGGTTTACATTCAATCATTAAAAAAAAAGCTCTAAAAAATGTTCAAATAAAACCTGGTATGCAAATTCTTGATATTTGTACAGGAACAGGTGATATTGCAATACTCCTTGCTAAAAATTTAAATATGTCATGTCAAATAACAGGTGTAGATTTTTCAGAAAATATGCTTGATATTGCTGCCAAAAAAAGTAATAATCTTAAAAATATTAGATTTATTAAAGCTAATGCCCTTAACTTGCCTTTTGAGAACAATTCTTTTGATATTAGCTTTATAAGCTTTGGACTTAGAAATTTGGAAGACTTGAAAAAAGGACTTTTAGAAATGAAAAGAATAACAAAAAAAGAAGGCTATATAATAAATTTGGATTTAGGCAAACCTAAAAATATTATTGGCAATTTATTTAGATTATATTTTTTAAATATTGTTCCTGTGTTAGGAAAATTATTTTATCATAATAATTTAAATTTCAATCCATATAAATATCTTCCTGAATCAAGCAATGATTTTCCTTCTCAAGAAAAATTAATTTATATTTTTAATGAAATTGGATTAACTGAAATAAAAAATTATAATTTTTTATTTGGCACAATAGCCCAACAAGTAGCAAAATTATAAAATTTTATTTAAAAAAAATAAAGCCGCTTTTAGGCGGCTACTAGACTTGGGGAGGAGGTTGGGGTATGACCAATTTTATGGTTCTACTATGTATATCGGTACTTCTAAAAAAAACTTTAGGGTTATTTTGAAAAAACTTAACAAATCTTTACAATTTTTTAAAATCAGTCTTATTTATATGATGGGTGTAGGGCTACGCCCTACACCCATTTTTTTCTCAGCACATTATAATGTTTCGAAATATTACAATTTTTTAAAAAATAGGTTTAAAAAATGACTTTTTTGGGTATATAAAAAATAGTAATTCTAAAAAGTTAATCATGCATGATATAATCTTTTTAAAGTCCTTGTTTGTATAGTTAAAGGAAATTATTTTTTTTAGGGGGTGATAAACTTACAAGTTAAGTGAAAAAAATTATTTTCATTTTTGTGTGTAGTATTGAAGTTATTTGTTAGAAAGGAAGGTAATTCCATGAGAAAAGGTTTTACATTACTCGAATTATTGATCGTTGTAGTCATTTTAGGCGTGTTAGCACTTATTGCAGCTCCAACATTAATGAATGCTGCTGACCAGGCAAAAACAGCTGCTGTAAAAGCTAATGTTAGCGCGGCGGCTTCATCCGTTACAAGTAGATTTGCTACAAATACTACAGAGGATGCAGATGCAGTATTATTAGCTGTTTTTGCTAAATTAAACGACGGAAACAATACAAACCCAGTTACCGGTACCGGCAATCCATTTGCCGCTGCTGCCGCTGCTGGTGTAGTAACCCTTGTAGCTGGCAATGATGCTGATGGCACAGAAATTGTTACAATTACCGGTTATGATAAGAATAGCACGGCTGTTCTTACAAAAATAGTTGCAGCGCCATCTGATAACACATAGACTTAAAAATTAAAAATTTTAGAGGCTATCCAAATTTGGACAGCCTCTTTTTTTTAGTAATAAAAATAGTTAAAATATTGGAAATGTCTAAAGATAAAAAAGAAAAATTTATTTTTTTAGAATCAATTGCAGTTATAATTATACTGCTTATCCTTGTCGTGATATCGACTTCTGAAATTTATAAATTTATACTGGAATCAAAAAATTCTGTTGTTAAGTCAAATGCCCGCATAGCTGAATCTGAAATTCATGTTGCTTTTATTAATAAAACTGATGAAACAATAAATGAAATTATAAATGATACTGTTACTGAACTTAATAATCCGGATTTGCTTGAAAATTCAGGGGATGAAACAGTAAGTCCCTATAGTTCAAAAAATAATATAATACCTGGTTTTTCAACAGAAAATAAAGCAAAAGCAGGACAAGTTCTTATATATTATGAACCGAATTCAGAAATTTCTGTTAAAGGGTATGGAAAAGATAAACTTATTATAGAAAGAATTATTCTGTTAAAATAAATCAATATTAGATGAGGATAAACAGTATATTTTAGGTGATAAACTCAGAATATTTTATTATTGGGTTTAGCATCCTGAACAGGAATTTCCTCTGCAGGAACCGCATCCTTTTTTTAAAGAGGCTGATCCTGTATTTTTACAATCACATCCCTTTAATGAAAAATTTCCCCAAATTTTTCCTACATCAGAAGATTTACATTTTGGACAAAATGGCATTGTTGAATCATTCATTGATTTTTCTACAGTAAACTCTTCATTGCAATTTTTACAATTATAATCATAATAAGGCATTTTATATATTCCTCATAAACCATACTCAACTATAAATAAAAAAAATTATAGTTTATCTGTTACAAGCGCAAAAATATCATTGAAAATAATAAGTATCATCAAACCTATAAGAAACGCGAATCCGTATTTGGCAAAAGTTTCCTGAATTTTTTCTTCCACAGGTTTACCTCTTAGTTTTTCAATAGCCAAAAACATTAAATGACCTCCGTCAAGAGCCGGTATCGGCAATAGATTAACTATAGCAAGGTCTATACTGATTAATGCCGTTAAAAGTAAACCGTCCCATAATCCTTTTTTTTCTATTATATCACCGCCAACTTTTGTTATGGCAATTATTCCATGCAAGTCATGCAAAGGAATTTGTCCTGTTAAAATTTTTAAGAGACCAGCAACCATATATTGAGCATTTTTATACAAATATTTCCAGGATTCTGTTATTGCGGAAACAAACCCGTTAACCGGTATTATAATTCCTTCTGATTTTAGCTTTATGCCGATAATACCGTCTTGATTAGGATATGCATCTTTAAGTTCTACATTTTTACCGTTTCTATTAACTAAAATATCAACAGGATGAACCGTATCACTGGTAGCAACAGCTAAATCCATTAATGATGCCTGTCCGTCAGAAATATAATATTCTTTATTAACAAGACTGTTTCTTAAACCTTTTTGATCAGGGGTTAATTTTTTGCCTTCCGGCGTATATTTGGTATTTCCGGTAAAAGCATCTTCAGAAATAACTAAAGGACTTTCAGTAGTTGTTTCAGGTAATTTTATTTTGATTTTTAATGGAATTAATTGATTATGATCCCGTTTAGCTAAATTAGGATTATCTTTCAAAATTCTGTTTATTTGTTCATTAATTCTTTCATAAGAAATATATCCATCAAATTTTTTGCTTCTTCTGGCAATTTCAATAAATTTAAAAGGAGAATCAATAATGACTCCATTGGCTGAGATTATTTTATCGCCAATTTTTGCTCCTATATGATTTGCGGATAAAGTTTTATTTGTTTGAATTTCATCAATAAAAACATTATATTTTCCTGATGGTAATTGTCCTGAAAATCCTGCCACAAAAAGCACTATTAAATAAGCTAAAAAAGCGTTTGCAATAACTCCGGCAGAAACTACAAAAGTTTTTTCCCAGACTTTTCTATTAGAAATTCTTGACGGATCATCTTTTGGAAGATTATTATCAGGATCATCATCGGGAAAAGCTACATATCCACCCAATAAAAGGGCATGTATACAAATTTTTGTTTCTCCCCATTTAGTTTCATACAAAATAGGACCAAAAGGTAAACCAAAACCAAATTTTTCTACTTTTATTCCAAGCATTCTGGCTGCGCCAAAATGTCCCAGTTCATGAATTAAAACTAAAATACTTATTAAAAAAAGCATTGTAATAATATGCATATAAATTTTTCCTTTACTAATACTTTATCATGTATATAATAATATCGAAAATCCATAATATAAACAAAAAACTTAACAAAATCTGAATTAATCCCATATTCCAAATTTTTTGAAAGAAATTTGGAGAATAATTATTTATATCCCTTTTATACAAATAAAGAAGCTCTTTACCTGCTTTTATACCACTTTTAATTTGTCTATCAGAGGCTTTTGCTGTGGTTAAATATTCCTGAATCCACATACCTATTTTTTTCCAGCTGGAAAAAACAAATAAAAGCCCTGCTATTAAAAATAAAAATCTTAAATTTGGTTTATTAAATATAGAAGACTCAAAAGATAATAAAAATACAAACTGAATACCAACTATTAAAACCATAATATTTGTGCCGCATCTTTTATGCGCCCTGGGTTGTATTTTAATATATTCAGCATTAAGAGGGAGTCCTTTTTCTATGGCATGAATTGTTTGATGTTCTGCTGCATGGTATCTAACAAGAGGAGTTACCCTTAATATTAATATAAATAACACCAATTGAATAAAAATTATAAATATATAATGTATTTCTATATGATTAGAAATAATATTAACAATTATTTCAACAAATATTGAAATAATTCCCAAAGTCATTCCTGCTAAAATTAAACCCGGGTTTTTAGAGCCGGCTTGATGCTGTCCATCAGTTAAATAAACTCCTAATGGCGTTGCCAATCCTCCTAAAGAAACCGGTTTAACGGTTTTTAAAATATCATCAATAAGAAGGTTTCTTATTATTGATCTTCCTGTATATTCTCCTTTGTCATTAACAACAGGCAAAATTTTTGCATTTAATTTTTGTATTTTAGATAATAAATTTTCAAAATCTGTATATTCAGTTTCAATCCAAATATCCTTTGTCATTATGTCTGAAATGTTTATATTATTTTCATAATTATAGTTTTCAAGGTCTATATCCGGTAATATTTTAATTAAATCAGATTCTGAGACTATGCCGACAATTTTATTTTTTGAATCAATAACAGGCAAAGAATCAATACCTGTTTGTTTAAAATATTCAGGAAGTCTAATAATATCAAAATATTCAAAAATAGCCGGTATTTCCAAAGAAATATCTTTTATATCAGGATTTTTTATTATTTTTTTATTATATTTTTCTTTAAACCACTTCATTTTATTACCTGTATAAATATTTTAATGATGATTAGCATAATAAAACAATTACTGGATTGGATATATTATAATAACTGTTATTTTTGTCATAAACCTTCCTCATCAGGTTTAATGTGTGATTCTTGCTATAAAAAAATAGAAATAAATTCCCCTAAACCAATTAAAATAATCAGTAATATTAAAATTTATTCTGCAAGCTCATATACAGGTAATTTAAAAAAATTGATAAAAGGTCTTAAATATCACAAAAAGAAAGAACTTGCTAAGCCTTTAGCTAATATTTTATATAATTTTTGGCAAAATACAGAACTCAAGGAAAAATCTTTTGAATTGGTTCCAATTCCTCTTTATTTAGAAAGAAAAAAACAAAGAGGCTATGATCATATTTTATTAACTGCAAAAGAATTTTCAAAATTAACCGGATATTCTTTAAATACAAAAATAGTAGAAAGAATAAAAAACACAAAACCTCAATATAAATTATCAAAAATTGAGAGAATGGACAATTTAAAAGGAGCTTTTAAAGTTACTCCGGATGAATATAAAGAAACAAATTTATTGTTAATTGATGATATTTGTACTTCTGGAGCTACTTTAGGAGAATTAATAAATATTTTAAATCAAAATAATATTACAAATATATATGCTATAGTAGGAGGTAGCAATGCTTCAATATTGGAAATTTAATAATGCGGGTAATAAAAAATTTTAAAAAACCCATAAGCAATGAAGTTGTAAAAATAGGTCCTGATTCAAATGAGGATCAAATTATTTTTGCCATAGAAACAAGTTGTGATGAAACATCAGCAGCTATTGTCCTAAATGGCAGAAAAGTCTTATCTAATGTTGTGGCTTCCCAAATTGACATTCATAAAAAATATGGCGGTGTAGTGCCTGAACTTGCAGCAAGAGAACATTTAAAAACAATTAATATAGTTATTAAAGAAGCAATAGAAAAATCTTCCTTAAAAATGGAAGAAATAACCGCATTTTCAGCAACAGTAGGACCAGGTCTTGTTGGAGCTTTGTTAGTCGGGCTTAATGCCGCAAAGACTTTAAGTCTTATCTATGACAAGCCGTTTATCGGAGTAAATCATCTTAATGCCCATGTTTGCGCAAATTATCTGGAAAGTGATTTTGAACCGCCTTTTATATGTCTTTTAATTAGTGGAGGACATACTCAGCTTATTTTAGTAAATTCTTATACAGAACAAATATTGCTTGGTGAAACCTGTGATGATGCTATAGGTGAAACTTATGACAAAGTTGCAAGATTATTAGGTTTACCTTATCCGGGCGGACAAGCTTTAGACCAGTTAGCGCAAGAAGGAGACAAAAATAAATTTAAATTTACAAAAGCAAAAGTTAATAAATATGATTTTAGCTTTAGCGGTTTAAAAACAGCTGTATTAAGGCTATATCAAAGTTTTGAAAAAAATAATCCCGATAAAGAACAAATTAAAAAAGATATTGCTGCTAGTTTTCAGGAAACAGTCAGTGAAATTCTATTGGAAAAAACCCTTTGCGCCGCTAAAGATAATAATTTGGATAAAATTGCTTTAGCAGGCGGAGTTGCTGCAAATTCCGAAATCAGAAAAAAGTTTCTGAATTTAAAAGATATAAAAATAAATATTCCTGATTTTGTGTATTGTACTGATAATGCTGCTATGGTAGCAGGTTCTGCTTATTTTCTCTCTAATGTTACAGGAGATTTAGCCATAGAAGTATTTTCCAGAGTAAAAAACTTTTAATTAATTTTATGAAAAACTTTAAAAAAATAAATTATATAAAACCAATTGATACAATTACCACAAAAATTTTAACTCTGGTTTTATTTATAATTATTATTCCTCTTATGGTAGTAGCAAATTTTTCAACAGGTCTTATTGACCAAAGTATGTTTGATATTAAAAAAAATGAGCTTTATTATAATACTAAATTATCCAAAGAAGAATATAAAAATAAAATAAATAAAATAATAGAAGTAAGAAATAAAAATATTGAATTAATAAGTATTATTTCTGTAATAAGTTTAATCGTAGCTATTATACTTGCAGCTCTTTTTTCAAGAACTATAACCACTCCTATTTTAAAATTAGTAGCTGCAACAAAATCAATAGCATCAGGAAATTTGAAACAAAGAGTTAAAATTAGGGGTAATGATGAAATAGCTCAGTTAGCTTCCATGTTCAATCAAATGGCAAATAATTTGCAACAACATGAACAATTAAGAGATAATTTTATTGCTACTTTGACCCATGATTTGAAAGTTCCTATGCTGGCTGAAAATCAAACTATTAATTATTTTTTAAAAGAAATTTATGGACCAATAACTAATGAACAAAGAGAAGTTCTTGAATTGATTAAAAATACTAATAACTCTTGTCTTGAAATGATTTACACTCTTCTTGATGTTTATAGATATGATAATATTAATATAAAGCCTATCAAATCAGATTTTGACATTATAAAACTTATTAAAGAATCCATAGATGAAATAAATTCTCTTGCTGTAATTAAAAAAATTAAAATTTCTTTAATTACAAGCGAAAATGAACTTTTTATTAAAGCTGATAAAAGGGAAATTAAAAGAATTTTATATAATTTAATTAGCAATGCTATAAATAATGGAGTTCAGGAGGGCAAAATATGCTGTAATATCGAATTAATATCAAATGAAGAATATTTTTATTATCCGAAAATTTATAAAGATATTTATACTACTCTAAATAATCCTGTAGATATATCTAATACTGTTTTAGTCAGTATTGAAGATAATGGAATAGGAATATCAGAAGACGATATGGGGCAGTTATTTAAAAGATTTTCTTTAAGTAAAGGTAGAAAACCTGCAAGCACCGGTCTTGGTTTATATTATTCTCATCAGGTTATAACAAAACATAACGGATATATATGGGCAGAAAGTTTTGAAAATCAAGGAAGTTCATTTAAATTTACATTACCTGTTGAAAATACGGAAGTATAAAAATGATAGAAGAAAATATTATAAAATTATTAATTGTTGATGACTGTAGACTTACATTATTAGGCTTAAATACTATGTTTAAACAACATAATGATATAAATATTGTAGGAAATGCAGAAAATGGAAAATCAGCAGTAATAAATACAAAAGAATTAAATCCTGATATTGTTTTAATGGATATTGGAATGCCTGTTATGGATGGTATTCAGGCGACCAAAGAAATTAAAAAGTTAAATTTACAAACAAAAATTATAATATTAACTTCTCATGACAGTGAACAGGATGTATTTGACGCGTTGGCAGCAGGCGCTCATTCTTATTGTATGAAAGATACGAATCCTGATTTTTTAATAACAGCTATAAAAAGTACATATAACGGAGCTTCCTGGCTTGATCCCAAAATTGCCGGAATAGTTCTTAATAATTTTACAAGTAAATCAATAAAAAATATTAAATCAAGAGAAACAGACTTAACAGAAAGAGAATTAGATATATTAAATTTGATTGCAAAAGGTTATAGTAATTTTGAAATTTCAAAAACTTTATATATTAGTTTAAATACAGTAAAAACTCATATAAAAAATATTTTTCAGAAACTTGAGGTTGAAGATCGTACTCAGGCTGCTACAAAAGCTTTAAAAAAAGAGATTATATAAGAGAGGAAAAAATGAATTTATCCAGACCAACTGTTTTTTTAGACAGAGATGGAACTTTAATTGAAGAAGTCGGTTATATAAAAGATATTAAAGACATTAAATTTATAGGAAAAGCTGTAGAATCAATAAAAAAACTTAATGAGCATAATATTTTAGTTATTTTAATTTCAAATCAATCAGGAATAGCAAGAGGTTATTTTAAAGAAACTGATGTAGAAAATATAAATAACAGAATAAAAGAATTATTAACAGAAAAAGATGCTTATTTAGATGGTATTTATTATTGTCCGCATCATCCTGACGGTATTGTAAAAGAATTTTCAAAAGATTGTGATTGCAGAAAACCTAAAGCAGGTTTGATTTATCAAGCTTTAAATGATTTTCAGGAAATTGATCTTAAAAAAGCTTATGTAATTGGAGATAAAGCAACAGATATAGAATTAGCCAGAAATGTTGGATGTAAAGGAATATTATTAAAGACCGGTTATGGTTCTGAAGTAATACAAGGTAAATATCAAAATTATACTGAACCTGATTATATCGCAGATAATATTGAAGGCTCTGTTGAATGGATTTTGAAAAAGTTGAAAGATGCTATAATAAATAAATAAGGCTATTTCTATTTATTTATCTCAGTTTTAAATAATTAAAAAGGAGTTGGGGATGCAAAATCAAAATAATGCGCAACATAACATTATTAAAAATATTAGCTCTATAATTAAGGATATAAAATCTAATATTAATATTTCTAACTGGAAAGATTGGAAATGGCATATAAAACATACTATTAGGGATATTGAAACTTTTGAGAAATTATTAAATATAAAATTTGATGAAGAAGAAAAAATTCAGTTTCAAAAAACTGTTGAAAAGTTTCCTATGTCTATAACACCTTATTATTTATCTTTAATTGATCCTAAAGATTATAAAAATGATCCTATTTTTAAACAATCATTTCCAAATCCAAAAGAATTAATAGTAGATAAATATGATATGTTAGATCCATTAGATGAAGATAAGGACAGTCCGGTTGAAGGGATTACCCATCGCTATCCTGACAGAGTATTATTCCATGTCAGTAATATTTGTTCTATGTATTGCAGACATTGCACAAGAAAAAGAAAAGTCGGCGATATAGATTCTATTCTAACAAAAGAAGATATCCAAAAAGGTCTTGATTATATAAAGAAAACCCCCGTAATAAGAGATGTTCTTTTATCCGGCGGTGATCCTTTTATGCTTTCAGACGATTATTTAGATTGGATTTTATCAGAATTGAGAAAAATTCCACATGTGGAAATTATAAGAATCGGAACCAGGATTCCGGTTGTTTTGCCTTATCGTGTTACAGATTCTCTGATAGAAATACTTAAACGCTATCATCCATTATGGATTAATACACATTTTAATCATCCCAGAGAGATTACTTTTTCAGCAAGAGAAGCTTTAAGTAAATTGGCAGATGCTGGTATACCTCTTGGTAATCAAACTGTTTTACTTGCAAGTGTAAATGATTGTATGCATATTATGAAAAAACTTGTAAGAAAATTGTTGCAAAATAGAGTTAGACCCTATTATCTTTATCAATGCGATCTTTCTGAAGGATTAACCCATTTTAGAACACCTGTTGGCAAAGGAATAGAAATTATGGAATCTCTTAGAGGACATACCAGCGGTCTTGGAGTTCCTACTTATGTTGTTGATGCTCCTGAAGGAGGCGGCAAAATACCTGTAATGCCGAATTATTTAATTTCATGGTCTACAAATAAAGTAATTTTAAGAAATTATGAAGGATTAATAACAACATACAAAGAACCAGACATATACGAACATAATTATTGCGATTTAAACTGCGCTGAATGTAATCTTTATTTAAAAATGGAAGGAGCTGAAGAGGTAGAGGTTGTTGGAATTAAAAAATTACTTGCTGATTTTGATGAAACCATTACATTAGTTCCAAATAACCTGGAAAGAATAGAAAGACGAGAAAATGAGTGATATTGTTATAAAAATAAAAAATTCATTAATTCAACATGGTAAAGAAAACAACCGAATTTATTTAATGAAACTTTGTGAAGATGATATTACAGAAATTATTCCTGAATTAAATAATATTGCTCTAAAATACAAATATACTAAGATTTTTGCTAAAGTGCCAAAATGCACAGAACAATATTTTTTAAATGATAATTATGTCATAGAAGCTTCTATTCCAAAGTTTTATAAAGGAAAAGAAGATGCTTTATTAATAGCAAAATATTTTTCTTCTGAGAGAAATATTAGCTTAGATAAAGAAAAAAATTTACTCATATTAGAAACAGCTCTTAAAAAAATAAAAATACAAGAAGAATTAAATTTAAAAGAAGGTTTTTATTTCAAAAAAATACAACCTCAACATGCTGAAAAATTGACAAAATTATATCAAAAAATTTTTATAACCTATCCTTTTCCTATTAATAATCCTGATTATATTTTAAAAACAATGCAGGAAAATATTGAATATTTTGCTATATGGCAAGAAAATGAAATTATAGCTGCTGCTTCATCTGAAATAGATATGAAAGAACAAAATGTTGAAATGACTGATTTTGCTATATTACCTGAATATAGAGGAAATGATTTTGCTATATATTTATTAAAAAAAATGGAAGAAAAAATGAAAGAATATAATGTTAAAACTTTTTATACAATTGCTCGCGCGCTTTCTTACGGTATGAATATAGCATTTTCTAAAATGGGATATATTTTTTCAGGAACACTTATAAATAATACAAATATTTGTGGAAGTTTAGAAAGTATGAATGTTTGGTATAAAAATTCAAGCTCTTAATGTTGTTTTTTAATCAGTACAGGAAAATTTTATACACACGAATTTTTTCGGAACTTTGATAGCAAAAGTTCAAAAAATAGACAATATTTGAAAGAATTATATAAAAAACGAGGCTGAAAACCGCATGGCTTCGTTTTGATTTTTCTTGGAAGAAAAATTTTTTACAAAAACATAGCGTTACGTC
>JAZDPZ010000039.1:0-33579 GCA_043797105.1 bacterium | reverse complement strand
AGGAGTAGAGCTGATAAATACATTATTTATCTGCTGATAAAATGGCGCAAAAAGCAAAAATGACACTCCTCCAACCAGCAATGACACAAGAAATACTTCTATTAAAGTTTGCGCTTTTAAACTGTTTTTCATTCTTTAGCTTACTCCTTTATTTGTTTTAAATAATTAAATTAGTTAATTATCTCTGACACAGCGCACCGACAAAGCAGACGTAGGATATTGACTGTTAGGACCATACAAAGTGTCTATATAGAGCATGTAACAATCGTAATAATAATTTTCGTAAGAATCTGCTGACCACAAAATGTCTGGATAGCAGAGATTATAGTAAGAGCCGCTACAACCAGCGTAGCGGAAGCAGTATGGAGAAAAAGCAGATGGGGAATAACCAGCGATAGAATCACAAAGATTAAGAGATAAGGCAGTAGCGGTCAAACGACTAGCGCTACCCGGTGTTATTCTTAAGCTCTGTAATTCTTTATTAGTAGGCAGTCTCCAGTTATTTGTTCCGTAATCTTTTCCTTGGTTTAATGCTTCACAGGCTTTTACTGCCCCGGCATGGTTACATACAGGCCTTCCGCATCCTGTGTCTGAACAATATACATTTAATCCCTGCCAGCATCCTGCTGCGCCAGGATTTGATCCATTTGGCACAAGATTATATGTATTATTGCAACTTGAAACTACAAGTGTTCCTATTGTTATTGCTCCACATGCCGGATTAGGCGGACCCGCAACAGTAGTTGTAGTAGTAATTGTTGTTGTTGTAGTTGTTGTTGTTGTAATTATTATAGGTGGGGCTAGAACTGTCGTTGTAGTAGTTGTAGGTTGACACCACCACATCCACCATTCACAAGCTCCAAGTGTAGGCGCAGAAGTAGTAACAGGCGGCGGCAAAGTTGTACCATAAACCGTAGGATTAATAGTAGGATCAGTTATATTTGCCGCTGGATTTACTGTAGGAGTAGAGCTGCTAAATACATTATTTATCTGCTGATAAAATGGCGCAAAAAGCAAAAATGACACTCCTCCAACCAGTAACGACACAAGAAATACTTCTATTAAAGTTTGCGCTTTTAAACTGTTTTTCATATTTTAGCTATGCTCCTTCACTACTCATCTTTTTTATAATAATTTATTTCTGATTATATATTTAATTTTTTAATTAGATAAAAATTAAAAGAAATTTTACATCTCTAAATATATATATTCCCAATTATGTATTTATTTAATCAATAAGTTAAGAAAAATTTACATCTTTTAAGACTTTAAAAGGGTAATAGATATTATCAGAATAAAATGTTATTTTAATTATTATACAAGTCCTCAATTAAATAAGGAATTTTATGAAATTATTTGTTACAGGCGGAGCCGGATTTATAGGAAGTTGTTTTATCAGGCATATATTATTAAAATATCCTGATTATAAAGTCATGAATCTGGATATTTTAAGCTATGCAGGGAATTTAAATAATCTGGCAGATTTTAAAAATAATCTTAATTATAAATTTATAAAAGGCGATATTTGCGATAAAGAAATTATATATGATCTAATGGCAGAAGCTGACTGCTGTTTGAATTTTGCAGCAGAAACCCATGTTGACAGAAGTATTTTAGATCCGAATATCTTTGTATATACAAATGTTTTGGGCACTCAAAATCTTTTATATGCTGCAAAAGAACTTAAACTTAAAAGATTTATTCAGATCTCAACTGATGAAGTTTATGGATCTTTAGGTGCAACAGGATATTTTAGAGAAAATACTTCGCTTAGTCCTAACAGCCCGTATTCTGCAAGCAAAGCTTCTGCGGATCTGCTTGTCAGAGCGTATTTTAAAACTTATAAAGTTCCTGCTTTAATAACAAGATGCTCAAATAATTATGGACCGTATCAATACCCTGAAAAATTAATTCCTTTCTTTATTATTAATGCTCTTAAAAATGAATTTTTGCCTGTATATGGCGATGGATTAAATATAAGAGACTGGCTCTATGTTTATGACCATTGCAGCGCAATAGATATTGTTTTACATAATGGTAAAGAAGGAGAAATATATAATATTGGCGGAAATAATGAAAAAACAAACCTTGAAATTACGGGAATTATTTTAAAACAACTGAATAAACCATTGTCTTTAAAGAAATTTGTTCAGGACAGACTGGCTCATGACAGAAGATACGCCATTGACAGCTCAAAAATACAGGATGAACTGGGCTGGAAACCTGAAACCAGTTTTAAAGACGGGATAAAACAAACCATAGACTGGTATATTAAAAATACAGACTGGGTCGAAAAAATTATGGTCGAAAAATGAAAAAAATTCTTATAACAGGCGCAAAAGGAATGTTAGGTCAGGATTTGACAGAAATTTTGGCTCAGCAGGATTTTATTATTTCTTTTCCTACAGATATTGATACTCTTGATATAATTGATGAAAAAGCTTTAACAGACTATTTTGATAATAATAATTTTGATATGGTTATTCATGCAGCAGCTTATACAGATGTAGACGGAGCAGAATCCAATCAGGATAAAGCTTTTCTTATTAATTACAAAGGAACAGAAAATCTTGCCAGGCAAACAGCTCGAATTAATATTCCTATAGTTTATATAAGCACAGATTATGTTTTTGACGGGACAAAAAATTTTCCTTATGAACCTGATGACAAGCCTAATCCAATAAATATCTACGGTTTATCAAAGCTTAAAGGGGAAGAAGCCATTCAAAAATTTAATCAAAAATATTATATAGCAA
Organism: bacterium; assembly: GCA_043797105.1. Taxonomy (GTDB): domain Bacteria; phylum Cyanobacteriota; class Vampirovibrionia; order Gastranaerophilales; family CAZEDP01; genus JAZDPZ01. The sequence goes on along the minus strand of JAZDPZ010000039.1, from coordinate 30,823 downwards.
GAACAAGCTGGCTTTATGGGCATAAAGGCAGAAATTTTGTTGAAACAATAATAAATCTTGCCAAACAAAAACCTGAACTAAAAATTGTAAACGATCAAACAGGCTGTCCAACCTGGACTATTGATCTGATAAGCGGAATTTTAAGCCTGATTGATGAAAATAAACCTTATGGAATATATCATATTTGCGGATCAGGCTGTACAAGCTGGTATGGGTTTGCTTTAAAAATTATAGAATTTATGAAACTAAAAACCAAAATACTGCCGATTTCAACAAAAGAATTTCCAAGACCGGCTAAAAGACCTGAATATTCAGTCATGAATAACAACCAAATTTGTCCAAATTGGGAAAAATCGCTTTTTCAATATATAAAAAAATACAAAGAGGGAAAAGTATGAAAGCATTAGTTTTATCAGGAGGAAAAGGAACAAGACTAAGACCAATAACCCACACTATAGCAAAACAGCTTGTTCCTGTAGCTAATAAACCTATACTTCATTATTGCCTTGATAATATTATACAGGCAGGAATAATAGATATTGGCATAGTAATAAGTCCTGAAACAGGAGAGTTTGTTAAAAAATCGGTAAATAACTGGAAAAAAGGACACTCTGTTAATATTAGTTATATTTTACAGGATCAGCCTCTTGGATTAGCTCATGCAGTAAAGATTTCTCAAGATTATCTTAAAGATGATTCTTTTATAATGTATTTAGGAGACAATTTAATCAAGGAAAATTTAGTAAAATTAGTTGAAAGATTTAATATAAATAAATATGATTCATTAATACTTCTGAAAGAAGTGAAAAATCCTGAAATGTTCGGGGTTGCAAGCATTAAACACAATAAAATAATAAATCTGGAGGAAAAACCGTTAAATCCAAAATCAAACCTGGCTTTAGTCGGAGTGTATTTATTTAATAAAAATATTTATAAAGCAATTGATAATATTAAACCCAGCAAACGCGGTGAGCTAGAGATAACAGAGGCAATTCAGTATCTTTTGAGTAATTCATATATAGTAAATTATGATATTTTGGACGGCTGGTGGCTGGATACAGGGAAAAAAGATGATTTGCTGGACGCAAACAGAATAGTTCTTGATGAATATGCCATAAGATTGGAAGAAGGCGATATCTGCCCTAAAACTAAACTGGAAGGCAGAGTGCAAGTACATAAAGATTCAAAAATTATAAACTGCACAATAAGAGGACCTGTTGTCATAGGAAAAAACTGTATTGTTTCTGATTCATATATAGGACCTTTTACAAGTATTTCAGATAATGTAATTATTGAAAATTCAGAAATTGAATACAGTGTAATTATGAAAGGCTCTAAAATATCTCAAATTAAAGGAAGAATAGAGGAAAGTCTTATTGGCTCGGAAGTAACAATAGAATGTTCTACAGGTATTCCTCATACACATAAATTTTTAATAGGAGATCATTCAAATATTATTTTAAATGCCTAAAAGATCCTTTTTTGTGTTGTTGAATTATTTTTTATCTAAATGCATAATATTCTTAAGAAGAGAACTATTTTAATAAGGATATTTTGCATAGTGGAAAATTTTAATATAATAGAAAAATTTTTTGTAAACTTGCGTTGCTCTCAATGTCATACATATTTTAAGAGCGGATCTGTTAAAATATTGAGACAGGACTATAATTGTACTGTTATAAGAATAGCTTGCTCAAATTGCAATAAAAATATAGGTTTAGCAATATTAGGTCTTGATAAAGACAGTATAAAAAATAATATTCAGCCTTCTCCTTCTGATAACCAATCTGCTAATCAAAATGAAGATTTTCCCTTTGAGATCAACGATCAGCCAATTAATTATGATGATGTAATAAATGCTCACAACTTCTTTAATAATTTAGGAACTGATTGGGTTAAATATTTGCCTAAAAATAAAGATTTAAAATAATTTTAACCGGTAAAGTTAAGAGAAGATAGATTTGATATAATTAAATCTAAACCTCCTGTTGTATCAGATACAATTAAATCTAAATCCCCTGTTGGATTTGATAAAGGAAAAGTTGGAACACTATCCTCAGGAAGCCAATAATATTTTTCATTATAATATTCAGGGTTTACAGGAGGTAAAACACTCTTTTTAACCATATTTTCAACTATATTTAAAACAGCATTTTTTCTATAGATAGAGACCATATAATTTATTTTGCTTGGATCTATATAATTTCGATTAATCGAAGTTGTTTGATCTGAACTTGCAAAAATTTTTCCCCTATTTGCAATTCCTAAATCAAATCCTAGAAGAGAACTGGGAATTTCCGGATTATTAATTACTGTTACATCAGGAGCGGTAGATTGACCAAATATACTATTGCTGCTAGAGCTATTACTATTATTTTGAGTATTTTGGAGATTACTCATCTGGTTTATTATTAGATTGAGCAAATAACTAACGATGCTAACTTCGGACATTATTTTCTGCCTCCTTTGGATAGTAAATTATTTTTAAAATCAAAGAGGATATATTATCTTATTTATATAAAAACAAGATAATATATAAAATTGCTATCCTGTTAGAGATATAAAGTATATATAAAATATTACTTTAGCTTAATATGCATAATCGTCTTCGTAGTAATCATCTTCGTCTTTCAAACTTGAAAGATCTTCTACATATTCAGATTCAAAACCTTCCGGTAAATTTTCAATATCGGGCCAGATTGTATAACTATCAAATATACATTCAGACAAATTTTCTGTTAAAGCCAGATTTGATTCTGTTAAATCAGTTTCAGAAAGATCGGTTCCGCTCATATCAGCTTCTGTAAAATCACAATCTGAAGCAATTGCTTTATTGAATTTTGCTCCTATTAATATTGCTCTAAAAAAATTAGCTTGTTTTAAAATTGATCCTGTAAAATTAACATAAGTCAAATCACAGTTACTAAAATTTGTTTCAGTGAGAACACAGTCACTAAAATCTACTCCTGATAAATCCATATTACTCAGATTAACACCAGGTATTTCACTTCCGCTTAAATCAATCTCAGCTAAATTTATTAATTTATCTTTAGCATGAGATCGAAATTCATTAAATTCTTTAACAAATCCTTCTTTTAAAAGTTTGATTAATTCATCTTTGCTTTTATTACTCATACATCACCTTGATATAGTCTCTCTATTCAATAATATTCATCTGCATTGCAAGAAGAACTGCCTGAGTTCGATTAGACACATTCAATTTTTTAAATATGCTATTTAAATGCGTCTTAACCGTAACTTCTCGCACAAATAATTTACTAGCTATTTCCTGATTATTTGCTCCTTGAGCTACAAACTTTAATACTTCTTTTTCTCTAATTGTTAAAGGAGATATAGGCTCATCAGAAGTAAAAGGCAAACTCATCGCTTTAGTTTGAGCTTTTTTCTGATTCCAGCTTGATCTTCTCATTAATGATTCAATTCGAGCAAGAAGATTAGGAAGAGCAAAAGGTTTTATAATATAGTCGTCAGCCCCAAACTTTAAACCGGAAATTTGTTTTTGCTCACTGTCAACAGCCGTTAGCATAATAACCGGTACATCCTCAAATTCTTTATTATGCCTGATTGCTTTTAAAGTATCCCAGCCATCCATATTTGGCATCATTATATCAAGGATTATAAGATCGAATTTTTGTTCTTTACTAAAGAGTATTTTTAGCGCTTGAAGACCATCATTGGCTACAATAATATCGTAACCATACATAGGCAACACATCTTTCAAATATTTGGGGTTATCATCAACCACGAGTATTTTTGCTATTGAAGACATTATTAATAATCCTACACTTTATTACATAATACTTTAACAAAATAATAGCAGATATCAAGAGGTTCAAAATTTATTTTTTTTTATTTTTTTAATGCTTAATAATAGGAAGATTGTTTTTCTACCCAAATTATAACTTATTTTTAATCTTCATTTTTAAATCAGTTAATGATATACTCTAAAAAAAATTATAAATTAGGAACCAGATGCGGAGTAAAAAAAATTCAAAATGCATATTCCAGATGGCTGTTTGTGTCCGTACACATGTTTAACTTGTTTTGCAATAGCTTTTCCTCTTTGGTTTACAGCTTCTAAAAAAAGTTCAAAATTATTAAAGGAAAAATATTTTCAAATGCTTGCGGCTATTGGCGCGGCATTTTCTTTTTCAATAATGATGTTTAATGTTCCGATTCCGGGAGGAACAACAGGACACGCAATAGGTGCAGCTTTACTGAGTATTATATTTGGACCCTGGGTTTCATCCATTCTTGTTACTATTGCTCTTTTGTCTCAGGCTCTTTTATTTGGAGACGGCGGAATAACCACATTTGCGGCAAACAGTTTAATTATAGCATTTATTCCTTCTTTTACAGGTTATTATATATTTAAACTCTTAAATAAAAATAAATCTGATAATTTATTTAAACAATCAATATTAGCAGGATTATCAGGATATTTTTCAATTTTTCTTGCTTCGTTAATTGCCGGAATAATACTGGGAATACAACCAATAATAAGCCATGATAATTCAGGAAAAGCCCTTTATTTCTTTTATCCTCTGAGTGTTTCTGTTCCTGCTATGGTATCAGAACATCTTTCATTATTTTGCTGGGTAGAAATGATAATAACATCTATTATTTATGGGCTATTAAACTTTAATTTGCTAAATAATTTTTTTCCATGCCATCGCGAGGTGCAAACAAGAAGTTGCCCTGAGAACAAGGGGTCATGACCCCTTGTTAGATTAGATTGCTTCGCTTCGCTCGCAATGACAGGCTATGAAAGGATTTAAGGAAAATTTATGAAATCAATAAATAAAATATTTTTTTTATTAGCTGTTTTAATTCTTTTTTCTCCTGTTGGAATATTACTGCCTAAAATATTTAATGCAGGTTCAGCCTGGGGAGAATGGGAAATTAAAGAGATTAATAATTTAATAGGTTATATTCCTGCTGGTATTACAAGATTATCAGAAATATGGCATCCGCCATTCCCTGATTATAATTTTGCCAATAATATTAATAATAATTTATTTAATGAAAGTTTTGCTTATATATTTTCAGGCTATATAGGAGCTTTAACCTGCATATTGTTAACATTTTTGTGGCTTAAAATAGCTGAATTATCTTTCAAAAATTGATAAATAATTCTATACTTTTTACACACTGTCTTTTTGCAAGCTTTGATTAAGCTCATGCCTGTCTAAATGACCCTTTAATAAATAACCTATTATCATTACGCAGGTAATGATATCTTTTTCTTCAATATTTGTTTTATATTTTACTTTAGATATTAATTCAGCATAATTATTAACCACATATAATACTTGAGCATCTACTCTATCAAGCATAATATCCATTGTAACAGTAGGATTTTCAAGACTTTTTAAAAAATCTTCCGCAATTTTTATTTTGTTTTTCATTTTTTAAACCTAACCTATAATGTATCTTTCTTTACTCCCGGTTAGTATATCAACATTTGAAAACCTTCTCAATACACTATAGATTTAAGTTAAGCGGGTATTTTTACACAATTTTTTTCGACAACCGGAATAATATCATCTAACCATAAAAAACCTATGATTTTCTTTTCCCAGGGAAGATCAACAACAGGAAGACATTTAACACCAATATATTTCATTGTTGAATATCCATCCATTATTGTCATTCTTGGATAAAGAACTATAGGAAAATTGAATTTCGTTGATATATCCTTTATTTTTGTATTTTTTAATAAATCAACATCATTAAAAAAATCATTTTTTATAATTTCTCTAACCTTTTTTTTATCAATATAGCCAATAATGGAAAAATCTTCCTTTATAATGGAAACAAAACCAACCTGAAGTTTTTTCATAGTTTCAAGAACATTAAACAGTGTGCTATTTTCATACACAAAAGCCGGCAGTAATTTCATATAATTTTTTATTAAGTTATTATCTGTATTCATTTTTAATAGTCCTCATGAATCCTCGCTAAAACCATTTAATAATTAAGTCTAACAATCTTTCTTTAATATTATATTTATAAAAAAAATGGTAAAGCTATACTCCTTAAGGTTGATTATCTATACTTCTTAAGTACATATTACCTAGCTTAGTAGATTAAGTAGGTAATAATAAATTTCCTCGTTTTTGTCATTGCGAGCGTAGCGAAGCAATCTCATAATCGACCATGCGATCCTTCGCTACGCTCAGGATGACAAAATTACGTCCAGGATGATAATAGGTGAAAATTTATTATTCATTACTTAGCTTTTATTTATCTCGGATGTAGTTTTAAAATGCAGTTTGGCAACACAGGACAGCGCTTCAAATCCATATTTTTCTATAAATATTTTTGCCTGATTTTTTACCTGCTGAGAAGCGCCTTTTTGAAAATTAATACCATATTCCCGTGATAATTTTTTTATTCTTTGCACAAATTCATTTCTTGCCAGAATAGATGCTGCCGCAACAGCAATATCATCTTCCGCCCTGATTCTTTGCACTAAGTTTATAGATTTCCCCAAGTCTAAAAGAGCGTTTTTTATCAGCGCTTCATTGCCAAATTTATCTGAAATAGCGTTTTTACAATCTTTTTTTTCGAGTATATTTTCAATAGCTCTGGCATGACCCCAGGCAAGAATAGTGTTTAAATTTTTAAATTTTGAATAAAGCTGGTTATATTTAGCAGGATTAATTGTAATCACTGAAAAAATACAGTTAGCCTTTATTTGCCAGGCTATTTTTTCTATGATTTCATCTTTAATTTTTTTGCTGTCTCTGACATTGAAATTTTGAAGTTTTTTTAAATTATCCTGATCGACTAAAACCCCTGCAATCACCAAAGGACCGAAATAATCGCCCTTTCCTGATTCATCTGTTCCAATCCAGCTTGAGTGTTTATGTTCTTTTGAAGATTCAGGTTCTATTATAATATTAGGTCTTTGAGATATATATTTATTAACAAAATCACCTATATTTTTACCCTGAATAAGAATTTTCCCACTTAAATATAATGTTACGGTTATTTCATTATTTTGAGCTCGCCAAAAAGCATAATCAGCCGGTTTAAAGATAAAGCCGTCTTTTTCAAGTTTTTCTTTAATTTCAGGTTCTTTATTTAAGTCAAATTTTGAACTATAGGAATTTTTTTCATTTAAATTACTCATTACAATATTTTAGATAAAATATTATTAAAAATAAATTACCCCGATGAGAGCATACGAGGTATCTGCAAAATGTCATTGCGAGCGTAGCGAAGCAATCCAAAAAAGCTACTTGGATCGCCACGGCTACTACGTAGCCTCGCGATGACAATATAATCAAAAGGGTCAAAGGATTTAACTCTTTTGATGAATAAATTTAATAATTGAAGGGAATAATAATGAAAACAAAAATTTTTTTCGACCAGGATAAAATTAACGAACTAATTGAGCTAAAACCATCAAAAAATAATATTAATGAAATATTGGACAAAGCCTTAAACTTACATGGCTTAAACATTAATGAAGCTGCTTTATTATTAAATGTAGATGATAATGAATTTTTGGCAAAAATTTATAAAGCTGCAAAAATCGTAAAAGAAAAGATTTATGGCAAAAGAATTGTTTTATTTGCGCCCCTTTATTTAAGTAATTTTTGTGTGAATAATTGCCTGTATTGCGCTTTCAGAAAGGATAATACAAATATAAAAAGAGAAAAACTTTCTGTTGATGAGGCTATCAAGGAAACCTGCGAAATAATAAACACCGGACATAAAAGAATTTTACTGGTGGCAGGCGAAGATATTTACAAGTGTAATCTTGATTATATTGAAGAAATAATTAATAAAATTTATGAGCAAAAAATACTTAATGGAGAAATAAGACGCCTTAATATTAATATTGCTCCTTTAAGCACAGATGATTTTAAAAGGCTAAATAATCTGGGAATAGGGACATATCAATCTTTTCAGGAAACTTATCACAGAGAAACATATAAAATTATGCACCCCACAGGAATAAAATCCGATTATGACTGGAGAATTGAAACTATGGACAGGGCTTTGGAAGCTGGTCTTAAAGATGTTGGAATGGGTGTTTTATTTGGGCTTACGGATTACAGATTTGAAGTTCTTGCAATGCTGGCTCATTCCGAATATCTTGATAAAAAATACGGAATAGGACCTCATACAATTTCTATTCCTAGAATTGAACCTGCAAAAGGCTCTTTTATTTCAGAAAGTCCTCCTTATGCTGTAAATAATCAGGATTTTAAAAAAATTGTATCTGTTTTAAGACTTTCTGTGCCGTATACAGGAATTATTTTATCTACAAGAGAAAGTTCTGCTTTTAGAAAAGAAGTTATTGAACTTGGAATTTCACAAATCAGCGCGGGTTCTAAAACCAATCCCGGAGGATATTCATCAGAAAAAAATTCCACAGAACAATTTTTGGTTGGAGATACGAGAACTCTTGACGAAGTAATATATGAACTGGCAAAAAATGACTATATACCGAGTTTTTGCACCAGTTGCTACAGGCTCGGGAGAGTTGGAAAAGACTTTATGGAGTTTGCAAAGCCCGGATTAATCCAAAAATTTTGCCAGCCAAATGCTATTTTAACTTTTAAAGAATATTTAGAAGATTATGCCGGTGAAAAAACACGTTCAATAGGGCTAAAAATAATAGATAAGCATGTTTCCGAAATCAATGACATAAAAACAACAGAAAAACTTAAAACCCAGCTTAAACAAATTGAGCTGGGAAAAAGAGATATTTACATATAAAAATGCTATCTTAAGGTCAATGCGCAACTACGGACGATCCATAAATTTATTTTTGATTAACGCAGGTTATGCTGTGGTCTTATCAGCATTTCTGTAAGACATTCTGAAATAGGATAATCTGAATGCTCTTCAAAATAAGTAAACATCGGAGCTGGATTAGCTTCAATAAACACATACTCTCCTGATTTGCCATGCCTTATATCTATGCCCGAAAAATTTAATTTTAAAAGTTTCATAATTTTGAAGCAATCATTTTTAATATTCTCAGGTAATTCAACCCTAACTATTTTAGATTCATCATCTGCTCTGAAATCAATAGTTTTTGCTTGTATTTCCGCTGCAAAAATTTCTTTGCCAATTACATATACTCTTACGTCAACTCCATCAATAAATTCCTGAAACTGCACAGGACAATCTAATAGAGAATCCAATCGTTCTTTTGAAATATCTTCCGGTTTTACTTTTTCTGTAAAAGTGCCTCCTCTAACAGGTTTATATATTAATTGACCATTATTTTCTTCATAAAATGACACGAGTTCATCTTTATCATTGGAAATTAAGGTTTTAGGCACTCTTATATTGTTTTGAGCCATAGTATGCAATTGATATGATTTTCTTCTATGCATTTCAATAGCAGCCAAAGAATTTACCCATAAACAATCCATACTCTCAAATAAACTGTCTATAGCAGAATCAATTTCTCTGGTTAAAATCCTGGCTTTATATATAGAGTCTTCATCATTATTTTCAGGTTTTTTATTTATGCCGTAATGCCAACGCCAGTATACACTTTTAATATCTTGTAAATTTATTTTATTATTATTTATTTTTAAATAGCCTTTTATTCCGGTATCTGAGGAAAACCAGGACAAAGGCATGTCTTCAGGAAAAATACGAGTATCAAAATACTCAACGTCTTCTCCTTTTGATTTTAAAAGATCATAAACATGTTTGGCATGATATTCTTCTTCTGCTCCAATAACTAAAATCATAAAAAATTCCTTAATTCTGGCAATTAATAATTAGCTTTAATACTAAAAAATTTATTTAATAATACCAAATTCAAAAATTTTAAGCAATTTTTATGATTATTTTTTTTATATAAATATACCCCATATTAATTTAAATATATATTTTATAAAAAGAGGAATATTATGTCTTATATAGACTGGCAACCGAAATCAGATAATATAAAAACAAATACTGTCCATAATCAATCTACCAGCGACATTTATTATAAAGAATCAGGAGCCAATCCTGATACTAAAACTAAAACAAGTAATATATGGGACGAAGGTGGTTAAACAAGCATATATTTATCCGGTTTATATCTGAGAAAATCAAAATTAAACTTAAAAACCTCCAAATAAAATGGAGGTTTTTAGAGGGTGTTTCAACTTTTGATAATTAAATTTAAACTTTGTTACTTAGTTAAGAATATAAATTTATGTATTATAATATAATTATGTAATCAAATAATAAAATAAGGTAAAAAGCTATGAGCGACAATGATAATAATGAGAAAAGAGAAAAAAAAGTAGTTTCTCTCTCTGGCGCTGCAAAAAAATCAAGAACCAGGAACAAAGAAAAATCAACTGTTGATAAAAACGATAATCAGGAAGTTGTATATTGTTCTTTTTGTGGAAGACCAAACTATATGGTCATAAAAATGATAAAAGGTCCAGGGGTAAATATTTGTTCTGAATGTGTTATGATTTGTATTCAGTTTTTAATTTTAGAAGATCGTATTCCTGCTGCGGAAGTCCAAAAAGTGCTTGATTCATTTTGGAGAGCATCGAAAAAATAATGGAATCAAAAGAATTATCAAAATTACAGATAAGATCTGAAGTATTAATGACACTTCAGAAATTAGCTTCCTTTAATAATACCCTTTCAAAGATTGATCAGGATAAATATCTTGATAAACTCAGATCCATAAAAAATACAACTTATGTATTGGAAATTCTTGTTAAAGAGCTTTCAAGGGTTGATGAAAAAAAGGGCAATATAATAGGCGTGCTTTTGTTGGAATTAGGGACTTTAAAACAGTTAAAAGAACCTTTATGGTTATATATAAAAAGTCCTAAGTATTCTGATGAGTTTAAAAATCTTGTGAGTACTATTTTAAAAAGTCTGGGAGATAATTTTGGACCTGACGAGTTTTTAAGCTATTTGAATGATCCTGAAGTTATGGTGGATCAGGAAACCCAAAAACTTCTTGAGACTGCTGCTATTAATCCTGAAGCTCAAATTGATTTTCTTGATTTTTTATTTTCTCTACCCGAAGATGAACAATTAAATCTTGCTTATTCTCTAAAACAGGACTATACGGGAGAAAATCTGGTAAACGTGCTTATTCCTGCTTTGGAATCAAAACCGTCAAGTAAACTTGAAGAATTTTTAATAAAATTACTTGGAGAAACAAGAACACCTTTAGCTGTTCCAGCATTGGTAAATCATATAGAATTTTCAAAAAATGAAATAACTAAAAAATTGGCAAAAAAAAGCTTAAATTTATTAAAATTATCAGGAGTTAATATAGAAAAAGCAAAGCAAAGCAAGATTGCTCCAATTTGCCATGTGTCCAATATTTATGAATGTTATACAAATAATATTGACGGCTCGGGAAATCAAATCATACTGGTTAGCCGAATAAAGCAAAATCAGGATATATTAATGTTCAGCGTTATTATTAACGACACTGAAGGCATTGTGGATTGCTTTGGTTTTTATGGAATAAATAAACATGATTTTTCGAGAATTATAAATAAATTACAGGAAGAATCTCCCAAAATTTTTATTGCTCCTGAATATTGCAAATATAAATTAGAAGAAGCTGAAATTATAAATAGAATAAATAATTTTTCTATTGCTTATGAATATATAGCCTGGAAATCCATAATTAGCGATGTCTCGCCTTTAAATGAATCTATCGAGCAAACAGCAATGCAATGGGCAAATAAAAATTTTGTTAAAAAAGGAAAAACTCTGTATAAACACCCTGATTTTAAATACTGGTTTTTAGAAGATGACGATCATCCTGCTGTTAAACCGTTTATAGAAAAAATTATCGCAAAAACTCTACAACAAAAAGATTATTTTATTGAAAATCCTGTTAAACTGATGGATTGGCTTGAAGAAGAAATTACCGGAATTATCCCTGAAATTTTTGATGAAAATTTAAAAGAAATTTATAGAAAACGATTGTTAAATATTGCTTATTTATTAAATTTTCAGGAACTATCCTCTTTTAGAAATATTGCAAGTTCTCTTGCCTGGGTATTGAGTCATGATAATGATTTAGCTATAGAAAAATTAACATTTTTCAGAGAACTATTGAAAAAAACCATATTTGAAGGATTTTCAAGGTATGAATATAATTTAGATCAATCAAAAAAGCCTCAAAATATAACGTTCTGGAAAGCTAGAAAAAATAAAGAAATTAATGATAAATCAGGCTTATCCGGTCAAAGTTTAAATGATATTATAGATATTTTGGATAATAGCTGGCTGGAAGAATAAAAAATGCCTTTAACCAGATATTTAGGTTTAGATGTTGGAACTAAGCGAATAGGAATTTCGATTAGTGATCCTTTATTCATTATAGCTCAACCGCTTAAAACTATTTTTAGGCATTCTGAACAACAATCTATTGAAGAAATTGAAAACCTGTGTAAAGAATATAATGTTTCAGTTATTATTATAGGATTACCAAAAAATATGAATGGCACTCTGGGACCACAAGCACAAGATGTGCAATTTTATGCGGAATTAATTAAAGAAAAAATTAAAGTTGATATAGTTTTTGAAGATGAAAGATTGACCAGTAAAGATGCAGAACGTATATTAATTGAGCAAAATAAAAAACCTTCAAGAAATAAAGAATTGGTAGATGTTGTATCAGCTGTATTAATTTTGCAGCAATACTTAGATAAAAGGAGACAAAAAAAATGCAAAACCTTAGTTTAGATCAGATTGAATCAAAAATTATTAAAACACAGGATGAAAATGGTGAATACCATAATTTTGAACTAATTGATATTGTAAATTATAATGAACAGGATTATGGTTTGTTAGTTTATCTTGATAAAAAAGAAGAAAATAAAGAGGATGAAGAGGGAGAAGAGGATGAAGAAATCATAATAATGAGATTAAACAAGCAAGATGATTCATACTCTTTTGAAACAATTGAAGATGATAAAGAATTTGATAATATAGTATCTTTCCTCGAAGGTGAAGACTATTTGAGTGAGCTATTTGACGATGAAGATGAAGACGATGATGATTATGATGATGAAGAAGAAGATGATGACGAAGAAGAATTAGAACTTGATGAGGACTTCGAAGAACAATGTGAGGAAAATGACGAAGAAAATAAAAATTAATAATAAAAAATCAACCGTAATTAAATAGCGCATTGTCATCACGAGTCCTGAAGGGATGTGGTGATCACAAAATTTTGTGATTGCTTCGTTTTATTTGCATGACTTAAATAAATTATATTTTATATAAGGGGTAATTTTGAATTTGGGATGAATTTAGAAACAGAAAAAATAAGAGTTTATGAGATAGCAAAAAAATTAAAGCTTTCTAGCAAGGAAGTTATAGATTTGCTTGATAAAAAAATGCAAATTAAGGTTAAATCTCATGCCAGTATTCTTGCTAAGGATGAGGCAGAAAAGTTTTTTAATATTTTGAAAAAAATATCTCCTGAGCAGGAAAATTTGCCTGAACAAACTAAATTAACTGAACCTAAGTCTGAAACCTTACCTCAAAAAATCCCGGAAAATAAAGAATTTCCTAATAATATAAATCCCAAAATATGTATATTTAATTTTCAATATATAAAAAATTCAGCTGCTCCCGGAAGTTGGCGAAGGGGATATGAATATTATCAAACAAATCAAGTTCTTGAAATCAGCCTGGAAGATAATATAGTAAAGGCTTTTGTTAAGGGTAAATGTCAGGATAAATATTCTATTGAACTTATATTTAGTCCTGAAAAAATCTCAGCCAAATGTGATTGTCCTCTTTCTGAAGAATGGTGCAAACATGCCGTTGCTGTCGGGCTTGTAAGCATTAATAAGCATTTTTATGAAACTTATTTGACTAATGCAACCGGTCAGAAGTTTAAATTTGAAGATGAAAATCCCTCCGAAATCATTGATCCTCAGGGCGGATACAAATTTATTTTAAATACACAGCTTAGACCTAAAAATGTAAGTATTCAAATAATTGACAGATGCAAAAATGAAAAAATTACTGATATTGAATCAATTTTAAGAGCTGTTATGGCTTTACAAAGCGCAAATAATGAGAATTTTATTCTGAATAATGCTCAAAAAGCTGAATTAGCTTTAATGCAAAGTATCTATAAAGCCGGAAGACTTGATAAAATATCAGGATGGCATGATATTCCTCTAATCAAGGTTGATGAAATTTTGAAAATTTTAGCCCAGGTCGAAGAAGTCATTGATTATGAAACAAATAAAAGGCTTGAATTTAAAAAAGACGCTTGGCAATTAATACTTTCCGTAAATGTTTCTTTGGTTGGCAATGTTTTATTATCTTTGCACTGGAAGCGATTTGATCCGAAAGATATTTTTCCGATGGAAGAAATTAAATATTTTTCCAGGCATATAAAATGGGGACGCTATAAAAACATTATTTTTCCTCTTGATACAGCGCTTGTTGTTCTTCCGCATTATTTAACACGATCGAGTTTTACTGATATTAGGGATGCAGACGGAGGAAAATTTGTTTATGAAGAACTGCCAAAGCATAAAAACCTAATGACAGTAGAAATTTCAGAAACTCTTGAAAAATTGACTCTTGAACAAAAACTTCCCGTTAATGTGCTTTATCTTGAATTAACAGAAGATAAAACCATAAAAGCATCGCTAAATTTTGAATATGACGGAACACTTGTGCCTTATGGAAAATTAGCGGAAAAAACCCCTTATGTAACAGTAAAAAAACCTAAAGAAGAGCTGATTTACTGGATAAAAAGGAATATAAAGCAGGAAGAAAAGGCTTATAAAACTCTTCTAGCTAATAAATTCACGCCTATGCCAACAAATAATTTACTTATTGAATTGGATGGCGCTATTGACTTTTATAATTTGTGCCTTACTCAACTAAAGGAAAATTGGAAAATAGAGGAAATAAACAAGCTCTCTTCTTTAAAAAGTTCTTCAAATCCGCTAAAAATTCATGCAAATATTGATTTTGACAAAGAATCAACAGACAGCTTTAATCTTGAAATTTCCTGCGCTGTTGGAGAGACTTTAATTGATCTGGATACAGTCCAAAGTTATCTGCAACAGGGCAAAAAATATTTTTATCTGGAAAATGAAGGTTATGTGGAAGTTCCTTTGGCTGAAATTTTACAGTTTACAAGAAGTTTAAATAATTTTGACGCTCAAAAAATACAGGACAGAAAATTTCAAATCAAAACATTCAGAGCAGGGCTTATTAATGAGCTTATTGAACAACAGGTAATCCTCGAAATGAGCAAAAAATTTAAAGAATTTTGGGATCAAATCAGCACATTTAACACTCTTGAAGAAGTTGAACTGCCAAAAAATATTAAAGCAGAGCTTAGAGAATATCAGAAAAAAGGTTTTAACTGGTTATGGTTTCTTTATTCGTATGGTTTAAACGGAATTTTAGCTGATGATATGGGTCTTGGTAAAACTCTTCAAACTTTAATATTGATTCAAAAAGCCAAAGAAAAAAATGGAATGCAGCCTGCTCTTGTGATTTGCCCTACGTCTGTAGTATTTAACTGGGAAGATGAAATTGATAAATTTGCGCCTGAATTATCTTATTTAAATCTTACAGGGTCTGCAAGAAAAGATCTCTTTGATAAAATCAAAAGCAAAGATGTTATAATAACAAGTTATGCTTTGATTAGAAGAGATATAAACGAGTTAAAAAAGCATTCTTTCAGGTTTGTGGTGCTTGATGAATCTCAAAATATTAAGAATCAGGAATCTTTGACAGCTCAATGTTCCAAGCAGTTAATAACACAGCATAGATTAGCTCTTTCCGGCACTCCGGTAGAAAATAAATTGTCTGAATTATGGTCAGTATTTGATTTTTTAATGCCGGGATTTCTTTATGATCTGGATGAATTTAATTATAAATATACTGTCCCTATTGTAGATAGAGCTGACAGAACAGCTGAATCAAGATTAAAAAAACAGATTTATCCTTTTATTCTAAGACGTATGAAAAGAGATATTGCAAAAGATCTGCCCGATAAAATCGAAAATATTGCATACTGTCATTTAACGCCTGAACAGCGAGATTTTTATCTCGAAGTTCTGGACAGCACAAGAAATGAAATATTCCAAAGAATTGCAAATGAAGGAATTGAAAAAAGTAAAATTTCCATATTTGCAGCATTATTGAGACTAAGACAAATTTGTAATCATCCGAAACTCTATGATAAAGAAGGCAAAAAACAAATAAACGAATCCGGCAAGTTTGAACATTTAAAAGAAATGCTTGAAGAAATAATCAGTGAAGGGCATAGAATACTTCTTTTCAGTCAATTTGTTCAAATGTTGAATATAGTTAAAGACTGGTTTGAAGAAAAAGGCATTAAATATGAATATCTTACCGGAGAAACCAAAAACCGAGAGGAAAGAGTCAAGAGATTTAACTCTGATGAATCAATTCCGGTGTTTTTAATAAGTTTAAAAGCCGGCGGAACAGGATTAAACCTTACCGGCGCTGATTATGTAATTCATTATGACCCATGGTGGAATCCTGCAGTTGAAGATCAGGCAACTGACAGGGCTCATAGAATCGGTCAAACTAAAAAAGTCTTTGTTTACAGGTTAATTACCAAAAATACAGTAGAGGAAAAAATAATGAAATTAAAGGAAAGAAAGCGTGATCTTGTAGATTCCATAATTTCTGTAGACAGGTCCATTGAAAAATCTCTTACTTTTGAAGACTTAAAAGATATACTCTCTCCTTTTTAGCGGCTGATCCGGCACCTGAGGTGCATCCATATCATCCTCGTCTGAAAAAATTGGAAGCCTACGAATGTGGCTTAGCCACTGGAGCTTGTTAGATGCAAAATAAAAAAATTAACCTTCTTAAATTTATTCCCGCCGGACTTTATAATGGAATTATATGGTTCTTTTCAAATAGAACTATTCCCATAAATATTACGGGATGCGATAAAACTCTACATATACTTGAATATAGCATTTTAGGTTTTCTTCTTGCATTTGGCTTAAATATATCTAAAAATAATCTAAATACTAAAATCAAAGGCTGTTTTGCTTTTATCTTTTTAGCCGGTATGACAGACGAAATTCATCAGTATTTTGTGCCTGGAAGAACATCGGATATACTTGATTTTTTTGCGGATACAACAGGAGGATTATTAGGGATTTTGGTTTGGCTATTTTTTGCAAAAATATTAAGTTTTATAAAGATGGGTTTTTTCTCTAAAATCAAGTGATACTGCCTTCATTAAGAAAATTATAAAATCAATTCAGATTTTAACTCTAAAGTTATACTGTATTTGTACCGACATACATAATAAGTAATACAAATGTAAGTGGGTAACAATACCCACCCCCTTGTGAGGGAAACTAGATGAGGGTAGGGCTCGCCTTACAACCCTTTTTTTAAAAGGTGGAAATTTATTGTTTATTACTTAAAAAGGGAGATAAAAACTTTGTCGGACAATATCAACTTCAAAAATGTAAATTTATTTACTAATGGACTGATTTCCGGAAAAGAATTGGAGCAGGTATCAAGAGAAATTTTTACAGCCGCTCCCACCAGTACTGAATCTTCCTCAAATATTAGATTAAATCAGGATTTTTCCAAAATTAATCTGGACAGGATTAATAAAAATAACGGACTTAAAGTTGTTGGAACAGAATCAAATCTGGACATTCAAACAGTAAGACAAATTGCCTCTAATAAAGCCGGATTGGATATTAAACTTTCAGAACAGACGGTTCTGGCTTTGGAAGCGCTAAAAATTCAAGCGGCAAAAACACAAATAGCCAACTTCCCACAAAAAATGGACGGCAAAATCCATATTCCCAGTGAAGTAGTTAATCCTTCAGAAATAAAATCTATTTTTTCTTCAAGTAATAAAATTCAGGTATTTGTAGCTGATAGTTTAGACAAGGATAAAAAAGGCGCTATTAATACTAAAGGTCTGTTAACTAAAAAAGGATAAAATTTTTTCTGTAAACTTGGCTTGACTAACATTAATAACTTGATAGTATAATTTTATATAAATCCCAAGATCAAATTTAAGAAATATTTTTGGAAATAGGCGGTTGAGCCGCTTTTAACTGATTTTATTTGGGTATAACTAATCAAGGAGAGGTGTCCGAGTGGTCTATGGTGCGGTCCTGGAAAGACCGTGTGCTGAAAGGCACCGCGAGTTCGAATCTCGCCCTCTCCGATTTTTAATTTATTTTTTAAAATCATTCTTGTGTTAAACTTTAATAAAGAATGATTATTTTTAATATATAAATTGATAGTTTAAAGATGATGTTTGATAAAAAAGATGATGGAAAAAGAGTTTTAATAGCTGATGATTCCCTCTTTATGAGGAAAAATTTAAAAAATATATTAATAAATATTGGTTATAATGTAGTGGGAGAAGCTGTTAACGGCTTAATTGCAGTGGAAATGTATGGAAATTTAAAGCCTGATCTTGTAACTCTGGATATAACCATGCCCCAAATGGATGGCATTAGCGCCTTAAAAGCAATAAAAAAAATTGATAATAACGCAAAAGTCATTATGTGTTCCGCTATGGGACAAAAATATTATTTGAAAGACGCTTTTGATAATGGCGCAATTGACTATATAATAAAGCCTTTTAATGTGCAAATAATATTGGATGTTTTTAGCAAAGCCTCATCAAGATGAAGTTGAAATAGGAATCATTTGCTCAGATTCTTGTCCCGGTATGTTATTGTTAATGTTTTGAGGTGAATTTTGTGGATTATTATTGGGATTAGAATTTAAATTAGAATTAACAGGGTTTGTTTGGGTAGGATTTCCTGAATTATTATAATAATTATTATTATAATTAGGACCAACGTATTTATTGATAACCTGATTTCCAAGACCGTAAAGAGTCTGTTTTATTAAGTCTTTCACTACTTCTTCAGCAAAACATATTTGATTATTAATATTATTTTGGCTTTGTATGCCGGTATTATCTTCATTTGCAAAAGATACTGTTGAAAACCCCAAAATTGTTAATAAAGTAGTAACTAATATTTTCCTTCTCATTATAAAACCCCCATCATTATAAAATATTTTAATAAGTTTAATATTATTATAGATTTATTGTTTTTAAAATTTCAAGTAATTTAAGTTTATATCAAGAAGTATTAAGTTATACTCAACTAAAATCGGTTTTTGATTTTTTAATTTGTGTATAATAAGAAAAAATTATCTATTCCCAAAAATATTTAATAAATTTAATTTGGGACTTGTATAATAAAATGGAGTTTTAGTTTTAAATTTTTTGAGAGGAAAAAGAATATGGTAGAAAATAAGCTTTTAGCCGCAATTACACGAACTGCTACAGAGGAAATTCATATACAGATCAATGAATACAAAGGTAAAAAATATTTGGATCTAAGAGTTTATTATACGACAGACGATGGACTTAACTGGAATCCAACCAAAAAAGGTGTTACCTTTTCTCCTGATAAGCTGGAGGAACTTAAAGAAGCTATAGAAAAAGCCCAACAAGAATTTGAAGATATTGAGAGCTGATCCTAAAATCATAGATAAATATGCACAGATTATCGTGGATATTCCCAGTCTTGATACACGCACATTTAGTTATCTTGTACCCGATGAAATAAAAAAAGATATAAAGATAGGGCTTCCGGTATTAGTGCCTTTTGGAAATCAGGGCATTATAAACGGTTATGTTGTCGGGTTTAGCAATTATCTGCCGGAAAATATCAAAGCTAAATATATTTACGAAATTCTTGATTCAGAACCTCTCTTTGATCTGGATTATTTAAAATTTTTGGAATGGGTGTCAACTTATTATTGCTGCAGTTTGCCTGTAGTTTTATCTACTGCTGTTCCAATAAATTTTTTTTCAAAAGCAAAAAGAACAGTAACTTTATTAAATAATGAAATTGATATTTTTTTATTTAATAAACCACAGCAAAAAATTCTTGAAATTTTAGCTGAAAAACAGGAAATATCCATTCCAGCCCTGCAAAAAAAGTCAAAATTACCGTCTTCAAAGTTTTATGAAGCATTAAGAAAACTTCGAATAACAAATATTATAGAAATTAAAAATATAATAGAAATTAAAAATCAAAAGCATAAATTTGAAAAATGGATAAAAATAATAAAACCTGAAACAGAACATCCTAAATTTTCTAAAAAACATTCTGAAATTTTATTGCATCTGGAATCTTTAGGAGGATTGAGCAAGCTTGATGAATTTTTAAAATATGCAAAAACTGCGCGCAATACTTTAAAAAAGATTGAAGAAATGGGTTATGCCCAAATTTTTGAGCAGGAAATATATAGAAATCCTTTAAAAATTTTTGAGAACGATGAAAAGGAAGATTTTTTAGAATTGAACTTTTGCCAGAAGCAAGCTTATGAAAGAATAATAAAAGCTTTGAATGAAAAAGATTCTGATCCGTTGTTATTATTTGGAATAACAGGCTCAGGAAAGACCGAAGTTTATCTTCATGCCGCAAAAGAAACATTAAATCAGGATAAAACCGTAATATTTTTAACTCCTGAAATAACTCTGGCTTCGCAATTAGCAAAACGAATATCCAAACGATTTGGCATAAATAAAGTAGCAATTTGGCACAGTGATTTATCAGACGGAGAAAAATTCGATGTCTGGCAGCGAATAAAAAATAATAAAATTAAAATAATAGTTGGGGCAAGATCTGCAATTTTTGCGCCTGTTAAAAATCTTGGTCTGATTATAGTTGATGAAGAACATGAATCAAGCTATAAGCAAACTTCACCTGTTCCAAGATACAATGCAAAAGAACTTGCCTATGAAAGAGCAAAAAGAATCGGGGCTTCAGTTGTAGTCGGAAGCGCAACACCGGATATTGTAACTTATTACAAAGCTTTAAACACCAATAGAATATTAACCCTTCCTGAAAGATTTGGTTCCGGTAATCTTGCAAAAGTAATTATTATTGACATGGGACAGGAAGTTTGTAAAGGAAACTGGGGTATTTTTTCTAATGCGCTTAAATCTGCTGTTGACAAAAATTTAACAGAAAAAAAACAATCTATACTATTAATTAATAGAAGAGGATTTTCAACTTATACATTTTGCAATGTTTGCGGATATACTGCTGAATGTAAAAAATGTTCCATTCCTCTAATCCTTCATAAAACAAAAAATAAACTTATGTGTCATTATTGCAATTTTGAGCAAGATATTTTTACTGTTTGTCCAAAGTGCGGCAATAACACAATAAAACATTATGGATTAGGCACACAAAAAGTAGAAGAAGAATTTAAAAAAATATTTCCTGAAGCTAAAACAGCCAGATTAGACAGCGATATAATGACAAAAAAAAATGTCTATATAAAAATTATTGAAGATTTTTCAAAGGGTGAAATTGATGTGCTTATTGGAACTCAAATAGTCGCAAAAGGCTTGGATATTCCTAATGTAACGCTTGTTGGCGTGTTGATGGCGGATTCATCATTTAACATGCCGGATTTTAGGTCAAACGAAAGAGGTTTCCAACTTTTGACTCAAGTAGCCGGAAGAGCAGGGCGGGGACTTTCTGAAGGAAAAGTTTATTTTCAGACCTATACTCCTGAATTTGCTACTTTACTGACAGCAAAAGACCAGGATTATCTTAATTTTTATTACTCACAGATAGAAACCAGATATGAATATTCTTATCCTCCATATAGTCAAATAATAAGATTAATCCTGAGTTCTAAAAATGAGATTAAGGCAAGAAAATTTACAGACGACATTGCCTATAGACTGAACTTGCTTGTAAATTCAAGAGGCATTACAGAAAAGCTTGAAATTTTAGGTCCAGCACCCTGTATTATCTACAAAATCAAAGATGAATACAGATTTCAAATAATAATTAAAAACAGACTTGAAGAAAACGGACATTTTTTAATTTCAAAATTTATTAAAGAGTTCAATGTTCCGGAAGACATCAAGTTTTTAATAGATGTTGATCCTATAGATATGTTTTAAGTAATGAACAATAAATTTTCACACCTTTTAAAAAATGGGTTTGGTGTAGGGGTGGCTAAGCCACATTCACCAGTTACCAATCCTTCCAGTGAGGACATAATGGTGCAGCTTTGCTGCCTGCCCTAGTCTCGTTTCCCTCCATTGAGGGAAAGAGATAAGGGGAGGGTTTGTTGCTTCGAAAGAAGGAAGAATAAGGCATCTTATATTTAACTTTTTTTTTATTAAATTTATTTAAAAACTTTATTTCTCAGGCAGACTATAATTTTTAGTATCTATATTTAACAAAGCATTATTAAATATATTTACTATTAAGAAATAATTCTTGGGGAAATTTTTTTTTAATTTATATATTATTTGCCGCCGTACCATTTAAAGCCGGTTTCTGTATTTTTACCAATTAGGGCTTTAACTGATTCATATTCTGTCTCAAGAGCTTTTTGTCGAGTTTCCATGTTTTTCATTTGATTATCCATTGTTTTTTCTTGTTCTTTCAACCCGGGATTGTTACCTTGAAATTGTGATTGTTGTATTAAACTTTGTTTTTTTTGTGAAATTTGTTCAATTTGTTGTTCAACGTCTATCTTTTCTCTTAATATGTTATGTAAACGTCCTTGAGATGCTATTATACCCACTTAAAAATACCTCCTTTACACATACAAAACTTATAACTCTATCTTTGATGTTTGGGTTACTGTATTCTCTTTGATTTATGTATTGAAAATATATTACATTTCTTATCTTATTCTCAACACATCCTACACAAATTGCATTTCTTAATTATATAAAAAATATAGCAACTATAAAATTGCTATATTTTTACGTTTTCAAACAAAATCGTAACATCTTGTTACAATAAAATAACATAAAGAACTAATAAGCTATTGAAAATCAAGTCTTATTTTTCTTTGCCAGATTACTGAAAAGAAGGAAGTATAAAGCATCTTATATTTAAATTAATTTTTTAAAAACTTCGTATTGGGCAGGCTATAATTTTTTAAAATAAATTATCAAAAATAATGCTAAATTTTTAGGATTTGTACCATTGAAAACTAGTTTGTGTATTTTTAGTAATTAGGGCTTTAACTGATTCATATTCTGTCTCAAGAGCTTTTTGTCGAGTTTCAAGGTTTCTTATTTGGTTCTGAAGCATTTTTTCTTGTTCTTTTAAAACAGGATTATTACCTCCTTGTCCTTGAGCTGCTGATATTAATGTGTGTTCTTGTTCTGAAAGTTTTTCAAGTTGATATTCAACGTCTATTTTTTGTTTTAATATAGTATGTAATCGTGCTTGTGATGCTGCTACACCCACTTTTAAATACCTCCTTCATAAAAAATTACTTGTAATTTTATTCATAACAATTTATTTTATTTTTTCTATATCCTCCTTTTTTCTTAAAAAACAAATTAATTATTACTACAAATTAATCAAAAATTTGGCTAAATATAGATAAAATATTAAGTTTAAAACTAATTTTTCAAAGAACGGCTGTGCATAAAAATTTATAGATTTATTATTTTACTTCAGTGCATCTATTAAACATTTTTTACCTCTTAGTTATATAAAAAATATAGTGATGGTAAAATTGCTAAAAACCCCTTTATGTAAATTAACATTTCTTAATATTGGATTATTTAAGAGACTGAGTGTAATAATAAAAATAAGAAATATTAAAAAGGCTTTGGGTAAATAGCATGGATAATATAAAAGATACTAAAATGTTAATTATCTGTATTTTAATAACTGATATAATCGGCGGGATTATTTATCTTGCTAAAGGTGATATTGTAGGGATTTTCAACTGTGTTTCCTGGGCTGTGATTGCTGCATTTATACTTATGAATTTGAAAAAAATTTTTTGAATTTAGCGCTAAATCCCTTATCCCAATTTGCAATACATAATATGACTTGTCATTCAGAGGTCGAAGCAGACGGCGCTGTCCGCATTTCACAGCGTAGCCAAAAAATCCCCCATGAGCGTTTGATTCTTGGATTGCAAATTGGCATTAATAAAGCAAAAGAACCGAAAAACTTCGACTCTTTAGCTTTATTATTATTTAATTTTATATTTATTTATTGCCAACACGGTTTTTTTCTTTTTGGACTTTTATTTCTCCTTTGTTCTTTTTGATAAAAACGATTAAAAGCTTCATAAGCCTTGTTCATAAGATCTTCAGGAATTTCATTTTCGCATACTACTTGATTAATTTCTTCATACTGTACTTCTTGAGCCCAAACGCTTTGATTTTTCTCGTTCACGTTATATCTCCTATCAAACTAAAATAAAAAAATTGTCCTTCTACTATTAATAATCGACTATTTTTTTAAAAACTTTAGTAAATAATTGTAAATTTAAATAAAAAAATATTTTGTTTTTAAACCATTCTATCTTTTATAAGTTTGAAATTCTAAAGAACTTAAATCCAGGCACTTTAAATTTTTTCCTCAATAATTTGAATTTCCTCGTCAGTTAAATCATACAGCCTGTAAACCTCATTATCTATGGTTTTATCAAGCTCATTTATTTGTTTTTCCAATTCCAAAAGATTAGTCTGCTTTTCTTTAAACCACTGCATAAGCTCTTCTTCCTCTTTTAGAGAAAGTTTAACTTTTTGTCTGGTAACAGCTGGTTGCATAACAATGGGTTGCAACCCCCTTGTTATTATTATGCATTCCCTTTTTAAGTTCTTCTATGAATTGATTAGCGCCAAGTTTATAGAATTTTTCAAGTTTTTGAGAGATTTTCAGCAGAGGGTCATGACCCTCTATTCTTGAGCCATACTTTATTTTCAAGAACTCTAACGCTGATTGCGTTTGTTTAGACAGGTTTTTATTTAATTCTATCATTTGTTCGGCTTTACTTGCAAGGCTGGTTTGTTGTTCTTTATTTGCTTTTGGTATAGGGAGTTGAGATAAATAAAACGGTTTTACATTTACATCTGTGTATAAAAGCCTGTAATATCTGTTTAAGAGACACGAATTTAAGATTGCTAACAGGTATTTTAATAAATAATTATCATCTTTGGAATAAATATAACTTAAAGAGTTCAATGGGATAAAATCACCTTCTATATAAGAATATTCAAGCCATTTTGCTTTTATATCAAGGCTATTAGTTCTTACATATTGAATTATTATTTTTATTTTAGAAAAATTTTCATTAAAATAAGAGGAAGGTAAACCTTCATTAGTTTTCAGGTATTTTTCTGAATAATTAATTAAATATCTTGAAGCAATATCAGAACCAGCGATAATTTTATATTGAGTTTTCTCATTGGTTATATATTTTTCATTATCGCCAGTTCTAAGTCCATATTTAATGTTGTACAATTCAAAAAGCTGGCTTGAAAAAGTTTTCATTTTATTTATTATGTTATATTCCTGATTTGTAATGTACAAATTCCAACTATTTTCAAAAATTAAAATTCTTTCATTTAAATTTATCTCATAGTTACGATAAATTTCTATAGTATTTGAAGGCAAAACTTGCTTTATTGTTAATAATTTATTATGATCCTTTTTCTTTTTGATAATAACAATATGACATCTTGTATCTTTTGCATCTGTAAACGGTTTATATACATCAAAAATATCAATTAAAGAATTTTCTTCAATAATAAATTTTCTAAATTTATCAGCATTTTTATTGGTAAACCAACTATCAGGAGTTATAAAACCTAATATTCCATCCTCTTTTAACAAATTTTTTAAAGATTGATAATAAAATAATAAATAAGATTCTAACTCACCGGAAATAATATCTTTGAATTTATTATTAAAATAGTTTATTTCTAATAATTCTGCGCCATAAGGCGGATTGCCTATTATAACATCAAACCCACCCTCATATTGAGACAAGAAGGCTTGCTCTATACTACTCACAAATATATCAACAAGGGGTTGCAACCCCTTGTTATAGGAGTTATGAGAGTTATGAGGATGTTGGGGGTGTTGACGAATTCTCAAATCGCCTCGATTATTCGAGCTGAATTTTCCAAATTCGTCAACAGTCCCATTATCAGACTCCTTATTATCAGATGATAGTCCATGCTTAAGTCTATTATTATTTATATAAGTTAATGTATTTTTGAGTGCTATTTCATCTTCTATCAAAGAAGAATGGTATTTTTGAGTCCAAAGATGAAATTCTTCATTTATATTATTATGCTGTTTATATAATTGGGTAGATTTACCTTTAATTTTTCTTACAATATTATCTCTTTCATTTTCCTCACAAACCAAAGCCAAATGAACATGATCTCCGCAAATGTTATAAGCTAAAACTCTTAATTTATCTTCATTAATAATTTGAGCTATAAATGTTGTTATTAAAACTTCGTTTTGTTCATCAAATATAACAGGTTCACCTGTTTTTACATTATACTCAGCCATTCTCTCCGAATATCTTGAATTATGAGTAGCCCAGGTTACATGAAAAGCCTTTAATTCTTTTTTTCTAAAAATATCAGGAAACTCTTTATACCAGTTAAAAGCCTTACCTCCTGCGATTTCAGGATCATCAATAAGAGAATTACCGCATTTGATGTTATTATCAAGATTTTGAAGCGGCTCTGTTTTTTTAGCTGTTTTAAGCCATAGAGAAAGCTTTGTTATTTCAGTTGATTCCTCGTTTAAATCAACGCCGTACAGGTTATTTAAAAGAATTGCCCTGTTAATTTCCGCGGGATTATAATGCTCAAATATATTAAAATTTTTATCAACTTTAACAGTCGCAAGCTTTTCTTCATTTCTTATTTTATATTGCTCTCTTAAAAAATTATGAGCCTGATTTAAAAAAGCTCCGCTTCCACAGGCAGGGTCTAATATTTTTATTGTTTCAAGTTTATCGGGATTTTCTTCAAGGTATTTTCCTACGGTCTGCTCGACTATATACCTTGTAATATATTCGGGAGTATAATAAATTCCGTCTTTTTTGCGTTTTGATTTTTTCTTTTCCTGTTGTATTCCATCTATTTCAGCTTTTAACTTTTCCAAATCGCTTAAAGATTGCTCAAAAATATGCCCTAAAACATTTACGTTTAAATCACTGTCAAAATCATACTTGCTTGCAAGATATTCTACCTTAGCCCAAATGCTATCTTTAATTGCAAGATTGTCAAGAATCTCGTCATAAGCGAATAAACCACCATTATAGGCATTAATGGGAGGGTCTATATCATATCTTCCCTCATTTATATCCTGAAATAAATTTTAAAATTCTCTCCATGCCCTTTGATCGCTTCTTTCTCTTGATTTTATTCCAAGCTCATAAACGGTTTTTATAATTTTTTCAGGCAGTAAATCCCCTGTATCCTCGCAAAACATTATAAATACAAGCCTGTCTAAAAGTTTTTGCGTTTTTTCAAGCAGTATTTTTTTATCAATTTCAGGATTGTTTTGGAATATATGCTCAAAAAATTCAAGTCTTATAGCTTTAAAATCCTTGTAAAAATCTTCTGAAATTTTTACTTCGTTTTTTGAAGTATCTTTTACAAGCCTGTCAAGCAAAGAGTTTCTATCTTTATCAAGCAGATTTTCTTTGCATAACAAGAAATAAAAATGTTTAAACTCTTTTTCATCATGGAGGTCTAAAATATCAAATTTCTTATAAAAACCTTGTCCTCTGCTCTTATGATAAAGCCTGATTTCTTTAAAGTTTGATACTATAACCCAATCACATTGGTCAAACTTGTTTAAATAACCAAAAGCCTGCTCAACAGGCGTATAATTTTCTTTTCTGCCTGATTGTTTTTTATCAAGAAGAGTTTTAGCGTCTTTAAGTTCAATAACGACTCTGTAATTTTTACTTTCCTTACTGAAAAATCCTAATGCTCCATCCGCTTCAGTTCCATCAACTTCAGTTTTTGAGTGAGGATAAAGATTAAATTCTTTTTCCTCACCGCCTAATTCAATATAATCTAGTATTTCCCCGAAAAATTTAGTAATAAATTTTCCTTCAGTAGTTCTTTCTTTAGTTTTATCAAGATTATGATCTTTTAAAGCAATCTGCCAACCGTTTATAATCTTTTTAATTTTTTCAAGCTTTTCACCTGAAGGAAATTCAAATTTATTTATCTCATTCTGTAATAATCTCTTATTAAAAAGCATATTTTTCGCCTATTTATTTTAATATTTTTAAACTATTCCGTCTTTTAATGCTTTTATAGCAGCTTGAGTTCTATCATCCACTGATAATTTTTGCAAAATATTGCAAACATGCGCTTTTGCTGTATGAATACTTACAAAAAGCTTTTCTGCTATTTCAGCATTACTGTATCCATCCACAATAAGCTTCAAAACCTCGGTTTCTCTTTCTGTAAGTTGTATTTTTTCTCCAGACTGCCCTAAATTATTCCCGTTTAAAGATTCTTTATTCTTTTCTTTAGATAAGACTTTTAATACTATGCCTGCTATTGAAGGATCAAGCCAGACTGCTCCGTCATATACCGATTCTATTACATGTATAAGTCTTTCAGGTTCAATATCTTTCATACAGTAGGCGTTAGCTCCTATGCCGAGCGCTGCCCAAACCTCGTCTTCATTATTATGAGAGGTTAATATAATAACTTTTATCTTGTTATCAAATTCTTTTATCAATTTTGTAGCTTCAATCCCGTTTATTCCGGGTAATCCTAAATCCATCAGCACTATATCAGGACATAGTTCTTTTGCCAGGTTAACGCCTGTTTCTCCATCCTCTGCTTCTGAGATTGTTTTTATATGACTTAGAGATTCAAAAGCTGTTTTTAGCCCAAATCTTGTTAAAGTATGATCCTCAATTATCAAAATACTTATTTTATCTAACTTACCCAAAATTATTTTTTATAATCCTTATTAAATTAACTATCTTAAAGGTAAACTTACATAAAAAGCGCTGCCTTTGCCTAATTTGCTTTCTACCCGGATTTTACCATTATGTTTTTCAATTATTTGTTTAGATAAATATAAACCTAAACCTGTTCCTATTTTACGAAATTTTTTTGCTTTAGAAAAGAACCTGTCAAAAATTGTTTCTAATTCTGATTCTGATATTCCTTTTCCATTATCTGAAACTTTGATTATAACATAATTTTCATTTTTTTCAGCATCAATAGTGATTACTCCGCCTTTTTGGGTATAAGTAACCGCATTATTTATTAAATTTATAATTACTCTTTTTATTTCGCTTTTATCTAAATCTAAAATAGGTATTTCTTCAGGAATAAAGTCGGATATAGTTTGATTATTTTTATTTGCCAAAGGTAAAAGTTCTGCTATACAACTTTCTATTAATTTTTTTATGTTTGTCGGTTCTTTATAAAGTTCACCTTCACCTGATTCATATTTATAAGTGTCAAGTAATTTATTGACTAATTCCAATAGACCATTATTACTTTCAATCATATTTTCTATTGCTTGTTTTTGTTTATCTGTAAGATATCCAAACTTTTCTTCCAGAAAAAACTTTAAAGTATTGACTTCTGCAAGTATAGGAACTCTGAGATCATGTGTTAATGTAGCTACAAAATCTTTTTGTATTTTTTCTATTTTTTTAAGTTCTGTAATATCTCTTAAAACTATTACATAAGTTGGTTCTCCTATCACTCCTGCAACCGGAGATGAGCTTAAACCCAAAGATTTTTCTGTTTTTGAGTTTAAATTAATTATTTTAGCTTCAGTTGGAGATAAACGTTCATTTTGTGATATTAAAGGACAAATTTCAGAAATATCTTCTTCGGATTTTTCTATACAGTTTACTTCGCATTTACATTTTAAAAAATCTGTAAGTTTTTTTCCTGTTATATCTTCTTCATTTAAACCCATCCAAATAGATACTATTGGATTTATTTTTATAATTCTGCATTTTTTTGATATAGTTATAATTCCATCTGCAAGAGAGTCAAAAATCGCTTCCAGATATTCTTTTTGACTTTGAATTTCTTTTTGATACTGTTTTATTCTATTTTCCCTATCCTGGAGAGATTCAATCATTTTATTTATATTTACAGCCAGTTGAGCAATTTTTCCTTTTTTCCATGATTTTACTTTTTTTGACAAATCTCCGTATCTTACTGCTCTTGCAACTTCAACTATCTGATCTAATTGAAAATTTATATATACTGCTAAAGCTGTTATTCCAAAAGCTAAAGCAATAAAAAAAATTAAAATAGTCCAAAAATCGCTAAAAAATTTCATTGTTATTAATTTTATATTTTAGTATTTCTTCGTTATTTTCAGAAGTAAGCACAAAATAATAGCTTTTTAATTTTAAAATATCATCAAATTTAAATACATAGCAATTCACGGCTGAAAATGGATGCGCAGGATGAAAGCCGTCTCTTTCAGCAATCTTTTGAGTATTAATTTTTTTAGGTTTTATTTTATTTTTAGAAAATTTGTCAGGACTATAGTATTTATCAGCTTCAATAATATAAGCATTGTATTTTTGGGCAAAATCCTCTTTATCTCCATAAATAGCAATAATAAATCTTATTTCATTTTTGATTTTAATTTTGTTAATACTATTATTTAATATTTTTTTAATATTTTTTATGTCTTCTTCCGGATTTCCAGAAGTTCCCTGATTAGTTGATTTCATTATTATTTGAATAAAAGGAGAATATATGTTTAAAATCCTTCCTGTCTCGTCGCTTAACCAGTTTGATCCCAATATATCCCTTGTTGGCATACCTTTCATTTTAATGCTGTATTTAATTGCAAGATTTACGCTTTCATCGTCAATTTTAATTAATGCAAAAGATTGACCAATATTGACAATAAAAACAAATATACTCAAAATAATTAAAATAATTAAATTTTTTAATTTCATAGTATAAATTCTCCTAAGAATC
>JAZDPZ010000038.1:0-25133 GCA_043797105.1 bacterium | reverse complement strand
TAGACGTAACGCTATGTTTTTGTAAAAAATTTTTCTTCCAAGAAAAATCAAAACGAAGCCATGCGGTTTTCAGCCTCGTTTTTTATATAATTCTTTCAAATATTGTCTATTTTTTGAACTTTTGCTATCAAAGTTCCGATAACAAGCCAGCAAGGGGGGTTGAACCCCTAACCTATCGCTTACGAAGCGATTGCTCTGCCATTGAGCTACGCTGGCTTATTATACTTTAAATTATTGTTTGAGCTTTAAAGGCATCCCTGCAACCATAAAAATAGCATGATCAGCTGTTTGAGCTACCAATTGATTTACTCTTCCGGCTATATCCCTGAATTTTCTTGCTAATTGATTTTCAGGAACTATGCTCAAACCAACTTCATTAGCAACCAATATTGAATCATACTTTGTATTTTTAAGCGCCTGGAGCATTTGGGCTATTCTTTCTTTAATAAAAGCTTCCTCAGCTTTATCCAATAAAAGATTTGAAATAAATAATGTTAAACAATCAATTATGACAATATCAAAATTATGCTGAGAGTCTATATTTTCCAATAATGGAGCTAAATTTCTAAATTCCTCAAAAGTCTGCCATTCAGACGGACGTTCTTTAATATGTTGTTCAATGCGTTCTTTTGTTTCTTCATCGTAATATGGACAGGTAGCAACAAAAGCCGCTTTTTTAAAAGAGTCTTTTGCTAATTTGACTGCATAACTACTTTTTCCGCTTCTTGCTCCACCAATAATAAATGTGATTTTGCCCATTTTAAATCTTTCTATGCGGCTGAACCACTTCCATATCTTCTCGATTGAAAGGATAATAACCAGTGAAATGACTTAGCCACCCCTACACCAGCCCCATTGGGGGGTAAAATTTATTATAGCATTTTATAATTAAATATTGAACAAAATTTCAGCATTACAGGAAGTTACTTCAGCAACTTCTTTATATGAAATATTTTTAAGCTGCGCAACAGCTTCTGCTATGATTTTTATTTTTGACGGATCATTTTCTTTTCCACGATAAGGGTGGGGAGACAGAAACGGTGAATCAGTCTCAAGTAAAAGCCTTTCTAAAGGTATGTTTTTAACGACTTCTTTAGGATTTTTAGCGTTTTTAAATGTTATTGGACCGCCAAGAGCTATATAAAAGCCTATTTTTACACATTCTTTGGCAAACTCAGCGTCTCCTGAAAAACAATGCATCACTCCGCCAGCTTCTTCTGCTTTGGTTTCTTTTAATATAGTTAAAATATCTTCATGAGCTTCTCTATCATGTATTATTAACGGCAGTTTTAACTCTTTGGCAAGTCTTATATGCTCTTTAAATACATATTTTTGAAGATCAACAAAAGATTTATCCCAGTAATAATCAAGCCCTGTTTCTCCTATTGCTGTTATTTTCGGATGTTTGGCATATTCTTTAAGCTGATTATAAGAATTAGTATCCCATTCTTTTGCCTCAGAAGGATGCAGAGCAACAGCGCCATATAAATTATCATATTTTTCAATTAATTTAATTATTTTATTTAAATCTTTTATTGTTAAGCCGGGTATAATTATTTTTTCTACTTTGGCATGCTTTGCATTATCAAGTATTTGCTCCAAATTTTCCTGATAATTCTCAAAATCAAGATGGGCATGAGTATCTATAAGTTTATAATTATCATTCATAGCGATTTTTTATATTATTTTTTCTTCTTGTCATCAGCTAATTCAAAATCTAATCTCAAAAATACAGGCTTGATATCTTCACCGGAAATAATTTTACCCGACTTTAATCCACCCCATTTCAGATCAGACCATTTGCTTTCAGCTATGCTTTCCTGTATGGATAACTGCTGAAAAATACTTGCTGAAATATTGGGTATATATGGGTAAATCATAATACTTATTTGTCTTAGCGTTTCTAAAACATCATAAAGCACCTGAGCGCAACGTATTTTTGTTTCAGAATTTTTAGCAAGAGACCAGGGAGCTGATTCATTAATATGTTTGTTTGCTCTGTCTGTTAAATTTAATATAGCTGCTGCTGCTTCAAATATATTATATTTGTCAAATGCTTCGAGAACAGTTTTTTGAGTTAAATCAGACATTTTAGCAAGTTCGCTGTTATCAAAGTCTGTAATAGCTTCTGAAATTATATATCCGTCAAAGTATTTAACAAGCATGCTAAGAGATCTGTTTAATAAATTTCCAAGATTATTTGCCAAATCAGCATTAACCTTGTTTTTAAAGTCCTCATCCGAATAATTGGCATCTTTCCAGAAAGGTGAATTTGTCATAAGGAAATATCTGACAGGATCAGCATTAGATAAATTATATTCATTCATAATGTCTACAGGACTTATGACATTACCTAATGTTTTACTCATTTTGGATTCATTGACGATTATCCAGCCATGAGCATAAATAGTCTTTGGCAGAGGCAGTTCCATAGCCATTAAAATAGCAATCCAGTATATAGAATGAAATTTTAATATATCTTTGCCTATTATATGCACATCAGGAGACCAGAATTTTTTGTATAATTCTTCGTTGTTTAAATAGCCGATTCCTGTGAGATAATTTGATAAAGCGTCAATCCATACATAAATTATCTGGTTATCATCATCAGGAACAGGAATCCCCCAGTTTACAGAGCATTTTGTTCTTGAAACGCTTATATCTTCAGTTTCTTTAAGCTGATTTAATACTTCGTTAACTCTGTATTCAGGCTGCAAAAATTCAGGATTATTTAAAATATGCTCTTTTATTCTGTCTTTGTATTTTGATAACTTAAAAAAATAGTTTTCTTCCTGAACTTCCTGAGGTTTGCTTAGATGGACAGGGCATAAATTATTTTCCGCAAGCTCTCTTGAAGAAAGAAAACATTCACAGCCGGTGCAATACAATCCTGTATAGGCTGCTTTATATATATCACCTTTATCTAAAAGGGTTTTAAATATATGCTGCACAACTTTTTTGTGTTCTTCCTCAGTTGTGCGAATAAATCTGCTGTATGAAATATCCAGTAATTTCCAGGCATCCCTGAATTTTGCAGAAATCAGATCACAAAATTCCTGAGGAGATAATCCCTGATTGGCTGCTGTTTTTTCAATTTTTATTCCATGCTCGTCAACCCCTGTTAAAAAAAACACTTCCCATCCTCTTTGTCTGAAATGTCTTGCTATAACATCCGTTGCTATTTTTTCATAGGCATGTCCTATATGCGGCGGAGCATTTACATAATCTATAGCTGTTGTAATATAAAATTTCTCCATAATTAACCCTCTGTTTTATTTTTTGATATAATAATCTTTAAATTATCATAAAAATACCCAATAAGTGGGTAATAGAAAATTTTCCCGTTTTGTCATTCTGAGGAGCGAAGCGACGTGAGAATCTGTCTAATTGGGCTTATATAAACAATCGAAAGATGGTTAGATCCTTACGCTCCCGTTGGTCGCTCAGGATGACAGGTGAAAATTTATTATTTATTACTAAAAAGAGGAAAAAATGACTAACCGCAAAGAAAATCGTAAAGCTGACCAACTTCGCACCATAAAATTCACAAGAAATTTTACAAAATATGCTGATGGTTCGGTTTTAGTAGAATTTGGAGACACAAAAGTAATAACTACCGCAAATATAGAAGATAAAGTTCCCCGTTTTTTGCAGGATTCAGGAAGTGGATGGCTGACTTCAGAATATTGTCTGCTGCCTACAGCTACGCATGTAAGAACATCAAGAGAAAGAGGTATGGCAATTTCAGGCAGGACACAGGAAATTCAAAGATTAATGGGGAGAAGTCTGAGAGCAGCAGTAGATCTTTCTATAATAGGAGAAAAAACAATTATAATAGATGCTGATGTTATACAGGCTGATGGTGGTACTAGAACAGCAAGCATTTCAGGAGCATTTATTGCTCTGTATGATGCTTTGACAAAGCTAAAAAAACTGGATAAAATAGATAAAATACCTATAATTGAGCCTGTTGCTGCTATAAGTGTCGGTATAGTAAAGGGAAAGCTTTTTCTTGATCTTGATTACTCAGAAGACTCAACTGCTGATGTGGATGCTAATATAGTTATGACTGAATCAGGCAAAATAATTGAATTTCAGTCAACCAGCGAAGGAAATCCTCTTGAAAAACAGGATTTGTTAAAACTTCTGGAACTGGGAGAAAAAGGCATAAGAGAAATTATTCAACTGCAAAAACAGGCTTTAGGGCTGGAGATAAAGTGAAATTAAACGCGCCAAAAGGCACAAAAGATATACTTCCTGATGAATCTAAAATCTGGAAATATGTGGAAGAAAAAGCCGGATATGTTTTAGAAAAGGCTAATTATAAAGAAATCAGAACCCCCATATTTGAATCAACAGAGCTGTTTACAAGAGGTGTGGGTACTTCTACTGATATTGTAAACAAAGAAATGTATACTTTTGTTCAGAAAGACAGGAGTTTAACCCTGAGACCGGAAAATACAGCAGGTGTGGTAAGAGCTTTCATTGAACATGGCATGCATAGACTTCCCACCCCTGTAAAATTATGGTATAAAGGTCCGATGTTCAGGTATGAAAGACCTCAAGCCGGAAGGCAAAGACAGTTTCATCAACTGGGAGTTGAAATTTTTGGAATAAAAGAGTCTGTTGCCGATGCTGAGGTTATTCAGCTTGCTGTGTGGTATCTTGAGGAGCTGGGAATTTCTGATCTTAGTTTGGAAATTAACAATATCGGCTGTCCAAAGTGTCGGGAAGACTACAAAAATAAAATTAAAGAAGCAGTAAGAGAGAAATTACCTGAATTTTGCGAAGATTGTAAAGTCAGATTTGATAAAAATCCTTTAAGAATGCTTGACTGCAAAAATGAAAAATGTAAAAATTTGCTTTCATCGCATGCTATAGAAGAAATAATAAATACTGATTATATATGCGAAGAATGTTCAAAGCATTTTTTAATGCTTCAGAGACGTTTAAATATTCTCGAAATAAAATATATAATAAATAAAAAACTTGTCAGAGGGCTTGATTATTATAATGGAACTGTATTTGAGATAACAAGTTCCGGTCTTGGCGCTCAAAATGCTGTTTGCGGCGGTGGAAGATATGATTCTCTTGTTGAAATTTTGGGAGGACCGCCTACTCCTGCCGTAGGCTGGGCAATAGGCATGGAAAGACTGATTAATTTAGTACAAGTTCCTGAATCTAAAGAGTTGCAAGTTTTTGTTGTGTCAGCTTACCCGCTGGAAGCTTCTAAATTAATTACAGAGCTTAGAAAACGTGGAATAAGCACTGATTTTGACATGACAGGCAAAAATTTTTCCAGACAACTGGAAAAAGCCCTTAAACTAAAATCTCTATTTGCTGTTATATTAGGTGAAGAAGAACTTAATACAAAAACTTTAACAATAAAAAATTTATCAACAGGAGAACAGGAAAGGCTCGAAAAAGAAGAAGCCATACAAAAAATAATTGAAAAATCCAAAATATAACTTAAAAGGAGGGAAAATTTTTGAGAAGAAAATATTTAAAAAAAATAACTCAATTTATTGCTTCCGGTAAAGACTATATAAAAAAATATCCTGAGAAAATAGCCTTTTTTATTATATTTACTTTTTTATTAATAGGTATTTTGTTTCAATCTGCAAGGATTTGCATGATTTTTAATGCTGTAATAACCAAATATAAATGGCAGGAAACATTTTATATACTCAATAGCGATTATTACAGGAAACATGCCCAATATAAAATGCTAAGATCCGGCATGTCCGGTCAGGAAGTTTTTAATTTTATGATTGAAGATTTAAGAGTAAAAAAAACCTGTAAAAATGCTATTTTAGAGGGTTGCTGGCCCGTTAATTCATATTTTGTCGATGGTTCGCCTGTTGGTTTAGGTCCTGTTTCTCCAGGATTTAAGCTATATAACGGTGTTTTGGTTTCTTATATTTTTGAAACAAACAAAAAATGTGATTTTAAAAAAATTTGCAGTGTTATTTCTATTGATTTAAATGGACTCATAGGTCCAAATACTTTTGGAAAAGACCAATTTAGGGTTTATTACTACCAGGATAAAATTATTCCTTATCATCCAAGTGAAGACAAGTTAGTAGGAACTTTGGTCAAGAATTTTTTAAATATAAAATAATTTAAATATGAATTTGATTAATGACTGAAGAATAAAAACATTAACAGTCCAACAATCCAACAATAAATTGCAAAAATATTCAACTTATTTTTGCTGATAAAGATTATAAAGTATTTTATGCAGTAGTAACCAATTAAAGCAGCTACTAAAGTGCCTGCAAGAATTGCCGACCAGTTGTAGTGTAAAACTTCCTGATAAGAACTCATTTCAAAAGTATGAAAAAAAGCAGCAAGAATAATGATTGGAATACTTAATAAGAATGAATATCTGGCAGAAGTTACCCTGTCTAAACCAATAGCAAGACCTGCTGCAATTGTAGAGCCTGATCTTGAAAGTCCGGGGGCAACAGCTAATCCCTGCGCTAAACCTATTATCAAGGATTTTTTCCAGGTAATATTTTTTACTTTATTTGTAATTTTTGCTGATAAAAACTCTGTAGAATAAAGTAAAGTCCCTGTTATAATAAGTATTATTCCTACTATGGCAGGCTTATACACAAGCGACTCAAAAAAATGTCTGAACGGGTAAGCGACAGCTATTGTTGAAATAGTGCCTATTAATAAGTATATAGGAATTTGAGCTTCATAATTATTTTTTATTGTGCCTTCTTTTAGGGATTTAAAAAAGATTTTTGTTAAATTTTTTAAATCTTCCCTAAAATAAATTAACACTGCAAATAAAGTACCGATATGGAGCATAATATCAAAAAATACTTCTTCGTTTCCTCCGCTTGATAAGGGTGTTCCTGTTAAAAATTTATATATAGATGAAGTCAATACAAGATGACCGGAACTGCTTACCGGCAAAAATTCGGTAAGTCCCTGCACTATACCTGTTATAACTGCTTGATTAATATCCATTTTAATTTTTCCTTTCTACTATTATTTTTATGGAAATGATAAAATAAAAAAATTAGACATAAAACTAATAAAAAACTAACAAAATTCTAACACCTATTAAAAACGAGCATGGCATAATAAAAAACAAAAATAAATATATAAATTAGAGTGGAGTTTAATCGAGTATGTTTAAAATGAAAGGAAAACAGTATGTTTAAAAAAAGCGTTTTTGTTACAGCTATGGTTTTAGCAACTTCGTTGAGTTCATCTGCATTTGCTCAAAATCTTGCATTAGAGGATATTCAACAGCTTCCTTCCGCAAATGCGTCTGTGGTAAATTCTGATAAAGCCCTTTCCAGCGATCATTGGGCTTACAAAACATTGGAAAACATCAGCAGAAAATATGGTTTATTAATTGGAAAACCAGGCGAAAAATTTGATGGAACTAAACCTTTAACTCGTAATGAAGCGGCTGTAATGTTGGTAAATCTGGTAGGAAAAATAGAACAGGATGGTTCTACTTTAAGTGAAGCTGAAAAAGCTCAACTTGATATTCTTAAACAGGAATTAAGCAAAGAAACCCAACGTTTGGTGGGCAGAATTTCCAATCTTGAAACTTCAGTTGACAAGCTTCAGGGAAGTGTATCTACTTTAGAAAAAGCAGATCAATCAGGTTTTAAACATGATTTTGGCGAAAAATTCAAAATAAATGGAGCTCTTCAAGTTCAATACACAGGAAATATTAAAAAAGGCGTGGATAATTATGCGTCTAATTTTAGTTTCCCTGAATCAGAAATATCTTTTTCAGGAAAATTATTTCCTCACCTTACTTATCAAACAGGTTTAAAAGTAAATAGAAACTTTACAAGCAGCGCAAACGGTCTTTTGGGCGATGCGTACATAGCAACGGATATTATTCCGCATCATACCTTTTATTTAGGACAGTCAAGAACCCCTATCGGATATGAAGGAGTACAGGGAACACTCGCATTAGACACAATTAAACGAGCTCAAATAGCAGCAAACTTTAGCAACAATCGCGATATGGGTATAAAATTAGCAGGTAATTGGAAATTTGTTGATTATACACTGGGAGCTTTTAATGGTAATGGTCAAAATACCAATGATACCACAAATTCTGACCTAGACATCGGCAGTTGGCTTGTATTTAAACCATTATACATGTGTCCGCAGTTAGGAAGCCTTGAGCTGGGCGGCGGATATTATTTAGGAAAGAATGCTACTTACAGCAACGAAACAGCAGGTTTTTACAGCGGCTATAAATACAAAAAATATGCTATAAGAGGTGAATATGCTATAAAAGATGGTTATACAACAGCTAACAGAAGAGCTGACGGTTGGTATGTTCATAATTCTTATCTTTTGACAGACAAGATACAGTTAGTTGCAAGATTTGACCAATTCGATCCTAATGCTAAAGTTGGTAAAGATCTTTCCAATGAATACACATTAGGCGGCAATTATTTTTTAAGTAATCAAAATTTGAAATTACAGTTTAATTTGGGATATGTAGACAATCAAGCAGGAAAAGACAGTGAAAGAATTTCTGTTTTAACCCAGTATAAATTCTAGGGTCTACATTAAAAATCATAAAAAAGACCTTTTGACTAACATGTCAAAGGGTTTTTTGTTCTATTACTCTGTGCTAATATTTGTTTTTGTTGAGGAGAATGGAAAAAATAAATGAGTAAAAAAATAAATATAGTAGATGGTGGCTCATTTACAGAACCTTTGGAAGAAAATATAGTGGATGGCGGCTTATTCACAGAAGATTTTGAAAAAAATGTTGATACTCTTAGAGAACATACTGGGACTGTACGATCTCTTGCTGTTAGTGGAGACTTTCTTTTTTCAGGGGCAAAGAAAAGTGACAATACTGTTAAAGTTTGTCCTATTAAAGTTTGGGATATAAATACCGGTAAGTGTATTAAAATTCTTGAAGGGCATACCGAAACCATATCCTCCCTTGCTTTGCGTGGAGATTCGCTTTTTTCAAGTTCGGGAGATGGATCTATCAGGGTTTGGGATGTAAAGGATGTCAAAAATATAAAATGTATTAACACTATTCAAGGGCATGATGCTCCTATATACGCCCTTGCTGTAAGAAATGATTTACTTTTTTCTGGCTCAGACGATAAAACTATCAAAGTTTGGGATATAAACTCTTATAAATGTATTAATATTCTTGGAGGACATAAAGATGGGATATACTCCCTCGCTATAAGTGGAGATTTACTTTTTTCAGGCTCAAGAGATAATATCATCAAAGTTTGGAATATAAAAGATGTAAAAAATATAAAGTGTATTACTACGCTTACAGGATTAGCCGGGCATACTAATAGTGTATTCTCTCTTGCTGTCAGTGGTGATTTGCTTTTTTCAGGCTCAGGGGATAATACCATCAAAGTTTGGAACATAAAGGATATAAAGAATAGTGTAGAAAATATAAAACCAATTAAAACTCTTGAAGAGCATAAAGGTAATATATACGCCCTTGCTGTAAGAAATGATTTACTTTTTTCTGGTTCTTGGGACAAAACTATCAAAGTTTGGGATATAAGCTCTTATAGGTACATTAAAACTCTTGGAGAGCATAAAGCTGAGATATACGCCCTTGCTGTGAGAAATAACTCACTTTTTTCTAGCTCAGACGATAAAACTATCAAGGTTTGGGAATATAAATAATGTAAATTTAATACCTCCTGCTAATTCAGACTTACCTTCAAAAGAAGATAGTCTCAATCATAAAATTTATGCTGAAAAAATTGCTGAAATGATTGTTTCTGAGAAAACTGAAACGCCATTAAGTATTGCTGTATATGCCTCTTGGGGACAAGGTAAGTCCACTTTTATTAATTTAATTAAAAATAAAATAAAGGAAGAAAATAAAGAAATAATTATTGTTGATTATGATGCGTGGAAATACGATGACCAAAATCAAATATGGGCTGGTTTATTACAGGAGTTAATCAGGGAATATCAGGAAAAAAAAGGATTTTCTAATACTTCTCTTAATTTTATTAAGGAAAAATACAGGAAAAATGTTGATAAAAAACTCAAAGACTGTATTACTTCTCTTAAAGATTTTAAAAAGGAGTGTTATTATTTCTTTAAAATTATAAAAAAAACGGATATAGGTCGTATTTTTGCACTTTTAACGGGAATATTTGG
The DNA here is from genome assembly GCA_043797105.1 of bacterium. Classification (GTDB taxonomy): domain Bacteria; phylum Cyanobacteriota; class Vampirovibrionia; order Gastranaerophilales; family CAZEDP01; genus JAZDPZ01. The sequence goes on along the minus strand of JAZDPZ010000038.1, from coordinate 14,981 downwards.
TGTTGTATTAATATCTACCAATTTAAATTTATTCTTACTCATATTAATTTCTACTATAGTATTATTTGTTTTAATTATTTGTATTCTTCCTCTCATAATACGTTCAATACCAATTTTTCAATTATTTATTGATTTCAGCAGTTTATCAGGATTGATAAAACCTGTAAAAAAGCAATTTATTGATTATTTTAAAATTCCTGACTATACCACAAACCTTGGATTTAAAAATGAAATACAGGAAAATCTTAAAATAATCCTGGATGATTGGCTTGAAATAGGTGAGGATGAAAAAAGGAAAAAACGTCTCATTATTTTCGTTGATAATCTTGATAGATGCTCACAGGACAAAATAGTGCAGGTTTTGGATGCATTGAAACTTTTTCTTGATGAAGAAAATGTAATAATACTTTACGGAATTGATCAGGAAATTGTTTGCAGCGCGGTATGCGAAAAATATAAATCTTTTTATGAGAGTAGTAATGGTAAAAAATGCAAAAGACAGTATGCATTGGATTACATTGAAAAAATGATTCAAATACCTTTTGTTTTACCTATAGATAATGATTATCATGAACTAATAAATAAATTAATAGGTGAAATAATTATTTCCAGTTCTGACACTAGCAGGAATGATAGTACAAGTAGTGTAACTGACGTGAATGCTAGCTGGAGTAATCTTACAAGTAGTGAAGCTGACATGAGTGCTAGCTGGGGTAATCTTACAAATAGTGAAGCTGACATGGGTACTAGCAGGAGTAATCTTACAAGTAATGACACCGACACAGCCTCTGATACTCAATTCTTTAAATTCAAAAAAAGCCATATAGAGAAAATTCAAGAAGTTTGCAGTGAGCTTAAAGAAAGTCCCAGATATGTTAAAAGGTTCATTAATATTTGTCGGCTTATATTATCTTTAAATATGAAATATAATTTGGATGAAAATTTATTAATAGCCTGGTTAGGTTTTTGCAAACAATGGCATTATTTGGCATTTAGAGTTCTTGACAAATTAGAAGATAATAAAGACAGTGATACTTATAAAAATAATATATTGGAAGAAAATATTGAAGCTGTAAAATATTATAATTATTTTAAACTCTGTAAAATTGCAGAATTTTCCCCTCAAGATAAAGCTAAAATCAGAGGATTATTAAAATGTTTTACTCCTGAAATGGAGATTTGTAGGAAATGCGGGGAAGATTGCCATTTTTCAAAATAAGGCAAGACAGAATTTATGACAATTTTATGCTACCATATATATAAAATAACAAATCCAAAAAAGGTAATTTATGCTAATAGATAATCAGGAATTTTATCGGAATATTTTTGAAAACATGCCGGAAGGTGTGTTAATTAGCGATTCTTCACATAAAATTATCGCTGTGAATGAATTAGTAAGAAAACTTACGGATTTAAGCCAGGAAGAACTTCTGGGAAAACCTGTTTCAGAATTAATAATATTAAATAAGAATAAAAATAATTGTCCGATTTGCGCAGGAAGTAAAAATTTTAGCTGTATTCCCGAGCAGTTTGTCCATCTTGCTGAAATTAAAACTAAAAACGAAAATAAAATTCCGGTTAGAATCAATCATAAAAATATAAATTCTAATGATTCCAATGAAAATTATATAATTTCTGTGATCTCTGCGTTGTCTGATATTGCTTTTTTAAATCAGGCTCATATTGATTTTGTAAGCACAGTAAGCCATGAGCTAAGAACCCCTCTTACCAGTATAAAAGGGTTTGCTGACACTCTTTTAACCGCAGGAGACAAATTAAGCGCAGAGCAGCAAAAAAGATTTATAAGTATTATTAAAAGCCAGATAGACAGACTGGCAAGGCTTGTTGAAAATTTGCTTACAGTATCAAAACTTGAATCTCAAAAAGATAAATCTATATTTAAAGCTATTGATTTCAGGAAATTTCTTGATTCGATTTTGTCTGGAATTTATCCAAAAGCTCAGGGACATATAATTGAAACTGAAATATTGCCTGATTTACCGCCAATATGGGCTGATTCTGATAAATTAGAGCAAATAATGACTAATTTTATTGATAATGCTATAAAATATTCAAATCAGGGCACTAAAATTACTGTTAAAGCAGGTTTTTCATCTAATAATACTGATTTTATTGAGATAAAAGTTAAAGATCAGGGCGTTGGCATCCCAAAAGAGTTTTTATCCAAGATTTTTACAAAATTTTCAAGAATTGATAATCCTTTAACCAGACAGGTGCAAGGAACAGGACTGGGTTTATATATTACAAAATCTCTTGTTGAAGCTATGGGAGGAAAAATTTCAGCAAACAGTGATGAAAAAGGCACTGTATTTACTGTTATACTACCCGTAGCAACGCCGGAAAGGCATGCTTCACAGTTTAACAGCAATATAAAGGATAATTATGCAAACACAGGTCGTATTAATAATTGATTCCAGAAAAGAATTATCCCAAAAATATAAGAAAATAATTCAGCAGGACTGTCATGTTCACCCTGTTATTTCGCATGATATTCAGGAAGCTTTTAATAAAATACAGGAATTAGAACCTGATCTCATTATAGTTTGCGATAATTTTGATGAAAATATAAATGATTTATGCAAAAAAATAAGAAAGCAAACCGGTTTTTACAGACCTGTTTTAGTAGTTTTGTCTAAATCAAGTTATCTTGAAGATAAATTGAATGTATTAAAATCTGGGGCTGATGATTATTTAAGTGAGCCTATAGAGCCGTCAGAATTTTCTATAAGAATATTTGCTCATTTAAGACGGCACATAGAAGAGCTGTCTGATCTCCTTTCCAAACTCCCGTCCGCTAATATAACCTATAGAGTTTTGAGAAGAATTATAAAATCCAATAATAAATGGGCTTTAATGTATCTTGATATAGATAATTTTAATCCATATATTGAAATTTATGGACATCTTGCCGGAAATAACCTGTTAAAAGCATTTAGCGCTATTCTTAAAACTTCTGTTGACCAGGAGGATTTTATAGGACATATAGGAGAAAAACATTTTATTATATTGACTTCTCCTAACAAAGCCGATAAGATTGCCGCTTTTTTAAGTTATGCTTTTGATGCAATAGCAACTAAATTCTATGCTAATGAGGATGTTAAACGAGGTTATTTAATAATAAACGGTGATGACAAAGCAGGGAGAAGAGTTCCTTTTGTCTCAACAAGCATAGGCATTATTTCCAATCAATACAGGGACTTTGACAATTATCAGGAAGCATTGAATTTTTCTGTAAATATTCATAAACTTGCAAAAATTCAGCCCGGATCTTCCTGGATTATTGACAGACCTAAAATATCAACTGAAAACAATATTGAAAAATTTGAAAATAAACCCAAAAAGATTTTAATTATTGAAACTGATGCCGCATTAGCTTATCTTTTGACTACAACCCTTGAGATGCAAGGATATAAAGTTGAAATTACAAGTAATTTTAATGATGCCGTTGAAACAGTTAATTATATTCAACCTGATTTAATACTTATTGATACAGGGGATAAAGATTTAGAAAAAGCTTTAGAAATTTGTGGGTTAATTAAAAAAGATAAAAAATTATGTTTATCTAAAGTCATTATATCTACGGTAATTCATGACAAAGAAAAGATTCTTGATACCGGAGCTGACTTGTATTTACCTAAACCTTATGAACTTATGACTTTATTTAGCTGGATAAGCAAGTTTTTGAAAGTTTCATAATAAAAATGATTATAATACCATTTTGCAATCACAATCAAAAAATGTCATTACGAGCAAAGCGAAGCAATCTAAGAATCGAATACCATGAGATTCTTCGGGCTACGCCCTGTGAATGACAAATTATATTATGCATTGCAAAATGGTATAATGCGTCAAAATCAGAACAAAAGCTTAAGCTGATAGACGCTAATTCAAACCTTTTTACTAAAAATTCCGTTACACCGAACACATTTTGTCTGCGCGTACTATCAGCTTACATTCATAGATAACATTTTAATTATAATAGATTGTATTAAAAAATACACTACCCTAATGACTACTTAATCCTAAAAATCATTAATCAAAAGAATTAGTCTTTTTGTCTATTATTTAAAACTAATGAATTAATACAGATTCATCAAGTTCAATTTGCAAAATTTTATCTGAAATAAGATCACCCATTTCAGAAGTTCCAACAAGTTTTTTACCTTCACTAAAAATATCATAGGTTCTATAATCTTCTTTTAATACTTTTTTAATTGCAGTTTCAATTGTTTTTGCTGCTTCATCCATATTAAAACTGTATTTAAGCATCATAGCTCCCGACATAATTGTTGCAATAGGATTTACCTTGTTTAAACCTTTATATTTTGGAGCGCTTCCATGTGATGGTTCATACATAGCTATAGTTTTATCGGATAAACTTGCGCTTGCAAGCATTCCAAGCGAACCTGTCAGCATTGAAGCTTCATCAGACAATATATCTCCAAACATATTTCCGGTTAAAATCACGTCAAACTGCTTTGGATTTCTGATTAACTGCATTGCGGCATTATCAACATACATATTTGAAAATTCGACTTCAGGATAATTTTTTGAAATTTTTTCAACAACTTCTCTCCAAAGTCTTGAAACATCAAGAACATTTGCCTTATCTACCGAACATAATTTTTTCCGTCTTTTCATTGCTATTTCAAAAGCGACTTTTGTGATTCTTTCAATTTCGGATTCAGTATAGACCATTGTGTTATAGCCTGTTTTTTCATTGTTTTTTAATTCTATGCCGCGAGGCTCTCCAAAATATATACATCCGGTCAGCTCTCTTACAATCATAATATCAACTCCGGAAATATATTCTTCTTTCAAAGTAGATGCATGTGTTAATTCTTCGTATACTATTGCCGGTCTCAGATTAGCAAAAAGGTTTAATTCCTTTCTTAATTTTAAAAGAGCCTGTTCAGGACGAAGATGCGGTTCTATACTATCATATCTGTAATCTCCAACTGCGCCTAAAAATACAGCATCAGAGTTTTTACACAAATTCAGGGTTTCTTCAGGGAGCGGCTTACCTGTTTTTTCAATTGCTGCTCCTCCAACCAGCGCATAAGTAAAGTTAAATTTACATCCGAATTTTTTTGATATTGAATTTAATGCTTTAATAGCCTGCTCAACTATCTCCGGTCCAATTCCATCACCAGGCAGTACAGCTATTTTATACTCTTTCATTTTTACCTCTTTTCTAATTTAAAAACACTTGTGTTTTTATCATAAATCTTAACAAATTATAGGAATTATAATACAATAATGTTGTAATTTTTACACTTTAAAAGTAATATTTTAGTTAAATAGACTATAAACTTAATAAATTTATTGAGAAATTATTTAGTTTATAGTAGTTATTTAGTTTGTATTGTATTGTTTTATTATTAAAAGGAGATTATTTTAAAATGTTTGGATCTATTGGTGAAATAGCAGGAAAAATTTGGAATTATTTAAATACAAATGGTGAAACTACTCTGGTTAATCTAAAAAAAGATTTAAATCTAAAAACCGAACAAGCAACTTTATCACTTGGATGGTTAGCTAGAGAAGGAAAAATTGATTTTGAAAAAAAAGGCTCAGCTATTAAAATTTTATTAGTCAAATAATTAAACTTAAAATACTTAAATATAGGAAAAAATGGGAATATGTACAGGCTCATTATAGGAAGTATTTTAATTATTTTTGTTTTACTTTCGCAACTTGCATTTTCGCAACAGGATTCTAATGATTATTTTATTAAAGCAAATTCATATCTTGTGTCCGGAAAATTTGAGGAAGCTGCGAATTTTTATAAATTTGCTATTCAGCAAAAACCTGTATTTCCGGAAGCTTATTTAGGTTTAGGAATGGCATATAAAGAGTCAGAAAAATATCAGGAAGCCTATGAAGCGACTTATAAAGCTATTAAGCTTAAACCATCGTATTATCAGGCATATTATAATCTTGGTCTTATTCTTGAAAAACAAAATAAAATTGATGAAGCAATAGAAGCTTACGAAAAATTTTTAAAAGAAATAAAAGGAGCTGACAGATTTTCCGATGCAAAGCAAAGAATTTTAAGGCTTAAAAAATTTTCTCGTTGAAAAAACAGTTAGCAAGAGTTGGCAAGCAAGTTGACAAAAATTTTCTTACAAATAGAATAAAATAATCGACTTTATTAAGAAAGAGCAAAATATTGAAAATTAATATTGAAGAATTAGCAAATCTGCCGGAAAATCAAATCACTTTAAATTTTCATGAAACAATAAGTGATCTTAATAATAATACTCCTATAAATGGTGTTATAATCGCTTATTTAACATCTTATGGAGTTAAAATTGAAGGAAATATTGAAACAGACATGATTTTAGAGTGTGACAGATGCTTAAAAAGCTATTCTTGCCATATTAATATAAATATTGACGAAAAATTTGTTAAAGATAGTATAATTTTAGAAGGAACACGGGATCTGGAACTAACTAATGAAAATTTTGTTGAAGAATTAGACAACAGAAGCGAGATTGATATAACAGATCTGGTATATCAATATATAATTCTTAATTTGCCTGGTAAAAAGCTTTGCTATTCAGAATGTCCAGGAACCGAGGAAATTCAAAAACTCAAAACAGAAAAATCTTTAGACCCAAGATTGGAAGTATTTAAGAATATTCTGGAAAAAAAGCCGGATAACAGTAAAAAGACAAATAAGGAGTAAATTATGGCTGTTCCAAAGAAAAAAGCAGGTAGATCAGCTCAGGGACATAGACGGGCAAAATGGAAAGCTAGTATTCCAGCAATAGTAAAGTGTAATAATTGTGATGAAATGAGATTAGCTCATACTGTCTGTAGTTTTTGCGGTTATTATAATGATAAGCCTGCCAGTAAAAAGTTGGAAGAATAACATTCAAAAATGTCAATAAGAGTCGCTATAGATGCTATGGGTGGAGATCATGCTCCTATTGAGATTATCAAAGGAGCAATAATAGCTGCTAAAGAATATAATATAGCTTTGCAGTTAGTGGGTCAGACTGACAAAATTGAAGCTGAACTTAATAAATATAACACAAATGGACTTGATATTAAAATAACTAGGGCGGATGAAATTATTGAAATGGATGAAGCTCCTGGTACTGCTATAAGAAGGAAAAAAAATTCTTCTATTGTAGTTGCTGTTGATGCAGTTGCAAAAAATGAATCACAGGCTCTTGTAGCAGCAGGAAGCACAGGAGCAGCGATGGCGGCAAGTCTTTTCGGTTTGGGAAGATTACCCGGAATAGACAGACCTGCAATTGCTGTTATTTTGCCTACAATGTTAAAGCCTGCAGTTATGCTTGATGCTGGAGCAAATAGTTCCTGTGAACCACATATGTTAGCTCAGTTTGCTACTATGGGGAGTATTTTTTCAGCTTCAATTCTTGGGGTTAAAAATCCAAGAGTCGGAGTTCTCAATATTGGAGGAGAATCAAGTAAAGGGAATACATTAACTCAAAATACTTATAAACTTCTTGCAAAACAAACTCATATTAATTTTATTGGAAATGTTGAAGGTAGAGAGCTTTTTATGGGAATTTGCGATGTGGTTGTTTGTGATGGATTTGTTGGAAATGTTACTTTAAAAGTAGCTGAAGGGGTTGCCAATATGATAGTCAAAATGCTGAAAGATGAGCTGAATTCATCTGTTTTGGCAAAAATCGGAGCAGCCATTGCAAAACCTGCGCTGTTAAAATTAAAGAAAAAGTCTAATTATGAAGAATATGGTGGAGCCTTATTAATTGGAATAAAGGGTATTTGTGTGATTGCTCATGGCGGAAGTAAGGCAAACGCCATAAAAAACGCGATAAGAGTAGCTAAAGAGTCTGTAGAAGCTGATATTAACGGTAAAATAGCAAATATGTATGAGTTAAATAAAATATGATAGATAATAATAAAAATTTTAATTTTCATCCGATAAGTATTGTGGGAATCGGAAAATATGTGCCAACAACGGTTATAAAAAATGAGGATATAACAAAAATTGTCGATACAAGCGATGAATGGATTTTTACACGAACAGGAATCAAGGAAAGAAGAATTGTAAGCGGTAATGAAACAGCTTCTTCACTTGCTGTAAATGCGGCAAACGATGCTCTTGGATATGCCGGAATTTCACCTGAAGAAATAGATTTAATAATTACAGCAACTTCTATGCCTGATTTTTTGTATCCGTCAGTGTCCTGTCAGGTTCAGGCTGCAATAGGAGCTAAAAAAGCAGCGGCATTTGATGTTGTTGCAGCTTGCAGCGGATTAATTTATGCTTTAAATATATCAAAAAGCTTTATAGCAAGCGGAATATACAAAAATATTTTACTAATCGGGGTTGATGTGCATTCCAGATTTTTAGACTGGAGCGACAGGGCGACCTGTGTCCTGTTTGGAGACGGAGCAGGCGCTTTTATTGTTAAAAAATCAGAAGATAATATAAATGATCTGCTTGAAATAAATATACATGCGGACGGAACCAAGTCAGGAGATTTGAAAGTGCCATTATACGGCAAAAATTGTCCCCTTGTTGAGCCAAATTCAGAGAGAAAACAATTTGTAAATATGAATGGACGTGAGATATACAAATTTGCGGTTAGTGTTATTCCTGAGTCTATTCAAAATACTTTAAATCTTGCCGGATTAACAATTAATGATCTTGATTATTTAGTGCCGCATCAGGCAAATACACGTATAATATCCGCAATATCAGAAAGATTGAATCTTAAACCGGAACAGGTTATTATAAATCTTGACAAATACGGCAATACCTCAGCAGCTTCTATTCCAATAGCATTAACTGAAGCTATTGAAAATAACAAAATAAATATGCCGTCAATATTAGCTTTGAGTGGATTTGGAGCAGGACTTACCTGGGGAACAGCTATTATAAGGTGGAGAGCTAAGGATAAACGGTTAAATAATATTAATTCATAGGTGAATAAAATGGGTAAAATAGCATTTATATTTCCTGGACAAGGATCACAGCATGTTGGAATGGGCTTAGATTTTTATAATTCTTCTGATACAGCAAAAAATATTTTTAATAAATTTAATGTGTTACTTAAAAAAGATATTTCAAAATTATGTTTTGAAGGTCCGGAAGAAAATTTAAAGCAAACAGTCAATACTCAGCCTGCTATATTAGCTGTTTCAATAGTTGGTTATTCTTTATTAAAAGAAAAAATGGGCATAAATCCTGATTTTATTGCCGGTCATAGTCTTGGAGAATATGCGGCTTTATATGCAGCCGGAGTTATAAAATTGGAAGATGTAATTTTGCTTGTGCAAAAAAGGGCTGAGCTTATGTCAAAAGCGCAATCAGGTAGTATGAGCGCAATTTTAGGTCTGAATATAGAAAAAATAGCTGAATTAGTACAAAAAGCTTCGGATTTTGGGATTATTAGCGTTGCAAATTATAATACTCCTGATCAAATTGTTATTACAGGAGAAGAAAAAGCCATTGAATATGCTAATAATACGGCTCTTGAGCTTGGAGCAAAAAGAGTGGTGCCGCTTGCAGTAAGTGGGGCTTTTCATTCAGCCTTAATGAAATCTGCTTCTGAAGAATATGCAAAATATATAGAAAATATTAATATAAATAATGCCGATATTCCTGTGATTACAAATGTTGATGCAAAACCTACCAGCATAAGAAGTGAATTTATCAATAAAATAATTGCTCAAATGCACTCTTCAGTTTATTGGGATCAAAGCATTAATTATATGCTAAATCATGGAGTTGAAACTTTTATTGAAATTGGACCCGGTAAAATTTTATCAGGCATGATTAGAAAAATTTCAAGAAGTGTAAAAATTTGTAATATTTCTGATATTAAAACTCTTGAAAATGTCATGGGCTGCTTTGAACCAGCTTTTTCAGAATAATTAAAACTAAGAGAGTTGTTTAAAATTTTTGTATTAAAATAAATTTAAATAAACTAAGAAAAATATTTTTTATATAAAAGGATCGAATTATGAGTGAAGATAAAAGAGTGGCTATAATTACAGGTGCATCAAGAGGTATTGGAAAAACTTGCGCCTTAGAACTTGCTAAGCTTGGATATATAATAATCATTAATTATGCAAATAATGATGAAGCTGCCAATGCTGTTTTAAAAGAAATTACTGAAAATGGCGGAGAAGCAAAGACCTTTAAGTGTGATATAAGTGACAGCAATGCAGTTAAAAACATGATAAATAAAATCACAGAAACTTATAAAAGAATTGATGTGCTTGTAAATAACGCCGGAATTACAAAAGATGGATTATTTATAAGAATGTCGGATGAAGACTGGTTAAAAGTAATAAATACTAATCTTAACAGCGCTTATTTTGTTACAAAACCGGTTTCAAAAGTCATGATGAAGCAAAGATCAGGATGTATTGTCAATATTTCAAGTATTTGCGGAGTTTATGGCAATGCAGGACAAACAAATTATTCTGCTGCAAAAGCAGGTTTAATTGGTTTTACAAAAGCTTTGGCAAAAGAACTTGCTCCGCGTGGAATTACTGTTAATGCTATAGCTCCTGGTTTTATTGAAACTGATATGACTCAAAGCCTTGACAAAGAAAAAATTAAAGCTAATATACCTTTGGGAAGACTAGGACAACCAAATGATATTGCTCAGGCTGTCAAATTTTTGGTTGAAGCAGGATCATATATTACAGGTCAGGTTCTAAGTATAGATGGAGGTTTGGTAATTTAAACCAAAAAATTTATAAATTTTAGTAAATTAACAAAATTAAATAATCTGTGTCAGTAAATATAATGTAAGTTAAAAAGGAGAAAAACAATGGGTAATGCAGCAATATTGGAAAGAGTAAAAAAAGTAGTAATTGAACAATTAAGCGTTGAAGAGAATGAAGTTACACCGGAAGCCAGCTTTACAGGTGATTTAGGCGCTGATTCTCTGGATACAGTTGAGTTGGTTATGGCTTTTGAAGAAGAATTTGGTATTGAAATTCCTGATGAAGAAGCAGAAAAAATTGCTACAGTAAAGGATGCAGTTACTTATATCGAAAGCCAATCAGCGTAATTAGGAAAATAGATAAAAAAAATAGAGATAGGAAATGATAATGAATAACAAAACCAGAAGGGTTGTAATAACCGGAATGGGAATAGTGAGTCCATTCGGGGTAGGGCTTGGCTTGTTCTGGGACAATATTATTCAAGGTAAAAGTGGTATTAAACATATTACTATAACTGATGTTAGCCAACATTCCGTTAAAATTGGCGGTGAGGTCAGTGATTTTAATCCTGCGCTTTATCTTGATAAAAAAGAAGCTAAAAGGATGGACAGATTTACTCAACTTGCTCTTGTTGCAGCAAAGCAGGCTGTTGAAGATGCTGCGCTTGACATGAATAAAGAAGATCCTACCAGAATTGGAGTAATTGTCGGCAGCGCTGCCGGTGGTATAGGAACTATCGAACAAAATCACAAGGTTATTATGGAAAAAGGACCTAATAAATGTAGCCCTTTTACAGTGCCTATGATGATAGTAAATATGGCTGCCGGAAGAATATCCCTTATGTTCAATGCAAAAGGACCTAACAAATGCGTTGTTACCGCATGTGCTACTGCTTCACATTCATTAGGCGATGCTTTCAGATCAATCCAGTATGGTGAAGCTGATGTTATGATAGCCGGAGGAAGCGAAGCTCCTTTGACTCCTTTAGCGTTAGCAGGATTTTCAAGCGCGCGGACTTTATCCACAAGAAACGATGCTCCTGAAAAAGCAAGCAGACCTTTTGACAAAGATCGTGATGGTTTTGTAATGTCAGAGGGCGCAGGAATATTTATATTGGAAAGTCTGGAGCATGCTATTTCAAGAGATGCAAGGATATATGCTGAATTTATAGGCTATGGCGCATCTGCTGACGCTTATGATATTGTTGCTCCTTGCCCTGATGGTGAAGGCGCGGCGCGTGCTATTGAAGTTGCTCTTAAAGATGCTGGACTGAATCCCGAAAAAGTTCAATATATAAATGCTCATGGCACAAGCACGCCCTTGGGTGATATAGCTGAAACTCTTGCTATTAAAAGAGTTTTTGGAGATTATGCTAAAAACGGACTTCTTATAAGTTCAACTAAAAGTATGATTGGACATTTATTGGGTGCAGCCGGAGCAGTCGAAGCTGCTACATGTATAAAAGCTATTGGAACCGGTATAATACCACCAACTATAAATCTGGACAATCCTGATGAACAGTGTGATCTTGATTATGTTCCACATAAATCAGTAAAAATAGATAATTTGGATTGTGCTATGTCTAATTCATTTGGATTTGGCGGACACAATGCCTCATTGATCTTTAGAAAATATGTTCCATAATTTCTAAATTTTCTTGACGAACTGCTTTAAGCATGTTAATTTATAATGGCACTATAATATAAAGGGCGTTTAGCTCAGTTGGTAGAGCGCTTCGTTTACACCGAAGATGTCGGGAGTTCGAGCCTCTCAACGCCCATTTATAAGTCTCAAAGCTTCTCATAGTGAGCGTTTTGGGATTTTTGTTTTTATATAAGTCCCGCACAGTGCAGGAGTTGTGTAATTAAGTTTATCTAAAGAAAAAAAAGAGAAAAAATTTTAAGAGGATTTTCCGATAATTTATAGAGAAATTCTCTGTTTGGGTTTTTCGTGGCGGCTTGGGTCTGTTTTACTTTTTATATTCTCCTGATAATTTATAGCTTCTCCCCTTTTTGGAGGTATTAACTACATCAAGAAAACCTTCCCGATACCAATCTAATGCCAATTTTCTTGCAGTCCTTGGTGTGAAATTAAAAAACAATGCAATGTCATTACTCGTGATAATTTCCTGCTGTTTAAATAAAGTTAAAACTTTTCTTTGTTTTGGATCCAGTTTTTTTAGTAATGGTGATTGATCTAATTCAAAATTCTCTGAAGCTTTTAGCGAATGTGATTCAACTTTTTCAAAAGTATCAGCCATACCTATACTAAAATATTCAACCCATTTTGTAACATTAGCTTCTGCTCTACCTATATAATAGTTATGAGATGGACCAACTGTTATAGCTTCATAATAGGCAGAAAGATTTTTGGCATAGTATTCTTCCAGAGAATAAAGACCTTTTAAATCATATCCCCCAAGATGAAGAATAAGTGTTGTTAAAAGTCTTGCAGTTCTACCATTGCCATCATAATAAGGGTGAACTGTTGCAAATTGATAATGAGCTATTGCTGCAACTATCGGACAGGGAATTTCGTCTTTATTCTGATTTAGCCAATTAACCAAAGCTTTCATTAGAACAGGTACATCTTTAGCTTCAGGAGGCATATAAACAATCTTACCTGTTAAACTGTCTTTTATCACATTTTGTCCGTCTCTATATAAAGTTGGTTTAACTTTAGTAGAACCGTTTGAAACAACAAGAGCATGGATTTTTTGTATTTGATTTTCGGTTAGCGGCATATTTTTTGCTGCCAGCTTTTCAACTTCTGCAATAGCAGCATAATATCCTTTTACCTCATTTTCATCTCTTTCTCTTCCTGCAAAAGTTTTGTTTTTCTTTATTACATCTTGAACATCTTTTTCAGAAAGCCTATTACCTTCAATTAAAGTAGAATAATGAGTTGAGTAAAGTTTTGCACTTTCACGTAAACCTGCAAGAACAGAAGGAGTTATTGGCAAGCTCTTTATTCTTTCTTTAATCTGCTCAATTTTAATTAAAGCGTTGGCAATTTTTGTTGTTATTTGATAATTCGGAGAAAAATTTAATGGCATGTTATTAACCAATTTTATGTTATTAACTTGCCATTATTATGCCATTAACTTGTCATTAAATCAATTAATAAATATTATGTTGTCGGACCAAAATAAAAATGTCCTATTTTGAGGATTTTTATTTTGGTCTGACACACTTGATGATATGCTGACTCGAATTGTTTTTAATCCTTAAAGAAAGGCTACAAGACTATATAATCTTATAAGGAAATAAAATTAAAATATTCAAATATGTTTTCTATATAATTGTTTCAATTACAGCATAGGGAGATAAAAGAATGGTAAAGCAAAACAGCGAGTATAAAATAAACAGTTATACAGAAAATGAAACAAAAAATGGCGATTTAATGGCAAAGGTTCAGCTTGTTGATACAGCAACAGAAGAAAAACTGAACTGCGTTATATGGGGAGATTGTCTTGTTAAGATTGAAAAAAGAACTTTAAAAGTAGGCAATGTTATATCTGTAACTGAGCATGATTTTAATGAAAAGTTTAATAACTATATAATAAAGCAGATTAGAGTTATTAAAGAAGCAAGTATAGGATTTTCAGAAACAGAAAGAGAAATTTTATTTGGAAAAATAATTAACATTATTCAGAGTTTTAAAGATGAAAAACTCAAAATAGAGATTTTAGAGCTTTTAAAGCAGAATAAAGAACTATTTAAAATATCTCCTGCTGCCAGAACCCAGCATCATAATTATATTGGCGGTTTAATGCAGCATATTCTTGAATCCGTGGATTATGCAAAAGCTTTATTTCCTGTAATTCCTGTTGATATAGACCATGAACTGGTGCTGTCAGGATGTATAACCCACGATCTGGGCAAAATGTTTGAATATATCATCAACACAGAAACAGGGATAGTTCTTAAAAATGAAAAATTCTTAAACGAGTGGATAAGTCATATTCACTGGGGATTTAGCTGGGCAAATCAGAATGGATATACTGAATTAGCTCATATTATAGCTTCTCATCACGGAATAAAAGATTATGGGGCTTTAGTTGAGCCTGCTACAAGAGAAGCAGAGCTTTTTCATGAGATTGATATGCTTTCTTCGAGGTTGGGAAGATTGAGTGTTGAGGAATTAGAGAAATTAAATAAATAAAAAGGTATTCAAAAATGGAAGTACGGCAAACAAAACTCGTCGAAACAGACGGCTCAACCATAATAAAATCTAAAGAACCTCAAAAAATTATAACTCCAAACTCCAAACAA
>JAZDPZ010000037.1:0-33312 GCA_043797105.1 bacterium | reverse complement strand
ATCAAAACAGATAATTGATGCCCATAATAGTAAAATATGGTTTGAAACTGAAATAAATAAAGGTACTACTTTCTTTTTTACTCTGCCTGTTGCGCTTGAATAAAATTTATTTAGACTCTGTCGCTAGTTTGAAAAATTGTTTTTAATAAAGACAATTTTATTAAGAGATTTGTTTTTATATATTTAGTGGTCTTTTAAAATGATTAATATCAAGTTGCAATAAATACATAATATAACTTGTCATTCAGAGGGTGAAACAGGCGGCGCTGTCCGTATTTCGCAGCGTAGCCCGAAAAATCACATGGGCGTTCTTCGATCCTTAGATTGCTTCGTTTCGCTCGCAATGACATATTTAGATTGTAAATTGGTATAAAAGCTCTTTTGAGGAGGCATTTAAATGTTCAGTATTCAACTGATGAATTATATTGTGGATCCGGATGATTCTTCCAGCGCAAATTTTGAAATAATATCCATACCATATAGCAAAGACAAAGTTAAAGAAGATATTATTAAAATTAAAAATAATGCTTATTTATTTATAAAAATAATTAAAATATTACTTTATCCTAAGAAAAAAATAAGTATTAATAAAAAATAAATTTTTTGATTTTGGTAAAGAAACTTATTTTATTTTTCTTTATTTTATTTTTAGGAGTTACACTGGATTTTGATAAAGAAAAATCTTTTTGAACTTTTTTAATTTTATTTTCTTTAATTTCTTTATTTTCTTTTTCCTCAGAAATTTTAGGGACTTCAATAATTTCTGAAGATTTCTCAAGAGTTGATTCTCCGGATTTAGGTATAACGAATTCAGGTATAAAAACTTTGAAATTTTGAGTATAAAATTCTGTTGCAAAGCAAAAATTTGAGCTTAATTTTGCTTCAAACAAAAAATATATTACTATTATTAAAAACAAAAAAAATATTTTTTTCATAATTATAATGCTGCAATAGTTAGAGTTATTGTTCCTTCATACATACCAGGCGGCACTTGATTATCAACTTTAACAAAAGGTGTGAATTCAGGACTTATATAAGCTGTGGAAGAAATTGACGCATCCTTTCTGACCATGGCTTTATAAGGAGTAATTGTAAGCGAATCTTTCGGAAAATCATATATTCTGCTTGATAAGGATGAAAAATCCGCTGTTAATGATATTGGATTAAGAGAATTATGTTTGATTTTGAACTGAAATGAGCTTAACTCCAGAAGATTCGAATTATTGTTAATTTTGATAATTCTTTTTATGTTTAAAAATGGAGTTCTTTCAAATTTGAAAATTTCATTGCCGTCTATCAATACACCTTCAATATTTATTATAGAAGGTAACATTGCTACTATTGTTGTTGAACTTGAATAATTATCAAAAGCATTTGCTTTAAATTCTTTTATTGAGAATAAACAATAGTTAAAAAGCATCGTTAAAACAACCAAAAACAAAATAAATGCTCTCAATTTTAATCTCCTTAAAAAAGAGTTATACTAAATTGTAATTGCGAGGCTACGTAGTAGCCTTGGCAAAATTCATAATTGTATACTTTTTAGATTGCTAATCAGTATTCACTATCCCTTACAATATAGTTATCGGTTATTTCTGGAAAAACTTAAGTAAATTATTGTAAATTTCCCAATAATTTATTTTGTAAATTATTATTTAAATTATTATTTAGATGCCTTAAAATTTAGACTGGTTTTCTTTCTTTTTGAAGGATATCGACAAATATATCTATAATTTTTCCATCCCACTCAGTATTTGCGCCATCTTTTAGCGCTTTAATGGCTTGCTCCCGAGAAAGAGCTTTTCTGTATGGACGATCATTAATCATAGCAAAATATGCATCTACTACAAAAAGAATTCTTGAACCAACAGGAATATCATTACCTGATAAATTTCCGGGATAACCACAACCATCCCAATGCTCATGATGATTTTCTATTAAAGAAATAATATTACTTGCGGATTTAATAGGCTTTAATATTTCTTTTGCCGCTAAAATAGGGTGCTCTAAAATTTTTGTTTTTTCCTGTTCCGTTAATATGCCGGGTTTTAATAAAATATTCTCAGGAATCATCATATTACCAAGATCATGCAGTATAATTGCCATTTTTAATTTATCAATTTCAAAAGATGATAAATTAAGATCTTCTGCTATTTTACAGGCAAACAGAACTTTTTCCCTGGTATAATCCCTTTTGTATGCAGGCTCATAAGTTTTTACTAAAGAATCTACTATGTAATAAAGAAAATCTGATAAATTTTCATTGGCAGCAGGCTTGATTTTAAGCTTTTGAATAAGCTCATTTGTGATTTTTGGAGCTATAGGAAAACGCTGCTTTGTTAATATATCAATAAATGAAGCTAAAACTACTTCCTGCCAATCTGTTTCATCTTGTCTTGCAGCTAATTGAACTTGATTTCGTCCATTTTTCTTTGCCCTGTACATAGCCTGATCCACTAATTCTAAAAGTTCCTCAATAGAATCAGTATGTCTTAAAAAAGTTGCAACGCCTATACTTGCAGTTATTATGCCGACTCCTTCCAAAGGATCAATCTGAATAGCTGTTCTAAGCCTTTCTGCTGCAATTAATCCACCTTCTATATCAATACCGGGAAGAATAAGAGCAAATTCCTCTCCCCCAAAACGCGCGGGAATATCTATTGATCTTGCATTTTGCTTTAATATTTTGCCGATAAGGCGAATTGCAGAATCACCTGCCGGATGTCCATAAGTATCATTAATAAACTTTAGGTGATCAAGATCGAGAGTAATCAAGGTAAAAGGCTGCTTTAACCTTATAGCGCGTTCCATTTCCGCCACTAAACATTGGTCAAAATGCCTTCTGTTATACAATCCTGTAAGTCCATCAGTTATTGCCTGTTCTCTTATTTGCTCAAACAAGTTTGCTATAGTTACCGCAAGCTCTATTTGTCCTGCAAACAGACTTAAAAAATTTTTTTCAGTACTGCTGATTTCATTTCTTATTGAAACAACGACCAGACATCCAAAAGGTTTACCCTGTCCAAATATTGGTAAAACAGATATTGCTCTGTTTCCAAATAATGCATCCAGTTGCTCCTGTTTACTTTCTTTTATTTCGGGAGCAGACCCCTGAAACAAACTGCTAAAAGTTTTTATGTCCTCAATAGTTCCATTCTTTACACATTGAATAATCACATTATTTTTTATATTTAATGGAATTTGATATGAATATACTGATCTTTGCAGGATATTTTGTATTTTAAAAGTTAAATCATTATTTGTTGCTGCTCTAACTCTTAGTCTTCTTCCTTCACTGTCGCTGTATATTTGAAATATAAGACAGCAGGGATAACCAAGATCTTCTGAAAGTCCGTTAACTACTGTAGATAAGACTTCTGACAAAGGTTCCGAAGAATTCATGGTACTCCAGATATGCTTTAAAGTAAGCAAACTCTTGTTAGCCTGACCAAGTTCCTCTGTTTTTTCAGAAATTTCTTTTTCTAAAGCAAGATTTTTCTCAAAGATTTTTTTAAACTTTTGTCTTTCATCAATAACATTAAGTTCAACCCTATGTATTTTATTTTTATAGTTTTTAATTTTGCTTATTATATTTTTATACCAATCAAAAGACATATTTTTTCTCAAAATTTTTAAAAGATAACCTTAATTTTTTCTATTATTTAAAAATATTCTATACTAAAACTAAATTTTTTAAAAATTTTCTCATAAAATAACTATTTCCCCTTTTTCAAGAGTAATATTTAATTTATTGTATTCAAGCTCGATTTCAGCTTTTTCTGAGGAATTTATATTAGTATTTAAAATTATCAAGAGTTTTTTCTGAGGAAGCTCAAGAGAAATTCTTTGGAAAGCAAGAACATTTTCATTATTAGTTTTAAGTATTTTTATAGTCTTTGGATTTGTATTTACGATTAAATCTTTGTTATTTTCTCTGATAAGAGCTATTTTTTTGATGAATTCTACAATATTATCCTGGTTTAGCCAATTATAAGAGCTTTTATAAAATAATGGCAGTTTTTTATCCTTATAATAATCGAGTTCTTCAGGAGTAAAACATAGACCTGTATTAATAGGGAATATTTCGCCTATTTCAAATCCGCTATGTAAAAACGGCACTGAATTTGGTATTAAATTATTAACTGCCCAGGCTAATTTTGAATATAAAACACAACCTTCTTTAGATGCGGCTCTTGGTGTATTATGTGTTTCTGCCGCGCCAAAAAACGGAATAGCCAGTTCTTCGGTTGTTTCTTCTATTATTTTTTGCAAACCGTTTTCTTCATGTTCTACTGCCCAGGTATGACCTATAACAGCATTATAGCCATCATTGCGGCTTGATTGTTTCACTTGAAAATTTTCATCCCAAAAAGCAAAATCAGAATCATTTGTTCTTGCAAGGTCGATCATTTGCTGTTTAAGCTCGGATGGCAAGGCATGTCCCATGTCTATCATAACTCCGTCAATACCAAATTCCTGCTGGTAATGAGGAATAATATTTTTAATCATTGTCCAAAGCTCTTTATTTGCATTTTCCGGTTTTGCAAGTTCAGGATCATAATAACGTATAGTATTATAAGCTATATAATTATAATTTTCCTCTTTATTATAGAGATAATTATACATTCTAAGATAAGTCACATCGCTCCATGCCGGCTGTATATCATCCGGGGGCCAATCAGCAAATGCGCCGGGTATTTTTAATTCTTTATTATCTTTTACCGCAATATATTTATTGTTTTCATATTTAATTTGTTCCGGATTTGGCGGTATTTTAAAGAAATTTTTATATTTTTCGTTTGGAGCAATATATTCACCTTTTCCTTCCGGAATTTCAAGGATTTTTTCCAGTTGTTCTTCTGTAAATTCAGGTGAAGTATATTCTTTGTCGGAAAGATTTTTATCTATCCAGTAAAACCAGTCGGGATGAGATTTAATCCAGTCAGCATCCTTTGAGGAAGTTCTAAGCACAAATTCCAGCACTACTCTCATCCCTAATATATGGGCTGCTTCAACAAACGCTTTGAATTGATCTTCAACAGGCAAATATATTAATGGATCAGAAAGACTTTTATCTATTTCATAAGGATTTTTAATGGCATAAGGAGAACCAAGATCACCTTTATTTCCGTCTTTTCCTATTGAAGTAATTGGCAGAAGATGTATAGTATTTATTCCTAATTCTTTTAAATAAGGAAGAATAGCTAAAGTCTTTAAAAAAGTGCCTGTTTCTCTGATTCCTTCTTTATTTAAGGTAATATCAGAGATTAATCCTCCGATTTCACCATCATTATTATGATCGTAAGCTGTAGTTAACCTGACAAAAATATTATAGATAGTTGAGTTTAAAGTCCAATCTCCTGGAAATTCATGTTTTTCCTCATTTATTAAAGAAAGAGACTGATTATAATTAGCATTTTGCTTTTTTTGAGCCAGAATTTTATCAATAATCTCGCTGTAACATTCGGTTGGATTAATTTTTGTGTTTTTTAATTCTGTTTTATTTTTATTTAACCATAAAGAAGGAATATAATAAGTATATTGTTTTGTTTCTTCTTTTAAAATACTTGAAATTTCAGCTAAAATTGACATGTTTTTCCTTTCCGGCATCAAAGCGCAATAATATATTTTAATTAATTCTATGAAAAACCATTTTTACTGTCCAGTTTATTGAAATTTATTGGAATAATTTTTTATGAAAAACACTCTTAATTATTAGGAGAAGAATTTATAATTAGAGGGAAAAAATAATGACATCCATTAATATAAAAACAAAAAGGCATGAAGATATTAAAAATATTGTTGCTCAACTAAATGATCCTAAAGCAAGAAAAAGAGTTTTTGTTGCTTTGCTTGCTCGTGATACTTTTATTGATTATCTAAAAAGCAAAAAAATAAGTGTAAATAATGAAGATAGATATTCTGATAATTTTTTGTTTCTTAGTGAATTTGATATTGCTGATTTTAAGATAGATGATCTCAGGATTGATGTAAGAGTAATTGTAGGTGATAAATATCCGCAAATGTGGATTCCAAGGAGCCACTGCATCTATAATTTTTCTCCTGATATTTATGTAGGCATTAAAATCAACAAAAAGCTTAATAAAGCTGAGATTATCGGTTTTATTGAATCAAAAGACATAGCTGATAATCAGTCCGGCAATAAAAAATATTTATTTATAAATGCGTCTTGTCTTAAATCAATTTCAGAAATAGAAAAAAGTCTTCATTATCTAAATGCTAAAAAATATTTGCATTTATCTTTAGATCATACTAAAGCTAAAAAATTATTTTTAGCCCATATAGATAATGAAATATCAGACAGCGACAGGAATTTTTTTATAAGACATCTGGCAACCTGTTATGATTGCAGGAATGAGTTCTATAATCTTTATAATTTTGATAAAAAATTACATACTATAAAGAATAAAGAAAATATTTTTAAAGATTTTATTACAGAAGAAGCAATAGAAGATACTGCTTTGGCTGTTGAAATTGAAGAAAATATTGAAATAATTGAAACATCTGTTGAGCAGTATTCAGAACCTGACTCTGCTGTAAAAAAACCCGGTTTTTTCAAAAAATTAAAGAGAATTTTTAAAAATAAAAGCGCTAAAATTCAAAAAACAGAAAAACAGGATATTACTCAGGAAAAAATGGAAGAATCAGCCATAGACGAACTGACTATTGATAATCTTGATATTATAGAGCCTAAAAAATCTCTAAAAAAATATATCAAGTCATTTGGATCAGCTCATAAACTTGTGCTTATTAGAAAACAAGAAGAAATTCAAGAAACTGCTTTTGAAGCATTACTGGATAAAATTGACGAAGAAGATATAAATAAAGAAAAAATTATTTTAGAGGAAATAGAAAATTTTTCTATAGAAGAAGAGTTTGACCATATTATTTTGAAAGATTTAAAAGAAGATGAAGAAAATTTGATCTCAGATTCAGATATTTCTATAAATGAATTTTCTGAAATTCAGGATGAAAAAATCTTTAAAAAACTTGCTGAAACATTAAAAGAACAAAACCAAGAGGAAAATTTATCTGAAGAAAAACCTGATGAATCTCAAGAAAATATGATTAATCAAGTTAAAGAAGCTTTACATGAAAATATTGAAGATTTTCTTGCTTATCTCGATGAAATAGAGGTTATTGACAGCTCAGAAGCTGTTAATTCTTTGAATAAACAGGCTAAAAACAGTAATTCTACAGATGATATTCCGGTAATTGAAGAAAAGAAAATTTCTGAAACTTCAGACAATAATCCTGTAGAGTCCCCTCCTCTTTCAGACAATCCGATAGATAATTTGGAAAATACTCAGGAATTTTCTTTTGACTCTCTTGAAGATACAAAAATCCCATTTAATGATTTAATAGCTGAAAAAATTCCGGTTTTGACAAATAGTTCTATAAATTCCCCCAAAAAAGTTAAAGAAAAAATTAACTTAAAAAATGCTGTGGATATGGACAAAAAAATAGTCCTCATAAAAGTTGCGGTGATTTTAACCGTAGCCGGAATATTGACATGTGGCGGTCTTGTTTTTTTTAAAAATAATCAACAAAAATCTATAACTTATAAATCTGAGCCCCAAAAATTAGCTGTTGTTTTGCCTCAGGAAAATCAGGAACAAAAAGAAAAAATTCCTGTAAAAATAGAAGGAAAATCTAAAGAGCAGGAAGAATCTCAAAAATCTGCAGAACCACAAAAATCTGCTTCCAATCAAGCTCGAAATATAAATGAAGTTTTGGCTAATGCCCTGGTCTCTCAAAATAAAGAAGTAAAAATTTCAAATATATCCTGGGAAGTTGGTATTTCTTTGGCTAATAATACTATTTTTAAGAATTATCTTATGGTAACCGGCAGAATATTAAAGATGTCTTTGGCTAAAAATCTTTTGTTAGCAACAGATAATGCTTTAAATACCCAAATAAAAGTCTATCTGATTATGGATCTACAGGGAAATATTCTGCAAAGCAATATTAAATCAAGCAGCGGTTCAAAACAAATAGATGAAATTATATTAAAAACTATTAAGGAAACTTTCAGTTACACAAAATTGCCAAAAATTGAGACTACCAAGAAATATATTAAAACATACCTGATTATAAGCTTGTAATCTTGTAACAAAATGGTAATATAAAACAAGGAGGGATAAAATTTGTTGGGTGATTATAAGTGGAATTGGCGCAAGAATATCGTGCTTTAATTGAAAATATTATAAAGAGAAATCCCCGATTTTATGGAAATGAAGATCTGGCGGATGATTTTTGCAGTGAGACTTTTAAAAGATGCTACAGCATAATTTCTTCTCTTGATAATATAAAAAATTTTGAATCTTATCTGAATAAAGTTGCTAGTTCAGCTATACTTGACGTGCTTAAAAATCATGGGAGATTGCGAAGATCAAAAGACGGTTATGTGCAGGTTCAGGAAGTATTCACATCTGCGCCGGGCGTTTATGCGGTTGATGATGAAGAAAATCTTTTATATGATATTCCTGATCCAGCAGTTCACGTTGAAGAAATTATTATTCAGCAGGAAGAAATTAAAAAAATAAAAAATATAATTTTTCGAATCGATTCTGAAAAAAAGAATAAAAAATATCAAGATATATTTATTTTACGTTATTTAAAAGGATTAAATCAATCTGAAATATCTTCTGAACTGGGTATAAGCCAGGGAGAAGTAAGTAAAAGATTTGCCGAGCTTGTAAAAAAAATTAACGAATATATGGAATGAAAAAAATCTTTTTTTTTATAAGTATAATTTTAATAATTTATTTTATTACAGTTATTTATAATAACGCTGATTGGGATTTATGGGCAAGATTCGCGGTTGGAGCTATTTTTTTTAATGCAGGAGCTATTTTAAAGCATGATATTTTTGCATATACTCCGACAAAAAATATATGGATAGACCATGAATGGGGATCAGGGGTAATTTTTTATTTTGTTTCACATTATTTTGGTGATATCGGGCTTTTAGCTTTAAAATTTTTTATTTTATTATTTATTTTTATTCTTGTATTTAAAATTAATCAACTTAGATCAGTATCAAATAATGAAAATCCCTATAGAATAGTTTATTATTTATTATTTTTTTACGGAATATTATCAGCTTTTGATAATACAATCAGATCACAAAGCTTTACTTATTTACTTTTTGCTCTTTGGTTATATTTATTGGATCTTGTAAAACTTGGAAACAATAGATTAATCTGGATTTTTCCGATAACTATGATTATCTGGGCAAATATGCACGGCGGATTTCTTGCAGGTTTGGGGATAGTCTGTCTTTTTGGAATTGGAGAAGCTCTTAATAAAAGATCTTTTTTAAAATATTTTGGCATATTAGCTATTTCTATTCCTGCAACTCTTATAAATCCTTATGGAATAACTTATTGGAGTTTTATCATTGATGCTGTTACAATGCACAGACCTTTTGTTTCGGAGTGGGATCCTCTTAATCTTTTTGGACCAATTAAAATAGCTTTAGGATTTAAAATATTTCTTATTCTTACTATTTTATCTTTTATTTATATGTTTATTAAGCATTTTAAAAAGATAAACTGGGCAGAAATATTGATTTTAGGAATAACTTTTTATTTTTCTCTTAAACATGTAAGACATATTATTTTCTTTATACTGGCTTCCGGTTCTTATATTTATTATTATTTATATCCTGTTATTGACGGGATTTATTCTGTTTTTCCAATAAATTTGAGAACTATGAGTAAAAAACTCGGAGAATTTACTATTTATGGAAGTATATTATTTTTTGGATTATTAATAATTTTTTTTGTGCCGCTTAAAATTGATGTTAATAAAAAAATGTTTCCCACTAATGCAGTAAGATTTATACAGCAAAATAATTTATCGGGAAATCTGCTGGTTTTATTTAACTGGGGCAGTTATGCTTTATGGAAGCTGTATCCACAATGTTTAATCACTATAGACGGAAGATATGAAGAAATTTATCCTAAATACGTTGTGGATGAAGTAGCAAGATTTCATTATACCGGAGTAAACTGGGATGATTTACTTAAGAAATATCATACTGATATGATTTTAATTCCTCTTACTTATGACAATTTATACGAAAAATTATTATGGAAAAAAGAATGGAAACTGGTTTATAAAGATGATTTAGCTGCTATATTTATTCCAAAATCAAAAAACAAACCTAACTGGGTAAAGCCTGACAGTAATTTTGACGCAAACAAAGAAAAATATAAATCAAACTTAAATTTTTAATAACAATTTATGAACTTGCGACAAAAATATCCTTCAATTAGAGGAATATATAACTGCAAATGGTTTTTGTTATAATTGACATAAATAAACCACAGTGATAATTTATTATTTTATTAATATAAAAGTGGTAAAAAACTTTTTGCGGGCGTAGCTCAGTTGGTAGAGCACTAGCTTCCCAAGCTGGGGGTCGCGAGTTCGAGTCTCGTCGCCCGCTAATAAAGTCAAATTTTTTGTTTATAGATTAAAAGAGATCAAAAAAAATGTATAATAATAAAAATATTCATTTGACTAAAAAAACGAAAAAAATAAAATCAGACGATAATTTTGCTTTTATATGGAGCCTGACAACAATAGCAATTAGCATTTTTATAGCTGTTATAATACTTTTTGCAATTAATGCTTCCTGGATATCCGGTATTGGCAGTCTTATTAAACAAAAGACAGACAATCTGATAGGCAATGTCAAAAATTCACCGGGATTAGCTCTTTTAGGAGGCAGACAAAATATTTTATTATTGGGAGTTGATTCTAACGGCAATGATACAGACCCTTTCAAAGGCACAAGAAGCGATACTATTATCATAATCAGCATTGACCCATTTTCAAAAAACGCTAATGCTATATCTATACCAAGAGACAGTAAAGTTTATATTTCCAATAATTATGGGATCGACAAAATTAATGCGGCGCATGCTTTTGGGGGACCTGGGTTATCTATAAAAACAATAGAAGATAGCTTTGGAATAAATATTAATCATTATATAGCCGTTAATTATCAGGGATTAAAAGAAATTGTAGATGCTGTTGGCGGAGTTCCGGTACATGTAGAAAAAAGAATGCGGTATACAGATAATTCAGGGGGATTAAGAATTAATCTTCATCCAGGTTATCAGATTTTAAATTCAGAAGAAGCTGAGGAATATATAAGATTCAGGCATGATGCAATGGGAGATATTGGCAGAATGCAAAGACAGCAATGGTTTATTCGTAGTCTTGTCAAAAAACTACAGTCTCCCGGCGTAATGGTTAAACTTCCTCAATTAATTCAATTAGCTAACAAATATATTAAGACTGATATGAATTTTTATGAACTTTCGCAGCTCGCTGCTTTTTCAAAGTCAATTAATCTTGACAGTGTTCAATCCGCAACTTTACCAGGAAAACCTTCAAGATACGGAAGGGTCAGTTATTGGATTCTGGATACTGAAAAAACACAGGAAATCATTAATAGATTGATATATAGAGAGCAACAGACTGAAAAACAAGAACAGAAAACAGTAAGCATTCTTTATCCCGCTGAAATTGAAGGACGATTGAGCGAAATAAAAGACACTCTTGCTCAAGCCGGTTATTCTGTTACCTGTGATAAATCTACTCTTGATCCTCACAGCCAAATAATTGCTCATTCAAGTTATATAACACTCAAAAATACAAATGATTTAAGAGAAAAAATTCCCGGACTTAAAAAAGCGCAGTTTATAGTTTCTCCTGACAGATATTTGTGCGGAGAATCTGACTTTACTTTAGTACTGTCAAATAAAGAAAATTAAGGAGCTTGAAAATTGAAAAGATTTAAAAGTTTATTATTTATAATGATGTTGATGTCTTTAACCGGTATTTTTGAACAAAAATCCAATGCTCAGGGCATAATTATAGTAGAAAAACAACAGAAGCCGGTTGTTCAACAGGTTAATCAGCAAAAAACAACACAACAGCCTGAAAATAAAGCGCAAATTATCGATGTTGCGCCCCAAAAGCAACAAGCCAGTGAAATAAAAGATGAAAAAGCAACGAATGAACTTTTAAGTCCTGATAATATTCTTGGCTTGACAGCTTCTGAAGAAATTATCAATAAAACTTTTGATTTAATCAAAAAAAATAAATTAGCTGAAGCAAAAAATTTGATTGAGCCGGAGGTTGAGTGGTTGGAAAATGCTACAGAATATCATACAGAGCTTTATAAAGTATTAAAAGGATTAGATACAGCCAAAGCTCAATCTGATATTGAAAGAGAACTTGCTCTACAGTTTGCTATTTTAAGAGATAAAGCTTCTTATCAATTAGCGCTCTTGTATATTGAAGAAAAAAAATTAAAACAAGCAGTAGAAAAACTTGTTGATGTTGTCCAATCTCAACCAAAAACTAAACTTGGCTTTGAAGCTTATCAGGTATTACAGCAAATTGGCTTTACTTATAAACTTCAATTACCAAAATAAGAACTCTAAGAACCCGAATTTATATCTAAAAAATAATGCATGCTTTTTTTTGAGATATAAACTCCTAATGCTGTTATAGAAGATTTTATAGCTATTCTTAATAGTGTTTTCCCAATAGGATTTGAAAAATTTGCCAGAAAAAATCCTGTTGCTATTGCTATAGATAATGTTTTGTAAGGATTTTCTTTTATTTTTTCTTTTAAATCTATTTTTTTATGAATTACATTGGAAATTTCATCGACTATATGCGCTATATCTTCTTTTGTATTCTCTATATTATTAACTATTTCAGTTCTTGTAGCCATTTTTTAGCTTCCTCCATAGTTTTTTTAGCTTCATTTATAGTAATATCTGACTTTGTTTTTGCTTTTTTAAGATAATCTTTAGCAATAACCAATGAAATAACAGCTATCATAATGTACAAAAGCATAACTACAAGAGAAGATGCCCATAAAGGCAGGATAAGAGCCAATGCAAATATTACAAAAAACCCAAAAAAAATTAACACTGTGTAAGCAATCAAAGCTCCGGCAATAATAATGCCTGTATATTGCCAAATTATTGCTATATCTTCTTTTATCTCATATTTAAAAAGTTCAATATGTTGAGTTATAAGATTATTCATATCAATTATTAAATGCTTCAGCAGCTTACCGACAGTTGGTTGTTGGTATTTATTTTGTTCAACAACCATAAATTTTTCCTCCTTAATTTAGATACAGGCGCTAATTTTAAATTATTTATTTAGAAAATAATTTACCAACTAAAAATCCAAATACTGCTGCTCCAATTAATATTTTGCCGGGATATTTTTTTACAAATATTGATAAATCTTCCTTAATTATATCCGCATTTTTTTCTTTAAGAAATTCAGCTGTCCTATGGATTTTATCCGCAGTTTTATCAAGACCTTCCGAAGCTGAATTCATAGCATTATTAATATTTTCTGTAAGTTTTTCCTGCATTTCTGAAAATTTTTGTTTCATTTCTTCTTGTTTTATTTTTTCTTCATCCATAGTTTAAAAACCCTCCTTACAAAATTTTCAAGATAAATTATTTTAATTTTTATATATTTAAAATTCATTCGCCATATTGATAAAATAAAATTATTCAGTTTAATAATTTCTTTTGTCTAATTGTCTTTATATTTTTAGTGTGTTCAAATTAAATTAGATTAGATTTATATAAATATATAAATAAATAAATTTAAGGAGAAAAAGCCCTATGAATCTTAAAAAAAATTTTATTACTTTTATTTTATTATTTAGTTTCATAAATTTTAGCTCTTTGCTTGTTTTAGCTCAAAATTTTTTAGATTTAAAACCTGATTATTGGGCTTATAATCCTATTCAAGCTTTATCCATGCAAAATATTTTGTCCGGATATTCAGATAACACTTTTAGACCTGAAAATCCTGTTACCAGAGCAGAATTTGCAACAATGATTGTAAAAACGCTGGATAAAGAAAATATGCCTATTGAAAGAAGAGTTGGTTTTACTGATGTGTCTTCTTCTTTTTGGGCTTATGATAATATTCAAAAAGCTGTTAATCTTGGTTTAATCAAGGGTTTCCCGGATCAAACCTTTAAACCTTATGAATATATCACAAAATCACAGGCTTTAGCTATTTTATCCACAACTATTCAGACAGGTTATTTGTCTGAATCTGAAGCCAAAAATATTTTAAGCAGATTTTATGATGAAAATCGAGTTCCAAAATGGGCAATAATACCTGTTGCAAAAGCTGTTAAAGCTGATTTAGCCGTGAATTATCCGCAACCTAACTTTTTAATGCCTGAAAAAAAAGTTTCACGAGCTGAAGTAGCAGCAATGCTTTATAATTTAAGAGAAAAAATTGGTTTATCCCAAATCCCTCAACAAGCACAATCAATTCAACAACCCGTTACTACTACTATAGATCAAATTAGTCAAGCAGCAGCAGGAGGCGCCACAGCAGATATTATGTTAAAAGGTTCAATTGCTACTATTCAAGCAAACAGTGTGATTCCAACAGAATTAGAAACCCCTGTAAGCAGTGAAATAGCTTCTGTTGGAGATCCTGTCATTCTTAAAGTTCCAAGAAATATTACTACCAGCCAGGGAATTTTATTAATTCCTACAGGAAGCAGAATTGAAGGTAAAATTATATCTGTTACTCCGGCTAAACTGGCAAATAGAAACGCTTCAATGAATATTAAATTTAATTCAATAACTTTTCCTTCAGGTCAAAAATTTCCTCTTCAAGCAAGTGTCGCTACAGAAACAGGACTAATTGAAGCAGGCTCTTTAAAAGAGAAAATAGGAAAAGGTTTGCTTACAACTATTGTGGGAGCTGGTTCCGGCGCTGCTTTGGGAACAGCTTTAGGGGCTATTACAGGAAGTGTAGGAAAAGGCGCTATTTATGGCACTGCAATAGGTGGAGGTTTAGGAGCTGTTGGCGCAGTCCTTGCGCATGGCGGAGCAATACAAATTCCAAGCGGAGAACCCTTATTTATTAAGCTTGATAGTCCGCTTTCAGTTGACACAACATCCGGAACAGTTATTCCATATTAATCTCTACACGTCCCAGATAATTGGCTATTTCTTTAGAAGGCAAAGAATGAACAATTTTTCTGCCATGCGGACAGGTTTTTGGACAATTATAATTTTGCCATTCGATAATTAATTCTTCCATTTGCCAGACAGATAATCTTTCCCCTGCTTTAACTGCGGCATGACAGGCAGTAGTTATTAAAATTTTATTTTCAATATGCTCCAACGATCCTTCAAGAGCTTCTAAAATCTCATTAATTATTTTTTCAGGCTCTTTATTTACAAGTATTTGAGGAATTTGTTTAAAAATAATACCTTTATTGCCGGCTTTATCAAATTCATAACCAAATTTGGATAAAATTTCTTTATTTTCTTCTAATAAAGATAATTGAGAAGGTTCAAGCTCAATAACATCAGAAATTAAAAGCAGTTGAGAAGCAAAATCCCTTGTTAATTTTAACTTTTCATAAATTATTCTCTCATGTAAAATATGCTGATCTATAATATTCAGCTCCTGGGAATTTTCTACAAGAATATAAGTATTAAAGAGCTGACCAACAATTTTTGGTTTATCAATAATAATTTTATTTTCTGATGGAGAAAATTGAATTTTTGTCTGAACAGGAGGCGGAGAATAAAATTCAATACTGTTTTTGATTTTTTCTTTAGATAATTCCTGAGGTTGAGAATTTTTACTAAAAACTACAGGTTCAGATAAATTATTTAAATTTTCAAAATCTTGAAAAATCTCCTCTGCTACAGGTTTTTGAAGAAAATAAGACTGTCCGTTAAATTCAAAAGCAAATTTGATTGATGACTGGACAAAATTAAAAATTTGATTCGGATTGCTGTATCTTACTTCTTTTTTTGAAGGATGGACGTTTACATCAATTTCCTGAGCATCCATTGTTAAATCCAGCACAACAAAAGGAAATCTTCCGGCAGGTATAGTATCTTTATACGCATTATCTATAGCCTTAAAAAGAATGGGGCATTTGATGATTCTGCCGTTTATAGAAAGATAAATAGCTTTTTTGTTGGATTTTGTAAAATCAGGACTGCTTGTAAATCCTTTTACTTTAAGATTAAATTCAGTATCTTCCTTATAAACCTCGATAAGTTCTTTTATAAGTTCTTTTGAATATATTTCGCTTATTGTAACAGCAAGGTCTTTGCTTCCTGATGTTTTCAGCGTTGTATTGTCTTTATGAATCAAATGAAAAGATATTCCAGGATAAGAAATAGCAATACCCTGCACAATTTCAGCAATATTTGCAAGTTCAGTCTGATTTTTCTTTAAAAATTTCATTCTTGCAGGCACATTATAAAAAAGGTCTTTTATTTCCATTACAGTGCCAATTGCACAGCCTGTTTCAGCGCTTGTTATTTTGGAATTTTCACATTCAATCCTGATTCCTGTGAGATCATCTGATGTTCTTGTTAAACAGACAACTTTAGCAACGGAAATTATGCTTGCCAGCGCTTCTCCTCTGAATCCTAACGTTGATATAGACCATAAATCTTTTTTTGTGGTTAATTTGCTTGTGGCATGTCTGGAAAATGCAAGTATTGCATCGTCTTTATGTATTCCATACCCGTTGTCTGCCACTCGAATGTTTCTGCAATTATTGAAAACTTCTATTTCAATTTTAGTTGCTCCGGCGTCAATAGAATTTTCGAGTAATTCCTTAACTATGGAAGAAGGTCTTTCTATAACTTCTCCTGCTGCAATCTGGTTTATAAGATTTTCCGGTAATAATTTTATTCTTTTCATATAATTTAAGTTTAACATCTACACTTCTGAAAGCGAACTATCAAGTCATAAAAAATATATATTTACAAAAAATCCTACAAATTAAATCTGTAGGATTTTTTGAATCTGGAATTATTAGCCTAAAGGGAAAAACTAATTCTTTGAATATTCTGCATCAATAACATCCTCATCAGAAGAGCTTTGAGCATCGGAACTTTTTTGATTTTCCTGTGTTTGTCCTGCGCCGGCGTCGGCTTGTTGATATGCAGCCGATGAAATTGCAAACATAGTTTGCTGAATCTGTTCTGACAATGTTTTAATACTGTCAATAGAAGCATTTTCATTAAGAGCTTTTTCAAGTTCATCTCTTTGTTCCTGAAGCTTTGTTTTATCAGCGCTTGAAATCTTACTTTCAAGATCTTTTATTAAACGATCTACTCCATGAACCAAGCTGTTAGCATTATTTTTTATTTCGATTTCTTCTTTCTTCTTTTTGTCTTCCTGAGAATTAGTTTCAGCTTCCCTTACCATTTTGTCGATTTCATCTTTATTAAGGTTAGAAGTGCCTGTAATAGTTATTTTTTGTTCTTTGGATGTTGCTTTATCTTTTGCGCTAACGTTTACAATACCGTTTGCGTCAATATCAAAAGTAACTTCAACCTGAGGAATCCCTCTTGGAGCCGATGGAATTCCATCAAGCCTGAACATGCCTAATGACTTATTATCGCGTGACATAGGTCTTTCACCTTGAAGCACGTGAACGTCAACAGCAGTTTGATTATCATCGGCAGTTGAGAAAACCTGACTTTTACTTACCGGAATAGTTGTATTTCTTGGAACTAAAGGAGTCATAACTCCGCCTAATGTTTCAATTCCAAGAGTAAGCGGCGTAACATCAAGAAGAACTATGTCTTTTATTTCACCTGCAAGAATACTTGCTTGAATTGCAGCTCCAATAGCTACGACTTCATCAGGATTAACACTTTGATTAGGTTCTTTTCCTGTAATTTCCTTAACTAATTTTTGGACAGCAGGTATTCTTATTGAACCGCCAACTAAAACTACTTCCTGTATTTCGCCCGGAGATAATTTAGCGTCACTAAGCGCTTGTTCAACAGGTTTTCTGCATCTTTCAAAAAGTTCATGACTTAAATCTTCGAATTTTGCTCTGGTTAAAACCATGTCAAGGTGCTTTGGACCATTAGCATCTGCTGTAATAAACGGAAGGCTTATATTTGTTTCCAATACTGAGGACAATTCACATTTAGCCTTTTCAGCAGCTTCTTTTAGTCTTTGCATAGCTTGCTTATCATTTCTAAGATCAATTCCTTCCAGTTTTTTAAATTCAGCGCAGAGCCAATCCATAACGTTACTATCAAAATCATCTCCGCCAAGTCTTGTATCACCACTTGTTGAAAGCACTTCAAATACACCGTCGCCTACTTCCAAAATACTGACATCAAAAGTGCCACCGCCAAGATCAAAAACAAGAACTTTTTCATTGGATTTTTTATCCAAACCATAAGCTAATGCTGCTGCCGTCGGCTCATTAACTATTCTTAAAACATCCAGACCGGCTATTTTTCCGGCATCTTTAGTAGATTGTCTCTGGCTATCATTAAAATATGCAGGAACTGTAATTACTGCTGATGTTACTTTTTCTCCAAGATATTTTGATGCATCATCAGTGAGTTTTCTCAGGATCATTGCGCTCATTTCCTGAGGTGTATAATTTTTACCGTCAACATTAATTTTGTAATCAGTGCCCATATGTCGTTTAATACTAATTACCGTACGATCAGGGTTAAGAATAGCCTGTCTTTTTGCCAATTGTCCGACTAATCTTTCTCCTGTTTTTGAAAATCCAACTATGGAAGGTGTTGTCCTATTGCCTTCCGCATTTGCAATAACAGTCGGCTTACCTCCCTCCATAACAGAAACAACCGAATTTGTTGTTCCTAAATCTATACCAATTGTTTTAGCCATATAAAATACTCCTATAAAATCAATTTAATTTTTAAATTACTTCTAATAATATTTATAACAGTAAATTTATCAAAATATAAATTTCTAAAGAAAAAATTAAGATTTATATTGAACTTTTGATTTTATAGGTCTGTATTTTCCATTGCTGTCAGGCAGGATTTCTTCGTGATATTCAAATTTTATATTTATTTCAGTTGTATTGAGCATTTCAAACATTAATTCTTTTATACTTAGCTCGTTTTTTGCCCTAAATTTTTCTTCTGAAACTAATTTAATCGTAAAATCAGAAATATTTTCCTGAATAATCTGGTATTGCTTAATATTTTCTGTCGCATCAGTAATATACCAGCTTAAAGTAACTCCTGGAACAAGTTTTCCCTTTGGAGAAAGAATATTGTCGCTTATTCTGCCGATTTTAAGTTCAATAACCGGATAAGGCAAACCGCAATCACACTGCTTTGTGCCGGAAACAGCCGCATCCTGCAAATCATATCTTAATAAAGGCATGCCATACAAATAAAGAGGCGTTAAAATTAATTTTTTTATATTTGGACTTTCAGAAATATCAATGAACTCAACTAAAACTTCGTCAATATTCAAATGCATATTACCATGCCTGCATTCATGAGCAATACAGGGAATTTCAGAAGCCCCATACTGGTTATACACAGGCGCATTGAATGCTTTTGATATTGTTTGTCTTTTTCTTAGTGTTTCAGCAGTTGAAAAAACCCCTTTTATTCCCTCAATATTTATATTTTTATCAATTAAAAATTCTGAAAATTCAGCCAGCAGGCTAGAATAACCATAAACTTGCGCAGGTTTAAAATTTTTTATCTGTTCCACCCATTTGTACATATTTTTTTTAGTGATTTTTTTTGTATCAATTAACAGTCTTCTTTTAATCCAAAGAGCCAGTCTGCCTTTTGCTTTGTCTAATTCGGTTATATGCCTTGTATCAGATACAAACCAGACTGATTTATGCTGAAATTCCCATCCGCACCAAGCATTAGATCTATATCTCAAAGCAAAACCGTATTCATTGTCTTCTGTGCTTCTTGCTAATTTTAAAGGTATACCTGTAGAACCGCTTGTTGAATCGTAAAATATTTTGTTTTCAGGCAAATTAGGATTAATGAGATTTTTAAAATTATTTCTTATATCCTGTTTTTCTAATATTGGAATTTTAGAAAAATCTTCTAAATTTTTTATGTCTATTGGATGAATTTCAAGCTGTTTAAATAATCTGTTATAATACGGAATATTATAATAGCAATGATAAATAAGCAATTTTAGTTTTTTATACTGTATTTCTTTTAATTCTTCTAAAGTCAAAAAATCTCTTTTTTTTAATTCTTTATAATAATTAAATCTATTAAGTTTTTTATATTTAGAATAAGCAGGTATTATAAAATTTTTAAACAAAAAATTTTGCATAATTAAATTTCCTCTTTATCCTCAACTAAATTAATTCTATTTTAAATTTTGTTTTTAAAAGTAATACTGTTGAACTATCCAATAAGACTATTTTTAAATTATCCAAAAAGCTAATAAAAACTCTTTTTTAAGTGATATATTTCCTTAAATACACAAATATAAAGGATTTAAATATGAAAAAAAATATTCTTTTATATTTATTAATAATTATTGTTACTTTAATTTCTTTTTTAATAATAAATTATCTTTCGGAAGAAACACTTCTAAACCCGATTTTTGGTTATTTTTTTCATAAAGCTTTTGACAGTATAGTAGTTATTCTATCTTTTATTATTTTTTTAAAAGCGAATAAAATGGGCTGTGAAGCTCAGGATAAACGTTTAATAGTCATTGCAGCAGGTTTTTTGGCAAACAGTATATTTACCCTTCTCTATCATGCTTTAACAACCAATATATCTGCTCAGGAAACACTTATTCCGACTGTTCTGTATTTAGACACATCTTTTTTAATTTATTTAATTCACCGTTTATTATATATTTTACCTATTTTTATTGCGCCGTTTTTAAATTCGACCTATCAGGGTAAAATTAGTGAACTCAAATTTAAGCTATATATTTTAGCAATATCAATAGTTCCTTTTTTATGTATGCTCAATAAAATATTTACGAGTTTTGTTTCTCCTATAGGAATATCAAAAGAAATTATAATTTTATTAAATTATTCAGTTGGATTAACCGAAACATTTTTAATTATTCTGACTATATTTATTTATGCTGATAAATCCTTATATTTAACAAACAAAAAATCTTATTTCCTGATAGCGGGTTTAATTATCCTTGGCTTTAGTCATGTAAGTCTGGGATTTATGGCAGTTACTCACTTTAAATCAATTATTATTAATCTATTCAGAATTTTCGGATTCAGTCTTATTTTAGTGGGAGTAGCAAAAAATGAGATTAATGAAATTAAAATTTCATATACTTATTATTTTAGGCAAAAAAATGCTGTTTATTACAGTATTTTCTATGGTTTTATGTATTTAATCTGGGTTTTTACCAACAGTTATTTATTTTTACTTAAATTTCCACATATTTATTTATATATTACCTTGATATCTCTAATTATTGGAAATCTCATTATTTATAAAATTTCTCATAATATATCAAAACCTATTAATAATTTATATAATAATATTTCTAAATTAACGTCAACTAATACAAGCAAATCCATAAATATTATTTCTAATGACCAAATAGGCACTATAACACAGGAAGTTAATAATTTATTTAATTTATATCTGGATAAAAAACAAAAATTTGAACGGGAAATAATAGATAAAGTTTTTTTAATACAAATTATTGATCTTCTTAAGATATCAGGAGAATTTTTACAAAAATTACAAAAAATCATAATCCAAATAGGCATTCATTTTAATATGGAAATGGTTTTAGTGGTTCTTGCAAATGACAAAAAAATACATCAAAAGCCTGTTTGCTCTTTTTTTGAATACCTGCAAAACCCATCAATTCCAAGCATTAAGGAAAATAAAAATATTGAACCGTTTTTAGAATCATTTATCGAACTTTTAAAATACAAGAAAATTTTAATTATAGATGATGTTGATCAAAATATATTCTCAAAAAATATAGAAAATTTTTACCAGGAATTAGGTATAAAATCCCATATTTCAATAATCCTTGAATATGAAAACATCTTTTTAGGCACATTAATTTTAGCCCAGACGAGCCATCAAAAAAATCTTTCTGAGCTTAATATAAATTTACTTAAAATAATATCAGACGGAATAAGCTGCAAACTTAATAATGAAAAAATATTGAAAGATATTGAAAATAAAGTTTATCAAGAAAAGCAGGTTAAAAAAATCTTTGATATAATTGAGAAAAATCCGGATATAAATGAGGTTTTGCATTCAACATGCAGCGAAATTACTCAATTGTTCAATCTTGACCGTGTTTCATTTTATAGAAATATTCCTGAATTTCCGGAAGAATCAGGATTTAAAGCTCAATGCAGAGCTTCTGACGAGATTCCTTATTTAACTCAAATACCCATATCTGTTGAAGGCTTGCAGTATCTTATAAGTTTTATCAGAAGAAACAAAACTATTGTAATAAATGATCTGGAAAAATCTGATCTTCCTGATTTTATCAAGGAATATTTTAAAAAGGCTGAAACAAAAGCTCTTATTGCTTTACCAATTGAACAAGATGACAATTTTTTGGGATATATTATGCTATCCCAGACAAAATATCCAAGAATATGGAAGGAAAATGAAATTGCATTAGTACAAACAATTATTGAAGGATTTCGTTCTGCAATGATTGTTTCTCAATTATATACAGATTTAAAAATAAAATCTGAAAGAGAAAATTCTATAATAAAGATTATAAATGCAATAGGCATGAATCTTGAATTAAATAAAGTTTTGAATATTATATGCGAAGAAATATCAAAATTATTCCAGGTAGATAGAGTTGCAATGGAAAGTTATCCAAAAACAGGAGATTATTCTGAGTGGTCAATACATGCTGAATTTAAGATAAATCCTGAGATTATAGGAGCAATGGATATTAATTATCCTGCAAGAACCAGAATATATATAGGAACCCGTATGCTTAATGAAGGAAAAGACATAATACTCGAAAATGTACAGGAATCTGATTTTTCTGATTTTTTTAAATCCACATATATGCAAATGAAAGTTAAATCCATGCTAATAATTCCCATTAAGAAAGGAAACGATAAATGGGGAATTATAGGTCTTTTTAATGTTTATGATTATAAAAAATGGACTAATGACGAAATAAAATTTTTGCGCGCAATCGCTGAACAAGTCTATATTGCTGTTAAGCAGGCTGAATTGTATTCAAATTTTAAAAAACATTGCGATAGAGAAATGCTTATTAAAAAAATTATAGAATTAACAAGAAGCACTCTGGATATTGATAAAATTTTAGAGATTACATGTGAAGAACTTGGAAAGTTATTTAATGTAAAAAGAGCATTTGCAATTGAAGTTCCTGATGAAAAATATCGGGATTGGATATTGCGAAAAGAATATAAAGCTTCAGAAACTATAAAAGGATCCAGGGATATTGAATTTGATCCAAGAACAGCAGAGCATTGGGGGAAAACCCTTTTGGCTTATGGAACCAGTCTGGCTATTGATAATATATCCGAGTCTAATACCCCTGATTATTTTAAAAAAACTTATGAATTATTAGAAGCAAAATCCATTGTCGGTGTTTCTGTAAAAAAAGAAAATGATAGATGGGGAGGACTATTTTTATCGGAAACTGACTATAGACACTGGTCAAAAGAAGATATAAGTCTTCTTGAAATTATTGCTGACCAACTATATATAGCTATTAAACAAGCTGGATTATACTTAAATGCTAAAAAACAAGCTAAACAGGAGGAAATATTAAGGGAAATCGTAAGTAAAATCAAAATTTCTCAAAACCCGGATGAAATCTATAAATATACACTCTCAAAAATAGCGGGTATATATGATGTAAATAGAATTCTTTTTATAGAAATGCAGCCTTATATTCATGAAACAGCAATAATAAAATATGAATACATAAAAAATATTGATTTACCTTCTTTAAAAAATATTGATTTACCAAAAACCTGTATTGATATGTTTTTAGAAATGTTAAAAAGCAAAGAAACCATAATAATAGAAGATACAAAAAAACACTATGCTGAAAATAAAGCAGCGCAGGAATTTTTTAAAAAATATTTTGTAAAATCAATGATTTCAGCTCCATTTATCAAGTACGATCATACTGTAGACATTTTTGGCTCTATTATTTTATGCTCGGAAACATCAAGAATATGGACTCAGGATGAAATGGAGCTGTTAAGCTTAATTACTGAATCTGTTGTATCAATCATTTGGGAAATTACAAAACAATTAGAGATAGAACATCTTAGACACACTTTTGTGCTTACACTGGCGCATGACTTTCAGGTTCCAATTATAGGAGAACATAAAGTTTTGGAATATCTTGTTTCAAGACCTGATGATCAACCTATAGGCAAATTTAAGGAAATTATCAACGATATTATAAAAAGTAATGAAATTTCATCTGATCTGCTGACAAAGCTTCTTGATAGCTATAACTATGAATCCGGAAGACAAATATTAAATTTGGATAAATATAATATTGTTAAAATCATAGATGAAGTAATAAATTCTTTACAGGAATTTGCAAAGTCAAAATCAATAACAATTGACACAAAAATTCAGGAAAATCTTCCATATATAAAGTTAGATAAGAATGAAATTTATAAAGTTCTTTATAGCCTGCTTGAAAATGCTATTACCTATACTCAAAAACAAGGATATATTATGATTAAAAGTTCTGTTCAGGAAAATTCTATGGTAACTTGTGTAAGTGACAATGGACCAGGTATTCTTCCTGAAATAAGAGGAAGAATATTCCAAAGATATGCTATGGCGCAGGCAATAGATAGAAAAATCGGCGCAGGAATCGGGCTATATCTTTCAAAAATGATAGTCGAAGCGCATAAAGGCAGAATTTGGTATAATACAAAAATAAAGGTAGGAACAACATTTTGTTTTTCATTACCTCTAAAAGGCTAAAAAGACTTATAAGTAGGAGGCAAAAAATCTTTGTGTTTTACGCAAGAGAGTTTTAGCGATTTTATAGGTCAGAAATCCTAAGCGAAACGAAGCAATCTAAAAATCGAACACGTTCATAGGGAATTCTTCGGGCTACGCTGCGAAATGCGGACAGCGCCGCCTGCTTCGCCCTCTAAATGATAAGTTATATTATGTATTGCAACTTGGTATTATTTTAAGGTAGATGTTACCTATTTAGCATATCCGCCTGGCTTATTTTACGGTTCAAAATTCCAAAATAAAATAAAAAAATGAGCAAAAGGCGGATTAATGAACTTTCTATTATAGACGTTCCAACTCAATCGGAAATTGAAAAAAAACAGCTTAAAAATATATTAATTATAATAGTATTAAGTATTTTTACTGTTATAGCTCTTTCTGTGTCTTTATTTACGACAAATTTTGTAACAAAAATAACAGATGAACTGCCGAAAACAAGTATATATAATCCTGATGAATCAACTCAGATTTTTGATGTAAACAATCAACTTATAGCAAATATACAGGGAGACGAGGACAGAGTCATTGTGCCTCTTGAAAAAATATCTCCTTATCTGCAAAAAGCAGTTATATCCATTGAAGACAACAGATTTTACGAGCATAAGGGAATAGACTTTACCGGCACAATAAGAGCTGCTTTCAGTAATTTTTCCAATACCGGCAAATCTTTACAGGGAGGAAGCACTCTTACGCAACAACTGGTAAAAAATTCTTTTCTGCTGCCGGAAAGATCCTTCAAAAGAAAGTTTATTGAAGCTATATATGCTATCCAGATTGAAAAAAATTTTAGCAAGGATAAAATCCTTGAGATGTATTTGAATCAGGTTTATTGGGGAAATCTTGCTTATGGAGCTGAAAGAGCAGCCTTTAAATATTTTAAAAAATCCGCAAGCCAGCTAAATCTTGCAGAATCAGCTTTGCTTGCCGGTTTGCTTAAA
Source organism: bacterium (assembly GCA_043797105.1). Lineage (GTDB taxonomy): Bacteria > Cyanobacteriota > Vampirovibrionia > Gastranaerophilales > CAZEDP01 > JAZDPZ01. The sequence continues at coordinate 7,514 of JAZDPZ010000037.1, read as the reverse complement.
GCTCCCGAAGATTATTCACCTTACACAAATTTAAACAAAGCAAAAACAAGGCAAAAATTAGTCCTGCAAAAAATGGAATACTACGGCTATATAACCCACAATCAAAGAATTAAAACAGAAAAAGAACCTTTAAAACTAGCTCTGCCAAGACAAACTTATTATAAATATCCTTATTTTGTAAGCTATGTTTTTTATTTGCTTAAAAAAAGCTATGGAGAAGATGTGGTAAGAAAGGGCGGACTCAAAGTCTATACAACTTTGGATCCAATTGCGCAAAAAATAGCGGATAAAACAATCAGGCAGGGTATAAAATTAATGCCTAAAAAATCAGGCGTAAAACAAGGCGCTTTAATTTCAATTAATGTATATAACGGCTATATTCAAGCTCTTGTCGGTGGAGTAGATTATGCAAAAAGTAATTTTAACAGGGCAACACAATCAAAACGCGCTGCAGGCTCATCGTTTAAACCTATTATTTATTTAACGGGCTTGAGGACAGGAGTTATAACTTCTGAAAGTTCTGTAATTGACGCGCCTATTTCTTTTAATACAGGTTGGAATATCTGGCGACCAACTAACTGGGATGGAAGATATATGGGAAAAATGACCGTGAGAAAAGCCTTATCTTTGTCGAGAAATACTCCGACCGTAAGAATTGCCTTGAAAGTCGGTTTGGATTCAATTATAAAAACAGCGCGTTTATTAGGTATAAGAAGCTATATAAATAAAAATTATTCAATAGCGCTAGGTTCTGCCGGAATATCTCCTCTTGAAATGACTACTGTTTACTCTACTTTAGCAAGAGAAGGTATTTATACAGAGCCTACAGCAATAAGAAAAGTTGAGGATAGTCAGGGAAATCTCCTTGAAATACATAATCCTGCTCCCATAAGGGTCGTAAGTCCAAATTTTGTAAGAGAATTAAATTCTATATTAATAGACGTGGTTGAAAAAGGAACCGGAAAGCTAGCAAAACTTAATGACAGAGTTGTAGCCGGAAAAACAGGAACTACGGACGATGTCAGAGATATTTGGTTTACAGGTTTCACACCTGATACAGTAACGACTATATGGATGGGAAATGACCAAAATACAGAATTAAAAGGCGTATTTAGCAGTAATTGCGCTCAACTTTGGGGAATGTTCAGTAAAGAATATTACAAAGCCAAAAATATTCCTCCGCAGTATTTTATACAGCCCGATAAATAATCCTCTCTTGTCATCCTGAGCGTAGCGAAGGATCGCAAAGACGATCTTAGGAAATTTTTAATGTTATTTAGCTTAATATATTGTATTCTATATATAGTGCCTAAGGCACATTTTAAGGCTTCTAATCATTCCAAAACAGGAAAAATTGATGACAATAATAAGGAAACTTAGCCACAAAACAATAATTTCTTTACTGATAATTGCAATATTAGCTTCTATTTTTGTTTTTAGCTATCTTGTAATCGTTCCGAATTTAATTAATATAGAAAAATATAGACCGCAGATCGAAAAAACTGTTCAGGAAAAAATAGACCTGCCGATAAATATTGGAAAACTTAATGTTTCTACTTCTCTTGATCTTAGTATTAATATACATGCCAGTAATATTGATATAAAGCATTCTGATAATCGCGAATTTATTTATACAGGACCAGCTTCTGTAAAAATATTTCTGCCATCTCTTTTGAGAAAAAAAGTCGTAATAAAAGAAATTAAAATTGCTTATCCTGTTGCCCATATTACAAGACTGGAAAATGGAAAGTTTGATATTGAGCAGTTAATTCCTAAAAAAGCCGTTAAACCCCAAAAATATAAAGTAATTTTTAGAAATACCGGTATTATTGCGGATAATTACCAGGTTTATTTCAGAGATAAGCATATTAAACCTGAGCAAAATTATTCTATTTTAGGGAAAAATATTAAAATTTCAGACTTTGAGCCTAAAAAAAATATTAAAATTTCAGCAAATGGTCAAATTATTGTTTTACAAAAGCCAAATACACAGTTTAATATTATTTTAACTGCCAACAGGAAAAATTTAACTCTTGAAAAAGTAATTTTTAACAGTAAAGACATTAAATCTGAACTAAAGGGTAAAATTTTTAATTATCTGGAGAAAAATAAAATTCTGGATTTAAAATTAATTATTGATAATTCTCAAGTAAACTCAATAATTAATATTTTTCCAAAACAAATAAAAGTTCCGCTGGATCCCTTTAACAAATTGCCAAAATACAATGTTAAAGGAAATGTATGGACAGATTTAATAATAAAAGGTCCGTATAAAAAGCCTGATTTATTTGGAAATTTAAAATTTAATAATTTTTCAATGATTGTTAATTCTAAAAAAATACCCAAAGGAAGCGGGGAAATTAATTTTTTAGGAAATGTTTTGGATCTTAATATAAAGGCTTTTATAAATTCTCGGGAATTTGTAAAAGTAACCGGAAGTGTATCTCCAATAATAAACAAGTCTTTGAGCCTTGATGTGGTTTCAAATACCGTAGATATCAATAAAGCACAGCAAGTGCTTTTTGCTGTCAGAGATATATTTGAGTTTAAGCTTGGACCTGTTTCTCTAATGGATTTAAAAGGCAGAGGAAAAGTTGTTTTAAATATTAGCGGCAAATTTAAAAATCCAAATTTAAAGGGATATTTAGATGTTTTTAATGGATGGGTTTATTATCAGGGATTATCTAAACCTGCGCATGATGTGAAAGGTTTGCTTAAATTTGACAGTGATAGAGTTTTACTTAATAATATCAGCGGATTTGTCGATCAGTCCAAAGTTATTGCAGACGGTTACATTACGCTTCTAGGCTTTTCTGACGTAAAATTAACTTTTCCAGGATTAAATTTAAATACAGCTCATCAGGTAGTATTTAACAGTTCTCTTTTAAAAGAAGTTAAAGATTCGCTAAAAATCATAAAAAGCGCGTCAGGCATAGCAGATACGGTTTTATATCTTGTTGGCACAGAAGAAAATCTTAAAGCTAAAGGAACTTTACTTTTTAAAGGAGCTAATGTTGTTTATGAAGGCTTTGCTCAGCCTTTTACGAACCTTGTAGGGCAGTTAAGATTTATAGAAGAAAAAGTATTTTTTGATAAATTAAAGGGTATAGTTGCACAAAGTCCTGTTATTGCCGAAGGAATAAGCATAGGGGATCAAAAAATTGATCTTTTGCTGACTTCTCCCAGATTAAATCTGTATGAAATAAGAAAATTTATAAAAAACAGTCCTGTTTTATTTGAAACAGAAGAACTTCTAAAAGATTTTACTTTTGTTTCAGGATATGCCAAAACTTCATTAAAATTAGCCGGAAACCTTGATGAAGATATATTTCAAAATACTCAGCTTGATATTATTAATGCAAAATTTGAACATAAAGAAATCGGATTGCCTGTAGAGCTTTTGAGCGGCAGAATTTTTATAACTACAAGCAATATTTTTATTAAGAGAGTTCAGGCTAAAGTTCTTGACACTCCGATAAAAATTGCAGGACAGGCAAAATTGATAGGAGATCAGGTTATTCCGCAAGTGCGACTGGATATTAAGGATTTTGAACTTGCAAAAGTCAAAAGTCTGGCTAAAACACCATTGCTTGCAAAAGATTTAAAGGAATTTTTAGCGGCTTTTGATGATTTTAAAGGACGGGTTAACGCTTATATAGATATTTTTCCACAGGGAATCAAAACTAATCTTATGTTTAACAGAGTATCTGCAAAATATACTCCGGCAGATATTCCATTGAAAATATATACTGGCGGTTTAATTGTTGCTCCCGGGAAAATTGTATTTAATAATCTGCATACACATATAGCAAAGTCGTTTATCTATTTTGACGGTATTATAAAAAATCCAACAGAGCCTGTTTTGGATATGCTTGTTTCTGCAAGAATCAATTCTGAAGATATTAAAAAATATATTAATCCGTTTCTTAAAAATCCTATAAATGCAGAAGGAATAATATCTACAGCAGCATTAATTAATGGAAAATTTAATGACTGGAAAATATTGGCACAAATGACTTTGGGCAAGGGAGACAATATATTTTATCCTGTAAATCCCGAATCACTTGAAAATAAAATAAGAGTGATAACTTTAAATGCAACCGGCTCTAAAAACAGGATTAATATAAATAATTTAGAAGCTGCATACAGCGAAAATCCTATGGAAACAAATTTTGAACCCTTATTTAATGCAAAAGGCACAATAAGTAAAATTCGGACAAGCATGCCTGTTTTTAAAGATTTTTATGTAAAAACTGCTGATTCACTCAATATTGATTTATTAAATCCAGCTTTTAAAACTAATATAGAACCTTTTTTTGCAAGAGGCGCATTTAAAGCTGATATACAGCTTGAAGGAAAAATTTCATCTCCTAAAATACTGGGTAATATTTTATTAAACGATATTTTAATACCGTCTAAAGACACTAATATAGGCTTTGCTGACATTAATTTTAATGAAAATGAAATATTAGTTAAAGATAGTAATATAACAGTAGATGAATCTCCTATGCAAATTCAGGCAAGATTAGCCAATGTTCTTGATTTCCCTTTATTAATTAATGAAATTAAAATATATTCTCCATCTTTGAATATAGACAGAATAACAAAGGCATTGAGACAATCTGACACACAGGAACAAGAAATGGCTGATTTGCCTCCTTTTTTGATAACAAAGGGAGAATTATCCGCAAAAGAGCTTATTGTCAATAATTTGATTACTACAGATGTTGTTTCAGGTTTTAATTTTACGCCTGACTGGCTTCTTTCAATTCCTGATGTATCGTTTAAAGTTACAGGAGGAAGTTCTGTTGGCGGAATATTGTTTAATCTGAAAACAACAGAGTTATCCACAAGTTTAAGCTTTAAAGATGTACAGGCTAATGCTGCTGCAACCACATTATTAAGCTTACCCAATGAAGTTTACGGAACTTTGAACGGCAAAGGTCAATTTTATACCAAAGGAAACAATTCACAGGAAATGATTGCCAATTCAAACGGATTTGCCAGTTTTCAGATTACAGACGGACGTCTTGTCAGATTAGGTTCTCTTGAATATTTACTAAGAGCGGTAAATGTGGTACAAAGCGGAGTAGGAGGATTAAATATCAACAACATACTTGACCTTATAATTCCTCAAAAAACAGGAGATTTTGAAATACTGGAAGGCTCTGTCCAGGTTAAAGATGGTATACTAAGAACGGATAATATAACTTCAAAAGGAAAAAATCTTAGTCTTTTTCTTTCAGGCAGCCTTGATATGGTTACAAATTACGCGGATATTACTATTCTTGGAAAGTTATCCCAAAAAGTTTCAGGATTGCTGGGACCTTTAGGCAGTTTGTCGATAAATCAGTTTATCGGCTATATTCCCGGTATAGGATTTCTTCCGTCTTCACCTGAAAAAGGTCTCATAGATTTAATACCAGGTTTAAACAAAATTCCCGGACTTGGTTTAAAAAGCAAAAAATACAGACGTTTCATGGTTGAAATCAAGGGCGATCTGTATAATCCAGGCTCAGTAAAGAGCTTTAGATGGCTGGATTAAAAAATATTAAGTGGGTAACAATAAATTTATACACCCACCCCCTACCCCCTCCCTCAATGGAGGGGAACTAGACTAGGGTAGGGCTAAGCCCTACACCAAACCCCCTTTTAAAAGAGGTAGAAATTTATTGTTTATTACTTAAAATATAGAGAAGGGTAAGTAATTATAATGAAAACAGCATTAGTACAAATAAATACTAGAGTTGGTGATCTTAACGGCAATACAGACAAAATAATCAATTATATTAACAGAGCAAAAAGTAATAAAACAGAGCTGGTTATTTTTCCTGAACTTACTATTACAGGATATCCTCCCCGTGATCTTGTGGATTTTGAGTGTTTTGTCCGTGATAATCTTGCTCAGCTTGAAAAAATCAAAAATCACACTAAAAATATTGGTGTTATTTGCGGATTTATCGATATTAATCCTGAATCGTACGGTAAAAAATACTATAATGCTGCTGCTTTAATTTATAACGGCGAGATAATATCAAAGCATTACAAATGTTTGCTCCCTTCTTATGATGTCTTTGATGAAACCAGATATTTTGAGACTGGAAAAGAAGTCAAGCCTGTTGAATTTTTGGGTAAAAAACTGGGAATCACAATTTGTGAGGACATCTGGAACGACAAGGACTATTGGGAAAGACCTCTATATGGCTTTAATCCTGTTGATGAACTGGTAAATCAGGGGGCAAACGTTATTATTAATATTTCTGCATCTCCATATTGGCTTAATAAAGAAAAAGAACGCTTTAAAATCCTGAAAAGTTTAGCTGTAAAATATAAACTTCCTTTAATTTATGCTAATCAAATCGGAGGAAATGATGATTTATTATTTGACGGAGTCAGCCTTGTTTTTGACCAAAATGGCGAATTAAAAGCAAGAGGCGGAGATTTTAAAGACGGTTTAATCAATTATAATCTGGATTCTAATCATGGTGAAATACATGCCATATCTGACAGCGAGGAAAAAAGCCTTTTTAAAGCTTTACGAATAGGCTTAAAAGATTATTGTCAAAAAATTGGCTTTAAAAAGGTAATTTTAGGACTTTCAGGAGGAATAGACTCTGCTTTGACTGCTGCTATTGCCTGTTATTCAATAGGAAATATAAACGTCTTAGGTGTAACTATGCCAAGCATGTATTCAAGTAAAGAAAGTGTGGAAGATTCTCAAAAACTTGCTAAAAATTTAGGCATAGAATATTTAAATATTCCAATCACAGATACATTTTATTCTTTCATAAATAATGTATCTGAAAATCAGGAATTAATAATGGATACAGCAGAGGAAAATCTCCAGGCAAGAATAAGAGCAAATATTTTAATGTTTTATTCAAACAGATATAATTATTTACTTTTAAGCACAGGAAACAAATCAGAGCTTTCTGTAGGATATTGCACTCTTTACGGGGATATGTGCGGGGGGTTGAATATTCTTTCTGATGTGCCTAAAAACATGGTATATAAACTTGCAGATTTTTTTAATCTTAATAGAGAAATAATCCCTTATTCAATTATTAATAAAGCGCCTTCTGCCGAGCTTCGCCCGAATCAAAAAGATCAGGACAGTTTGCCGCCTTATGATGTTCTCGATGATATTTTAAAAGATTATATTGAAGAAAATAAATGTCCTGAAGAAATTATAAAAAAATATCCTGAAAATATTGTAAAAAGCGTTATCACAAAGATAAACTCAAGTGAATATAAAAGAAGACAGGCTACTTTGGGTTTAAAAGTTACAACAAAAGCTTTTGGCAGTGGAAGAAGATTTCCTATTGCACAGGGATATGATTTTAGGATTTAAGTTTTAACAGGGTGATAATTTTTTTAACGGAAGTTTGACACCTTAAAAACACCAAAATCGTCCATAGCAAGGAATTAGACGATTTTTTAGAAACGTAGGGGCGATGTTTTGCTTCCCTATCTATAAATTGTTTTTGCAGGTACTGCTGCTTTTACTGCCTTGA
>JAZDPZ010000036.1:0-10559 GCA_043797105.1 bacterium | reverse complement strand
TATACAAAAATCTGTAGAAATTTTTTAATAAAATCCGTAATTTTAAAAAATATATGTTATAATATAAATTAATAGGGCTGGGTAGTTACCAGCTACCCATTAAAACCCTTTTAATGATTTAGTTTTAAGAAAAGAGCTAGTATTTTATACAGCTCTTTTTTATCTATTAGGAGTAAAACAAGTATTAAAATAAATACCCATTCTTTCTCACTAACGGAAAAAACTAACTTCACTGGCATTCTCTGAAGCTTCTTTACGTTTTGAGCGTAAGCTCAGAGGGGAAATGATCGGGTTTGCCCTTATAAAATTCTCAATGTTCAAATTATCTTATAAATATCTTCTTAATTATAAAACAAATTATCTATGTTAATTAATTTATTTTTTCTATAATAGTTTTAATTAATTTAATAAAATCCTGTTTAGCTTTGGCTGTTGTCTCAATAACTTCATCGTGCGTTAAAATTTTATCCTGATTATTTGTTGTTATATTTGCTATGCAGGAAATACCAAGAACTTTTATTCCTAAATAATTCGCCTCAATAACTTCAGGAACGGTTGACATGCCAACAGCATCCGCACCAAGAATTTTAAACATTCTGATTTCAGCCGGAGTTTCATAAACAGGACCAGTAACCCCGGCATATATGCCTTTTTTTAGCTTAATTTTTAAATCTTTTGCCGTATTTTTAGCTAAACTTATCAAATCTTTGCTGTAAGCGTTACTCATATCAAGAAATCTAAATTCATCATCCAAAGTCTTTCCAATAAGAGGATTATTTCCCATTAAATTTATATGGTCTTTTATTATCATCAAATCGCCCGGATTAAATTTATCATTTATTCCCCCTGCTGCATTTGTTACTATTAAAGTGTTGATCCCAAGCTTTTTCATTATTTTAACAGGATAAACTATGGCTGACATAGAATATCCTTCATAAAAATGAAGCCGTCCCTGCATTGCTATAATGCTTTTATCAGATAATTTTCCTATTACAAGATTTCCTGTATGACCTTTTATTGTAGAAGTTTCAAACTTTGGAATTTCAGTATACGGAATGCTTATTCCTTTAATTTCATCTGCAAAATCACAAAGCCCTGAACCCAGTATAATACCTATAGTGGGAGATATTTCCAGATTTTCTGTTTTAGATTTAATAAAATCAATAGATTCCTGCATTTTATTCCAAGTCCTCAATAATTCTGCTAACTATTACGCGCCATTTAATGATACATACGCGGAATAAACAAGACTTGACCATTCTGAGTAATAATTAATTTGGGTTGCTGAGCCTGTAGGAATATAAATTCTTTCCTGGTATTCATTTGGAACGCCTATTGTTAAACTTATTGCAGACCTAATTATTCCGGGATGAGTAATTATAATAATTCTTTTTTGAATATTTTTTTTAATAATGAGATTTATTATATTTTTAACTCTTTTATTAAGATTATCTGTTGATTCGCCTCCCTCAGGACAAAAATCACAAGTTTTTTTTCTGTATTGTTCAAGCATTTCAGGATATTTTTCTTCAATTTGTTTTAAATTTAGCCCGCCCCAAACTCCAATTCTCCGCTCATAAAAATCATCTAAAATATCAAAATCCTTTCTTAAATTTTTAGCAATAATTCTGGCGCTTTGAATAGATCTAAGGCTGGAACTTGTATAAATCATATCAATATTAGGATTAGAAAACTTAAGCCAATTTGCTATTTTTTCTATTTCTCCTTTTCCTTCTTCGTTTATTGGCGGATAATCATCTATGTCGTATAGTCTGTTTTGATTAGTATAAATAGTTGCGCCATGGCATATAAATATGATTTTACACTTTCTATCAAACATCTATTTCTCCTAAATCTTAATTAAATTTATTAAATATTTTTTGAATATATAGCTCTATTGCTTATTATACACAAATTTAAAAATCTATTTTAGTTGAGTATACCATAATATTTACCTGTAAAAAATTATAATTTCTCATTTGTCTACAGGTTTAAAACTTCTGATTTTGTTCAAGAAGATGCATAGAACCATAATAAATACATTACATTTATATGTAATATTCAAGTAATTTTTAGGAGCGTTAAGTAATTTTTTACTTGCTTCTAAGTATGGGGATATTTGCAACAAGAGCTATTGTATTGGATTCACTTTCTAAATTAAGGTCTAAAGCTTCTCTGTCAATTTCAACATAGCGCGATATGACATCAACCAGTTCATCTTTCATTTTTTCCAAAGTTCCTATACCTAATTTGCTTCTATCATGCATAAGAACCAGTTTTAATCTGTTACAAGCATCATCTTTACTACTTAAAGAGGAATTTTTTACTGTAATATTACCAACAAGAAATTTACTACATATTGATACTATATCGTTTACTATTTCGTTCAAAATTTTCATAGATTTTATTCCTCCTAAGTATTTGCTGTAGCCAGCAAAAAGTTCTTAAATTTGTCAAACCAGCGTACAGGAGTTTCAAGATCCATAAAAGGAATATCTTCTCCCTGTATTCTTTTTGCAACATTAATATAAGCAAGACCAGCCCTTGAATTTTCCATATTTACTATAGGTTCACCCTTATTAGTGCTTATAATAATATCTTCGTCTTCTGGAATTATTCCGATTTGCTTTACTGATAAAATATCAACCACATCATTCACACTCATCATATCATTTGTTTTAACCATATTTGAACGAACTCTGTTAAGAAGTAATTTATAACTGATTATTTCTTCTTTTGCTTCAAGAAGTCCTATTATTCTATCAGCGTCTCTTACTGCTGACATCTCCGGGGTAGTAACGATAATAGCTTCTGATGCTCCTGCTATAGCATTTTGAAAGCCTTGCTCTATACCGGCAGGACTATCAACAATTATAAAGTCATATTCTTCTTTCAGACGATTACAAATATCTACCATTTGCTCGGCAGACAAAGCTGATTTATCTCTTGTTTGAGCAGCAGCAAGAAGAACCAGATTAGGATTTTTCTTATCCTTAACCAAAGCCTGATTTAGTTTACATCTTTCTTCCACAACGTCAACTATTGTGTATACTATTCTATTTTCAAGCCCCATAAGTAAATCCAGGTTTCTAAGACCAATATCAGTATCAATAAGCGCTACTTTACTGCCATTTTTAGCAAGCGCGGTGCCAATATTTGCAGTAGAAGTGGTTTTTCCAACTCCTCCCTTGCCTGATGTTATTACTATTACACGTCCAGTCATATTTCAGATTTCCTCCTTATTTATTTAATTATTTAAAGGATAAATTATAATCTCTCCATCAAGTATTTTTGCCTCTTCAGGCATAAAAGTATTTGTTTTTTCAATTTTTTCAACGTCAAGTCTATCAGGTTTTCTTGCAAACAAATCAGCAATTCTAAGCTGAATAGCATTTATTTTTAAAGCTTTGATACAGGCAGTATAATCGCCTTTAGAACCGGCATGCGCTATACCTCCGAGTATGCCCCAAATTATAATGTCTCCTGATGCAATAATCTCAGAACCAGGGTTACAGTCTCCTATTAAAACTATATTTCCGTCAAAATTAACAGTTTGTCCTGATCTGAGAGTTTGTCTCAGATACATAGCATTTGTATTATTCTCGTGAAAACTTTTTTCAATCTTTTTTTCTATTGTTTCCTGATTTATAATTTCTTCCAAAATTTCTTCTTCTGTTGTTGAGCATTGTTGTTCATATAAATCCTGATTTCCCGAAGATTTTTCCAAATTAATGCGATTAATTGGCGAAACAATCAAACCTGACTCAAGAGCTGCAAGCTGGGTATGAACAGAATCTGTATAAATAAGCTCTATTTCGACCTCTGAACTTTCTAAAACAGATTTTAAATCATGCACATGCGCAGGTGTTAACAAAATACTGCCCAAAACCAACTTTATTTTATTATTTTTTAGATCATTTTCTTTTAATATATTGCTCAATTCAGATAATATACCGGCAGGCGTAGTAATTGAGCTTAAATCTATTAAATTTTGTCCAAGCATTATAATCTTACTCATTTTAAATTTTCCTTATTATTCTAATTGAGAATATATTAAAAATTTTATAAATTCAATCTAAAGATTTGTTTTATTTCAAAATCTTAAAGATTCTATAAATTCTGGCAATTATGCTGAATTTTTATGTTAAATTTATCGATATTAAATTATTTAAGGATAAAATAAAAATGATTAAAAAACTGGTCTTAAATGTAATAATAATTTTATTTTTAAATTTATGTTTTACTCAGAAATCTTTTTCAGAAGAAATCATATTAGATTTATCTGAAAAACAGGTTCCTGTTACTTTTGAACAAAGTTTAAAAACAGCTCTTGAAAATAACTTTAGTGTAAAAATTACCACAAGCCAGAAAGAACGCGATAAATGGCTGTATTATAATTCTATAAGCGATTTTCTTCCTGATGTGTCTTTTAATTATATTCATTCAAGACTTGGAGGAATTTTTCTTATAGAATCAGCTTTTCCTGTTAAACTTTCAGAAACTAATGTAGATACTGGTTTTGTAGCTCAATGGGAAGGTTTTACCGGGTTTAGAAGGTATTTTGATTTAAAAGCATCGCAATATGTCTATGATTCTTCCAAAAAACGTCTTGATTTAACAAAAGAGCAAGTATTATTGCTGGTTGCAAGACAGTATTATACTCTTTTACAGGATAAACTTAATACTCAGATTTTGACAAAAGCATTGGAGCAAACTCAGGCTCAGCTTAATATAAACCAGCAAAGGTTTAATGCCGAAGTAGGCACAAAATTTGATGTTTTAAGAGCAGAAGCGGAAGTGGCATCTTCAAAACAGAACTTAATAGCAGCGTACAACAGATTGAAACTTTCTCAGGCGCAGCTCGCAAATACTTTAGGCATAAATGTTTTGACCCCTTTGATTCCTTCGGAAGAAACTGTTGTTGCAAAAAATCTGTTTAAAGACAGTTTTGACCTTAACAAAATAGTAGAAACGGCTCTGGAAAACAAACCTGATCTTGCTATAGCCAAATTAAATGTTGCGGCTACAAGGGCAAAAAAAAATTCAACATATTCTATATACTTGCCTACAGCAGCAGTAAGAACCACAGTAAACGGCACCGGTCAGGAAATATCCAATTTGAACCAAAATCAGTCAGTTTCTCTTCTTGTTTTTTGGCAGGGAGGAGAAAATCTAGGGTTTGAAGGATTTACAAACGCAAAAGCCGCAAATGCCCAATTAAAAGAAGCTAAATTAAAATTCATTGATACAGCAAGAAATATTGAACAAAGTGTACTAAACTCTTATTATGATACTTTAACATCCAAAGAATTAATGCAGGCTTCTCTAAAAGAAGTTGAATCCGCTGAAGAAAGTCTCAGATTATCTATAGTAAGATTGGAAGCCGGAGTAGGAATTTATACTGACGTAATTGCGGCGCAACTTACCGAAACAAGGGCAAGAATCAGACATTTAAATGATATAATCAATTATAATACTTCACAGGCACAGTTATTGTTTGAAATGGGAGTAATATCCACAGATAATTTATTGGAAGGATATGAAATTAAAAAATAAAAAACAAAGATTAGACTCTTTTCTTGTATCAAAAAATTTTTTTCAAACTAAAAATCAGGCGCAGGCTGCCGTTCTTGCTGGTTTGGTTAAAATAAATGATAAAACTGTTTCAAAAGCAGGGATGCAAATTTCTCAGGATGTTGAAATTAAAATCACGGCTGAATCATTGCCTTATGTAAGCAGAGGCGGGCTAAAACTTGAAAAAGCTTTAAAAATTTTTAATATAAATGTAAACGATAAAATTTGCCTTGATATTGGAGCATCTACAGGTGGTTTTAGTGATTGCCTTCTCCAGAACCAAGCTAAAAAAATTTATGCTGTTGATGTCGGATATGGTCAGTTAGCCTGGAAATTAAGAAATAATGAAAAAATTATAGTTGTAGAAAGAACAAACATAAGAAACGCTTCTTTTGAGCAAATATATAAAGATATTAAAGATATTGAAATAAAAAACAGCTCTATTTTTGCTGAATTTGCAACCATTGATTTATCTTTTATATCAGTAACAAAAGTTTTACAGAATATTAAATTTTTGATGAATCAATATAATCAGGAAATTATTATACTCATAAAACCTCAGTTTGAAGCAGGAAAAACTCAGGTGAAAAAAGGAGGGGTAGTGAAAGATAAAGAAATTCATGTTAATGTTATTAAACAAATACTGGAATTTGCTTGCACACTTGGTATTTACCCTGTAGATTTAACTTATTCTCCTGTAAAAGGACCTGCGGGTAATATTGAATATTTAGTTTATATAAAAAATGACCAAAATTATTCAGAAAATTATTTGAATCAGGAAAAAATAAAAGCAGTTGTGGATGAAAGCTATGAATTCTTCTTACAAAATTAAATCTTTAAATAATAAAATTTTAACGCTTGGCAAAATAGGCATTATCTATAATATTGAGCATAATAAAGCTGTTGAAGTAGTTGAAAAATTAGAAAATATACTTAATACATATGGTCTTTATTGTGTAAAGAAATTAATAACTCCGGGAAAACATGAAAATTTTGATAAGGATATTGATTTGAGCATTGTTGTTGGCGGAGACGGCACCTTTCTTGGGGCTGCAAGATATTATGCTCCTTTAAATATTCCTTTGTTCGGTATAAATATTGGCAGATTGGGATTTCTTGCTCAGCTTAATCCCGAAAATATGGAAAGCGGCATACAAAAATTAATTGACGGCAAATTTAAAATTGAAGAAAGATTAATGATTAAAGCGTCTAATAATCAGGAAAATCCTGATTTTTACAATACAGCTTTAAATGATATTGTTATTAAAGGCGGATCTATTTCAAGAACTGCTCAATTATTTCTTTATATTAATAATAAACATGTATGTGATTATGTTGCGGATGGTTTAATTGTTTCAACACCTACAGGGTCAACCGCTTATACTCTTTCAGCAGGAGGACCTGTAGTAATGCCTGAATTGGAAGCCATGGTCATAGTTCCGATTTGTCCGCATTCTTTAACTACCCGACCAATAGTCATTCCGGCTGACGAAAAAATAATGGTAAAAATAAAAACGGATTCTGATTCCATTTATCTTACTGCTGACGGACAGGAAAATATAAAAATAAAAAGCAGTGATAATATTTATATAAAACAAAATGAACACAAAGCTAAATTAATCCTGCTTGAAAAAGAGAATAACGGATTTTATGGTATATTAAGAGAAAAGCTTCACTGGGGGGTTGTTCCAGGGATTTAATCATAGTTACTTAGCTTATTTAGTTTATCAGGAAAATAAAAATGATAAAAACCTTACTTATTAAGGATTTTGTATTAATAAATCAGTTAGAAATTCATTTTGACAAAGGATTAAATATTTTAACCGGAGAAACAGGAGCCGGTAAAAGCATTTTGATTGATGCGATTGATCTTGCGTTTGGCGCTCGCGCTTCAAAAGAACAAATAAAAACAGGAGCAAACAAAGCTGTTATTGAATTGCATATAGAGCCAAATTCTTCATTTCCAAAAGCTTTGCTTGATGAAAACGGAATAGATCAGGATGAAATTTTGGTTTTTTCAAGAGAAATATCTATAAATAACACAAAATCAAGGATAAATGGTATTTTAGTAACGCAAAATTATGTGCAGATATTAAGAGAATATCTAATTGATATTCATAGTCAGCATGAAACTTATAATTATCTTCAGCCAAAAACTCATATTAATCTTCTTGACAGCTATGGAGACAAAAATCATCAGGAACTGCTTGAAAATTTTGCAAAAGTTTATTCTGATTACAAACAAACTCAAAAAGAACTTGAAACTGCTAAAACTCAAATTCAATCCAGCGAACAGAAAAAAGATTTTCTGGAGTTTCAGATTAATGAAATAAAAAGCGCAAAAATCGAAAATATTAATGAATATGATGATCTCATCAATGAAAGAACTGTCCTGCTTAATGCAGAAGAATTAAAAGAGCTTACTTTTTCAAGTTATGATTCTTTATATGGCAAAGATAACAGTATTATAGATATATTAAACAGGTTAGAAAACAAGCTGCTAAAAGCCTGTGATTTTGATAAAAATTTATCGCAGATTGCAAAAATTATTTCATCAAGTTCAATAGAATTAGAAGAAGCAGCAGGACAATTAAGAGTTTATTTTGAAAATATTGAAACTGATAAAGAAAAATTATTTTTAATAGAAGAAAGAATTGAGCTGTTAGATAAATTAAGAAGAAAATACGGAACAGAACTAAGCCATATATTAAATAATCTTGAAAATTTTCAGCAGGAACTTAAAAAAATAGAGATAAATAATGAAAAAATAAATAATTTAACCCAAAAATCAGCTTTATTAGAAGAAAAACTTAAAAAAAGTTCTCAGAAACTTTCAGATTCAAGGAAAGAGCTGGCTGAATTATTATCAGATTTAATTAAAAAAGAATTAATCAAGCTTGAAATGCCAAATGTTCAATTTTCTGTAATGATTGCGCCAAAACAGGAAATTTTTGGCAAAGGCATTGATGATGTTGAATTTTTAATTTCACCAAATCAGGGAGAACCTCTTAAATCTCTTGCTAAAATAGCAAGCGGCGGTGAAATTTCAAGAGTCATGCTCGCTATTAAAACTGTTTTTGCAAGGGCAGATCAGGTTAATACTGTTATTTTTGATGAAATTGACAGTGGAATAAGCGGTAAAACTTCGCAGGCTGTCGCGGAAGAGCTTACAAATCTGGCTAAAAGCCATCAAATTTTATGTATTACTCATCAGCCAATAATTGCTGCAATGGCTGACAAGTATTTTTATATTGAAAAAATTCAGGATCAAAACTCAACAAGAGTTATTGTCAGTGATTTGGATCAGGATCAAAAAATTATTGCCTTGTCCAAGCTTGCAAGCGGATCATGTGAAGATCAGGATTCCTTGAATTTTGCAACAAAACTTATTCAACAGGCAAATAATTATAAAATGCCTAAAATAATCTATTTAAATTGAATAATTTTAACACTTGATTGTTTTTTCATACTTAAAAAGTTTATACTTTTAAGTATGAAACAATAAATTTTTACCCTTTAAAAAAAGGGGTTGGTGTAGGGCGTGTAGAGCCTTACCCTCTTAAATAAATCTCTAAATACAACTGGAGAAACAATAAATTTATGAATTTAAAGAAAATAAAAAAGACTAAATATATATCCTTATTTTTATCTTTGATTTTTTGGTTTCAGATTTTTCAACCGGCATTAGGCTTTCATAACATAGAAACCAAGCTAATTTATTACCCTATAAATAAAAATATGTCGGAAATCAGATTACAACTGAAAACTGATCTTCAAGACACTTATTTTTACAGTATGGATGGAATAAAATTAAACGCATGGTATATTAAAGCGCGGGATAATAAGCCTACAATCATATACTGCCATGGACAAGGAGAAAATATAAGCTTATGGCAAAGCATAGCGCAATTTTTGGCTGATAACGGATATGGAGTATTTATGTTAGATTATAGAGGACATGGAAAAAGCCAAGGCAGTCCTTCGGAAACAGGACTTTATATAGATTTGGAGTCATCAATTGATTATTTAAAAAAATATGAATATATACCTCAAGATAATATAGTTTTATGGGGACGTTCTTTAGGAGGGGCTGTTGTTGCGGATATATCCTCAAGAAATGAGTTTAGAGGAGTAATACTTGAGAGTACATTTACTAATATTAGAGACGTAGCAATTCATTTAACGAATAATGGTATTCTTGAAGGAAAATACGGATTTTGGGAAGGTATTTCAACAAAATTCGTCAAATATATGCCGTTTACTCAAAAATTTGAAACTGAAAAGAAAATTTATAAAATAAAATCACCTCTCTTAATAGCGCACTCTGTTAATGATGCGACTGTACCGGTAAAGATGTCTTTAAAATTAGCTGAGTTAAATCCATCAGTAAAGCTATTTATTTCAAAAAATGGAAGCCATCATGAGAGTGAGTGGATTAAAGCTAAAGTTTTAGAATTTTTAGAATCAATATAAAAAAAATTTATAAAAATCTGGGATTCAGATATACCCTTATTAATAATTTTTTGTAGCTATTATTTTTAATTATTGGGGTAGTAAATTAGATAAGTTTATGATAACATAACAAGAGTTTTCCCAAAATAAAATTAAAGGAGGCGTAGTTATGGTGACTCTAGTTGATAAGAATAAAGAAAAAGTGTCATTTCCTCATGTAAATGATGATTTTGACAAGTATCTAACTGAACAGCAACTAAAAACCACTTTTAACGGGATTGAAGTCGCCGCGTTCTCCTGGTATCAAAAACTTTTAGGTTTAAGATAGCGGCTTTTTTAATTTTAGTTAAAAAAATTTTTAAAGGCGAGAATAATCTCGCCTTTAAGTTTATTTACGGAAGTTTGACACCTTAAAAACACCAAAATCGTCCATAGTAAGGAATTAGACGATTTTTTAGAAACGTAGGGGCGATGTTTTGCTTCCCTATCTATAAATTGTTTTTGCAGGTACTGCTGCTTTTACTGCCTTGAAT
>JAZDPZ010000035.1:0-22418 GCA_043797105.1 bacterium | reverse complement strand
TTCAAGGCAGTAAAAGCAGCAGTACCTGCAAAAACAATTTATAGATAGGGAAGCAAAACATCGCCCCTACGTTTCTAAAAAATCGTCTAATTCCTTGCTATGGACGATTTTGGTGTTTTTAAGGTGTCAAACTTCCGCTACGTTTCTAAAAAATCGTCTAATTCCTTGCTATGGACGATTTTGGTGTTTTTAAGGTGTCAAACTTCCGTGATCAGGATATAGCGTATAAATTTTTTCTATAGGAGTAAAAAATCTATCAAAATTATTTTCATGATTTAATATTTCTTCATATCTTTTTGTAAATAAATGAGATAAAAGAAGCCCATAAGAACAAATTTTATTTGATATTCCGCTAATTTTCCTTGTTACACTTACTGTTGATAATTCTCCAAGAGGTGGATGATAAATATCCAGGTTGATTCCACAAATTTCATAACCTTTAGACCTTATTCGATAGCAAAAATCAAAATCTTCCAAAGAATTTGGATTGTATAATTCATCCCATAACCCAAATCCTTGCCTGAACATCATAGTAATACAGTACATAGATGATACTACAACAGCTTGAGTCGGTTTTAAATCTCCTTTTTTCTCAAGTAAAAAGCCTATTGCGCCAATTCTATCGTACTTATCAAGAAATGCTGACAAATTTGTATTCCATCCAGGTTGATAAATAATAATATCATCCTGCAAAACACATATATATTTTCCCGAAGCACGTTTTAGACCTTCATTAAATCCACCGGCTATACCTCTGTTAGGATTTAGATAGATTAAAATATAATCGAATCCCTTAAGATTTTTATTAACAACCTCTGGAGTATGGTCAAAAGAACCGTTACTTATAATTATAATTTCTGATTTACCAAGATTATCAGTAGTTTTAACAAAACTTTCAAGCATTTTATCAAGAGAATCAGCATTTGATAATCCCGATAAAATAATATAGCTGCATTCATATTTTGTTTCTGTTATAAAATTTTTTTCTTTAATTTCTTTTTCAAGTACTTGTAAATTATTATTAAGCTTTGAAAAATCTCTATACAAGCTTAAAAGAAGTTCATAATTTCCAAAAAAATAATAAATCCCAATATTAAAATCTTTAAATTCAAGATTAACATGATTTTTGATTCTGCTTGGATCAACAGTTGATATTAAAACATAATCAGGATTAAATCGTTCTTTTAGATTTACAGCCGGACTAATTAAATAATCTTTTAGGTAAGTTCCTTGCTTATTAGGATTGTTGTCAACTAATCCAACAATATTTACTTTGCTAAAGTCATAATTTTCAAATAAATATTTAGTAAAATCTCCTGCGCAATAAATTAACAGCTTTTTATTATTTTCGACGCAGTCAGTTATTAATTTATTTACTTTTTTTTTTTACTTCATCAGTGTGTATAAGCCATTTATTAAACTCATTATTAATATCTAATAAAGTTTGTTGAATATTCATAAATACCGTCCTCTAAAATTTTAAAATAAAAATCTTTTTTTATTTTAGCTTGTTTTATAAATTTTGAAAAATCTTTTCACTTATTTAGTGGATAATATTTTGTTAAATATTTGGAGATAAACTCCGTTTGTCCAACCAAAGCCGTCTTGTTGAGGATAACTTGTATTTACATCAATATTGTTTTCCACAACATTATATTTTTCAAAAAGTTTTCCTGTTTTTTGATATATATCTGTATTTAAATTAATCCATTTTTCTGAAATTCTTTTTGCGTCTTTTTTAAATCCGTAATTATTTAACCCATCAATTGTTATCCATTGAATAGGAGCCCATCCGTTAGGATAACCCCATTGATATTCTGTTGTTGACTTTAAATCATTAATTTTTATATTTTGAAATTTTGGTGAAGTAAGAATGCCTCCTTTGGATTCAAAATCTTTTACTATTATATCCCTTATTTTTTTAGCCTGTTTTTGATTCAACAATCCTACCCACAAAGGATAAGCTGTTGCTATGCTTTTATATCCCGATAAAGTCTTATTTTTAAAATCATAATCATAAAATAAACCGTCTTTAGGATTATATAAATATTTTATAATATTTAGCTTGCGTTTTTCCGCTTTTTGACGCCATTTTAGAGATTCATCCTGCTTTCCAAGCAATTCAGCCCAATTTTCAAGAAGCGTCTCATATTTATAAAGCAGACAATTTAAATCAACAGGTATATAATTACCGGCTTTTTGAGAAAATCTTGGAGAAAAATCCAGTCCTGATTCACATTCTGATCTTTCATCCTGATAAAATCCTTTTTTAATAGATAAATTAGCATTATCATAACCAAAAGATTCAGGTCTTTTTTGATCTATTGGATCAAAATACCTGTTAAGCCCTGTTTCTTTAATATAATGCATATTATTCATCCAGTTATTTTTATACTCATGAGCAACAATTTTATAAGCATTCTCAAGCCAGACTTTATTTTCAGGCTTTGTTAAATCATGCGGTCTGACTTCTTCTGCCATCATTGCTAAAAATGGCGGTTGAGAACGGCTTAAGTAATATATGCGATTTCCATTCGGAACAAAACCAAATTGTTTAACCAAATACAGAAAATTTTCTGTCATTCCTTTTGCCAGGTCATCCAATTTTGAATTTTTTAATCCAAGAATTGTAAAATAGCTGTCCCAATAGTACATCTCTCTAAACCTGCCTCCTGGAATAACATAAGGATTAGGCAAAGGTATAAGTGTGCTGTTTGATTTTTCCGGAGTTTTTCTTACAAGATTTTTCCAGTTTTGATGTATATGTTGGGCAGTTTTGACATAATCTTCTTTTAAATTATTTTTTTTAAAATTTATATTAGGCAATTCTATTGAAATTTTTATCTGATCGTCAAATCCTTTATTTTCATCCGGTAAAATATAATATTCTTCAATAAGATTTTCTATTTTTTCAACAAGGTCTTTTGATAAAGTTTTATTTTTTATTTGTTGTTCAGCCTGAGCAGTTAATTTTTTAAATCTTGGATCATTCCTCCAATTGGATTTATCTGTTTTTAATATGGCATCAGCATATTTTTTATGATCTTTGTATTTTAAAAAGTCATTTATTGAATCTTTTCCGCTTATTAAAAAATATATAGCAGGATTTCCAAGAGTATCAGATTTTTGTAAAGCAGAATTATATAAAATAACTTTATTCAGGTCATATTGAATAAAATTAATATTTTGATGGTCTTGTAATTTACTGATGGCAGGAATATCAAGCTGTAAAATATTATTATTAATTAAAAAAGACGATTTTTTTCTATATTCCTGTGAAACTGCTTTTGTTGTTTGAATAGAGTTAGGAGGATATTCTGTATTTGCAGATAGATTATTTAAAACAATAAATAAAGGCAAAGCCATAAAAATTTTGGATTTTTTTGAAAATATGCTCATTTAAACTCCAAGTGAATTTAGATATTCATAAACTTTGCTTAGTAATAATTCTTTTTCATTTTTATATTGGTCAATTATTTTTATTAAAGCGCTGCCTATAATTGCGCCATCTACATCTAATTCTTTTAAGCTTGAAATATGTTCCGGTTTTGATACTCCAAATCCGACAGCAATAGGAGTATCAGTAACCTTTTTTATTTCTGTAACAATATTTGAAAGAATATTCGAAAAATTATCTCTAACGCCTGTTACACCTGTTGATGACACAAGATAAATAAATCCGGAAGATTTTTTAGAGATATTTATAATTCTGTCTTTATTAGATGTAGGGGCAACAAGCATAATAAAATCTATATTATTAATTTGACAAAGCATTGAAAATTCTTTACTCTCTTCAACCGGCAGATCAGGAATTATTATGCCTGCAACATTTGTTAATTTTGCTTTATTAATAAAATCTTTAATTCCATAACTTAAAATAGGATTAAAATAAGAAAATAAAATTATTGGAATTTTTAAATCAATTTTTTCTAATAAATTAAAAATTTTATCCAAATTTATTCCAAGTTCAAGAGCGGATTTTGCTGCTTTTTGTATAACAATGCCATCCGCAAGAGGATCAGAAAAAGGCACACCCAGCTCTACTGCCGCAACTTCAAGTTTTTCAAAGACATATAGCAGATCTCTTGTAGTTTCTATATTTGGATAACCTGAAACTATAAACGGAATTAATGCAGGCTTTTTATTATTATTTTTTATTGAATCAGAAATTTTAGTCATGTCTTCTTGTGCCATATAAATATACTTCTTCAGGAGCAGGAAGATTATTATGAATTTCAGAAATTGTCTTTCCAATAACAGGATGAATTAAATCAGGAGCTATTTCCAAAAAAGGCACTAATGCATAAGCTCTTAAATCTAACATTGGATGAGGAATCTGGAGTTCGTTTGTTGTAATAATAAGCTTGTCATAAAACAAAATATCAAGATCCATTGTCCTTGGTCCCCATTGTGGAAGTTCCATATTTCTAACCCTTCCCAATTGTCTTTCAATTCTTTGGCATTCTTCCAATAATTTTAAAGGTTCAAGATTAGTTTCTATTTTTAAAACAGCATTTACAAACCATTCTTGATTTTTATATCCATAAGGCTCTGTTTCATACAAACTGGAACCATTAATTATCTTAATTCCTTCTGTATCATTTAACAAATTATGCGCTTGCTGGACATATCCAACTCTGTCACCAATATTAGAACCAATACATATATAAGCAATAGACATAGAAAATTACCTTTAATTAATTATTGAAATTATTTTATAATTTTTTCCAAATATTTACAACTTAATTACTGCTAAGTTTCTTAAGTAGGTAACAATAAATTTATACACCCTCCCCTTACCCCTCCCTTGAGGGAGGGGAGCGAGACTAGGGCAGGCAGCAAAGCTGCACACCATTATGTCCTCTCTGGAAGGATTAGTAACTGGTGAATGTGGCTTAGCCACCCCTACACCAAATCTTTTTTTTTAAAAAGTGAAAATTTATTGTTCATTACTTAATAAAATCACAATATTTTATTAAGGCGGTTAATAATAAATTATCTAAACAGGCAATGACTTTAAAAAAACAATAATTTATAATTTAAAACAATGGAAGGAACTGAATTCAAAAGAGTAGGTTCTTTCCAGATTTTTTTGTTCTGAAATTAATCAAGCAATTTTAAACCGCTTTGTGTTTTTATAAACATAGGGAAGAAATTTTGTAAAGGAAATAATATTAAAATGAATTTATTAAATTTTTTTAAAAGCATAAAATCTATATTAAAATATTTTAATCGTTCTAAAAAGTTTTTAGAGAAAGATTTTCCTCTAAAAAAAGTAAAAACTTTCCTAACATCTAATGATATTCTTCAAATAAATGGAAGTATTAAACTTGATGTTGAAGAAATAAACAAAGAAGCAAAAGAAGTATTAAAAAAATATATAAATAATCCTGAAGGACTGTTAAAATTCATTGAATCAAAAGGCACAACAGTTATAAGAATGCCTCATGTTGAAAAATTTTTATCTTTAATTGGAGAAGATGAAGGTTTTATAATGCCTTTGAATGGTTTTAAAGCTATTTTACTTACTACTATGATAAATATTTTATCTAAAACTCAAATAAAGATTAAAAATGAAACCTCTGAAATGTTTGTAATACGTAATAAGCCTGTTAATATTTATTTTTTGATTCATCAATACCATCATTGGCTTACTTATATGGAAGGATTGCCTGGATACGAAGAAAAAACTGTCAATAATTTTAAGAGTCTTTGGATTCCAAATTTTGGCATGGCTAATATTAATAAAATGTCATTAGGTGAAATATTATCTTTAAAAGAAGCAATAGAGCGTGATATAGAAGCAATAGACTTTGTAAAAGAAATTACACGAGAATTAATCGGCGCCAAAAAGTGTATAAATCGACTAAAAACACAAGGAAATGTGAGTTTATAAAAATGTAACTCTTTTATTAAAAAGGGACTATCTATTTTGACAGTCCCTTTTTAAGAATATTTGTTAAAAGTATTTTTACTTATTAACTAACTCTTTAAATTTTTTACCAGCTGCAAAGGTAGGAACTGTTTTTGCAGGTATTTTAATTTCTTTACCTGTTTGTGGATTTCTACCTGTTCTTTCAGCGCGTTTGCGAGCTTCGAATGTGCCAAAGCCGACTAAAGTAACTTTTTTACCTTTAGCTACTGCTTTTTCAACTACATCCATAAAAATTGATAAAATTTCAGAAACTTCTTTTTGTGTAACTTTAGCTTTTTTAGAGACCTCTTGTACTAACTCTTCCTTATTCATTAAAATAAACTCCTTTCTTAAAATCTAAATATACACAAATATATTATATTTAATAAGCTAAAATACGCAAGAGGTTTTTTTAAGTAATTGTTTAAAATTTTTTTTATGAATCTTCAAAATTTGACAAGGTTTATATTAAATAAATTAGTATAAACCTTAATTTTTACTAGCTTTTTTCTAAAATTAGTTTAAAATTATACTTATAGAGAAAGGTTAATCCGGATGAAATTTAAACAAAAAATATTATTAATAATTAGTATACTTTGTTTATATTTATTTTTTTTAAATATAACAAATATAACATATTCTCAAGAAAATCCAGATTATAAAAAACAATTTAATATAAGAATCTCTCAAGAAAATTTTGCGGACTTTTCTGAAAGTTTAATTATTCCTGATTTACAAGAAAAATTAACTTTAGATAAGGCTTTTTTTTCCAGCTTAAATTTTAAGTCTGATTTTTCTTCTCTTGATATGCTTTCGCTTAATAAAGAAGAAAAATCAGACTTTCAAATATCAGCAGAAGAAGAAAAAAATGAAGACTCAGTCCAAAATAATTTTAATCAGGATTATCCGCCCAATATTTATAAGATAAAACTATCTGCATTAAGAAGTAACAATAATAATCCGATTAATGCAATGATAATGATTGATAAAAATAAATTATCAGGCAATGATTTCCGAAAAATTATTGAAACTTCCAAAGATTTGATTAAAGAAGGCAATATCTCTCAGGCAGAAACTATTCTTGATAATACAATACTGAAAATTCAAGCTAATTCCTGGTTTTTAGCAGAAAGCGCGGGTATTTTTGAACAAATTGGCAATTTTAATAAAGCAGGCAAGACTTATGAAAGAGCTGTGCTTATAAATCCAAATAGAATTGAACTTTTGTACAGTTATGCTATATGTTTATATAAAAACAATCAATTTGATAAGGCAGAAAAAATTTTAACAAAAGTCGTGTTATTAGATCCAAAGTTTATGCTTGCTTACTATAATCTTGGAAATATTTACTATAAAAAAAATCAGTATTTTAAAGCCCTTGATTCTTTTAATAAATCAGTTAAATTAAATCCTTTAAATGCAGATGCTTATTATAATTTGGCTTTAACTCTTGAAGTTTTGAATTATAAAAATCTTGCTTTAAAATATTATTTTAAGTGTCTTGAACTTAAACCTGAAGATGCGCAAGCACAAAAAGCTTTGAAGAGAATAAACAGTTGACTCAACTTAGAATATCTTCAACACAGACAAGGCGTGATGCATGGGTAGAGATAAACCTGGCAAATGTTGAACATAATATAAAAATTTTAAGAAATTTTGTTTCTCAAGAAATTTTATTTCTTGCTGTGGTAAAAGCTGATGCTTACGGGCATGGATCTACTATGATAGCTCCTACTTTAATTGCATCAGGCGTGAATATGCTCGGAGTAGCATCAGTGGATGAAGGTTTGCAACTTAGAGAAGCTGGTATTGATGCGCCTGTTCTTGTTCTTGGATCTGTTCCAAATTGGGCTTATGTAACTGCCGTTGAAAATGATATTCAGCTCTCTATTTTTACTGAAGACCACATAAAAGCTTGTATTAACGCTTTTAATAAATTAAAGAAAAAACCTGTTGTACACATTAAAGTTGATACAGGGATGCATCGAATTGGAGTTTCACAGGATCAGGCTGTTAAATTTATCAGAGAAGCATCAACTAACAATAATATCAAATTAGAAGGCGTTTTTACTCATCTTGCCTGCGCTGAGAATATTATAGCGACAAAAAAACAAAAATCAGATTGGGAAAACATTATAAACAGTATAGCAGACCTTAATATCCTGCTGCATGTAGTAAATACGTCCGGTATGATCGGATATAACGATATGCATTATGATATGGTAAGGTCAGGAATTGGCATATACGGCTTAATGCCTGAAATCCATGAAAATATTAACGGAATACCTGATTTAAAACAAGTTATGTCTCTTAAAGGACGTATAGTTCATATACAGGAATTGTCCAAAAATTCCGGTATTAGCTATGGTTATAGTTATATTACAAATAAAGACATGACTAAAATAGCTACAATTCCGATAGGATACGCTGATGGAATTTCAAGAGCATTGTCAAATAAGATATATGGCTTAATTAATGGTGTTAAAGTTATACAAACAGGTAATATTACTATGGATCAAATGATGTTTGATGTTTCTAACCTCGAAAATATTAATATCGGAGATATTATAACTTTGTTGGGAAAGGATGGAGACGAAATAATTTCAATTGATTCCTGGGCAAAAAAATTAAATACAATAAATTATGAGATCACCTGCAAATTAAAGGTAAGACTGCCAAGAGTTTATACAAGAAGCTAAATACCGGAGAATAATTATATGAACATGGTTGATCTTATAGCAAAAAAAAGAAGAGGGGAATTTCATTTGCCGGAAGAAATTTTCTTTATTATTAATGGTTTTAATAAAGGAATTATTCCTGATTATCAAATTTCTGCCTGGCTAATGGCAGCTTGTTTAAACGGCATGAATTTTGAAGAAAGCCTGGCTATGACGCAGGCAATGGTTAATTCCGGAAAAATTCTTGATTTATCTGATATTGGGAATTATATAATTGACAAACACAGCACAGGAGGAGTGGGAGATAAAACAACTCTGGTATTAATGCCGCTTCTTGCAGCAGCAGGTTTGCCAATAGCAAAACTTTCAGGGCGAGGGTTGGGTCATACAGGCGGAACCATAGATAAATTAGAGTCAATTCCAGGATTTAGAACCGCATTAGAACTGGATGAATTTTTGTGTCAGGTAAAAAAAATTGGCGCTGCTATAGCATCTCAGACATCTCATTTAACTCCTGTAGAAGGCAAGATTTATGCTTTAAGGGATGTTACGGCAACTGTTGAAAGTATTCCGTTAATTGCAGCTTCTATTTTATCAAAAAAAATCGCAGCAGGAGCTAATATAATTATTTTAGACGTTAAATATGGCAGTGGCGCTTTTATGAAATCATTAAATGAAGCTCAGAAACTTTCAAAAACTATGACGGAAATAGGTAAAAAGCTTAATAAAATAACTGTAGCCGTTATTACTTCCATGGAACAACCTCTTGGAAATACTGTTGGTAATAGCCTTGAAGTAATTGAGGCTATTCAAACCTTAAAAAATCAGGGACCTGAAGATTTAAAAGAATTATGTCTGTATCTTGGATCAATTGCAATGATTAAATCAAACAGGGCAGACAACATGGACACAGCTAAAAATATTTTAAACAGGCATTTAGAAGATGGGAGCGCGCTTGTTAAATTTAAAGAAATTATCAAAGCGCAAGGCGGAAATCCTGAAATTATAAATAATCCTAAAAAACTGCCTGTCTCAAAATACATGATTGAACTTAAATCAAATAAAGACGGCTATATTGAAAAACTTGAGGCTTTTACTGTTGCAAAAGCTTGTAAACTGCTTGGCGCAGGTCGGGATAAAAAAGGAGATAAAATAAATTATTCAGTAGGGATTATCTTAAATAAAAAAATTGGAGATAAAGTTCAAAAAGACGAAATATTAGCAAAAATTTTTGCTGATTCATCTGAATTAGCAAAGGAATCAATAAATTTAGTTTCTCAGGCTTATGAAATTTCTGATAATATGCCTAAAAAACCTGTTTTAATTCATCAAATGCTTTGATAATACCAAATTGCGATTTAAAAAAGAACTTGTCATTCAGAGGGCGTAGCCCGAAGAATCGCATGGTTATTCAATTCTGAGATTGCTTCGCTATAAGTAAATTTTTTTAAAAATCAGCAAAATTGTTTATCTTTTCTGTTAATCTGGCTGACCAGTTTTTATCCCCTATTTTTTGAGACATAAACAAAGATTTTTTATAAAGATTTTGAGATTTTTCAGGTAGTGAATTTTTTAGCATAATATCTCCGGCATGTTCATAATTTTTTGCGCAATTTACAATATTTCCAGCTTGTTTGTCAAATTTAATGGCATCTTTATAGCATTTTAAAGCTCTATCATCAAAACCTAAAGTTTTAAACACTTCAGCAGTATTGCTAAGCACAAAAGCTTTTCCTGCTTTATCATCATCTTCTTTTGCAAGAATAAAAGCTAATTTATAATAATCAAGAGCTGTTTTATACTGCTTTGTATTTGCAAATATATTTCCAATATTATTTAAAGTGGTTGCCTGCGCTTTTAAATTTTCAGTATCTCCGTCAAATCCAAGTGAAGCATGATAATGCTCAAGAGCTAAATCACTTTTTCCAACGTCATCATAAATAGTTGCCATATTATAATAAGCTTTTGCCTGCGTTTTTCTATCGCCGGTAAATTTAGCCAAATTTGCGGCATTATTATAATTTTCAAGAGCAAGAGAGAGATTATTATTCACATCATGAATATATGCTATATCCATAGAAGCATCGGTTTCAACATATTTATTTCCGATACTTTTTGCGGATTCAAGAACTTTCTCATAATTTAACAGGGCTTTATCATATTCATTTAAATTAAGAAATTTTTCTGATTGTTTATATAAATTATTTAATTTGATATTTTCCGGATCAGTAGAAATTTTTGTTTCAGGTTTTTCTTGAATGATTTGTTGTTTATCTAAATCAATATTTTCCTGTATTTTTTCTTCATTTATTTTGCTTGTGATTTTAGTTTCTATACTTTCAGAAGCATTGATCGGGGTTTTATATTCAATATTTTGTAAAAGAAGGGCATTTATCCAGCCTGTTACTACTTTTGAAGGTTTATTAAGGGTTTTGGTTATATATTCATCCAGTATTTCTGCCGCATTTTTTAAATTTGATTTAACAATATTCTGAGAGGGTTTAGGTTTTTGAGATTGCAACTTAACAAGACCCAAATATCCTGAAACTTCTTCGTTGATATTTTTAGGCACATCCATTGCAGTAAGTGTATTATGAAAATCTATAAGAATTTCATTAATATTTACTTTTTCACTGTTATAATCTATAGAACTTTTATATTCGTATTTTTTAGATGAGCCTTCATCTTTTGGATTTTGCGCCTGTTCAAATTTTTCAGAACTTTCAAGTTCTTTTGATTTTTTTTCAAAAGATTTTTTTTCTGTTTGTAATGTATATGGTTTTATATATACCGGATAAATACCATTATACGTTGTAACCGCCTTCTTTCCTTAAAATTTTTTAAAGTTTACTCAACTAAAATCGGTTTTTGGTTTTTTAATTTATTTATAACTAAAGAAGTTATCTTTTCCCAAAAACATTTTTTAAATTTAAGCTGGGACTTGTATAAAACCCTCTTAATCTGTGTGTCGGTTAAATCTGGAAAAACTTTAAAGATTTCCAGACTTTTTTCTAATATTTTTGAATGATTTTTTCTAATATTTTTTATTAATTCATTTTTTTATTAAAGAGTTATTATTAATTTTACTTAAATTTTTATAAAAGTCTAATTCTTTACTTGAATTTTTATAACTTGAATTGCTTGCATGTATTGTATAGTATAATTGTCATTATGAAATGTGAAAATTCTAAAAATACAGTTAATTTATCAGAAATTCTAAAAAATTCTGATAAATTAGCAATATTTACAATAAATGAAAAAGGCAGGATCAATTTTGCAAATAAAGCTGCCTTTAATATTTTAGGTATTAAAACTGAAAAAGAATTATCTCTTCTAAATATACAAAAGATATTTGATTTTAGAATAAGTGAAATTAAAAATGAGCTTGTAAAATCTAACGAAATATATAAAGAAATAAATATTCTTAATCAAAATAGGTCTTTTATACCAACAAAAACCGTTTTTCTAAAAATAGAGAATGATGAAATACTTGCTTTTGTTTTGCCGGAGGAAAGCCAGCCTTCTAAAGATTCTATGAGCAAGTTAATATTTACTTTGTCTAAAATATCTGAAATACTTAATTCAACTTTTGATCCCGATAAAATACTTGAAATTATATTAAATGAACTTGAAGCAATATTAAATTATGATAAAGCTTTAATAATGTTTCTTGATGGAGACAGTTTAATTTTAAAAGCATCAAAAGGCTTAGATGAAGTTAAAGACAAAGAATATAAAAAAACAAAAAACAGTTCTCTTCTGAATAAAGTAATTAGAAATCATAAAACCAGCTTAGAAAATATTACTTCTTCATCAAATTCCATAATTAAAGAGCTTGGCTTAAAAATAGAATTGCCATATTCATATATTGCAACTCCTTTAACAATAAGAGAGACTTTATTCGGCTTAATAATTATTATTAAAGAACAGGGAAAGTTCTTTGGTAAAGAAGATGTAAAAATTTCAGAAGCTTTTGCAAGCTGTGTCTCATATTCGATTAAAGATGCTGAATTAAGCAATATATTTAAAATGCAGCTTAAAATTTTAAAAGAAAATGTTATTGAAAGAACAAAATCTTTTGAAATTATAAAAGAACAAAATCTTAAAATTTTAGAAGCAGATAAATTAAAAAATGAATTTTTAGCTAATATATCACATGAATTTAGGACACCTCTTAATGCTATTATAGGTTTTTCAGAAGCTCTAAATCTTAAAATTTTTGGAAGCCTTAATGAAAAACAGGAAGAATATATTGATGATATTCATACAAGCGGTATTCATCTTCTTGGAATGATAAATGATTTGCTTGATCTATCCAAAATTGAAGCAAATGAAATGCAGCTTTATAAAAGACAATTTTCTGTTTATGAAGCAGTAAGTGAGGTTATAAATGTGGTCAGAGCGCTTGCTAACAAGAAAAAAATAAGTATTGAGGTACTTTGTGATGATAAAAATATTAATATATTTGCTGATTATCGTAAATTTCAACAAATTTTATATAATCTTTTAAGTAATGCAACAAAATTTACACCTGAAAACGGACAAATAAAAATAGGGATTAATAAAATTGATGATAAAATTAAAATTTATGTTAAAGATAATGGAATTGGAATTGATTCAAAATTTCATGAAAAAATATTTATAAAATTTCAACAAATAGATAGTTCTTATGTAAGAAAACAAGGCAGTACCGGTCTTGGACTTACAATTACAAAAGAATTAATCGAAATGCACGGCGGAAAAATCTGGGTGGAAAGCAGTCTCACTAAAGGAGCAATTTTTACATTTGCGCTGCCTTTAAATGAAAATGAAACAGAATAAACTATTTTAAGTAAGAATATACACGGGAAAAACGGTTAAAAACAAATGAATAAAGATAAAAAAGGCATTATATTAGTAGTTGAAGATAATTTGAGTAACTTGAAACTTGTAAAGGATATTCTTATGTTTCACGGTTATGAGGTTATTGAAGCGCGTGACGGAAAAACAGCTCTTGATAAAATTCAGGAATATCATGATAAATTAGATTTAATTTTAATGGATATTCAATTGCCGGAAATGGATGGATTTGAAGTTGTAAAAATTATAAAATCTGATAATCTGACTAAAAATTTGTCTGTTTTTGCTATTTCTGCTTATGCGCTTGAAAAAGATATAAAAAAAGCTCTCAAAGTCGGATGTGATGAGTATATAACAAAACCTATCAATCTTGAGAATTTTATTGAAAAAATAAATTCTTTCTTTAAATTAAAAGGAACAAAATTTTGATTAATATCCCTGTAGCGCTTGAGAAGCTTAAAAATCTTTCCAAATCAAGTGAAGACGAAAAGATTAAAATAGAACTTAATACTCTTCATTCTGCTGATTTGGCTGAAATTTTTGAAAATATTTCTCAGGATGAACGATTGCAGTATTTTGAATATTTAGATGAAGAAAAAGCTGCTAATCTGCTTGAAGAATTAAATCCGCAAATTCAGGTTGAACTTTTAAGTTCAATTGGTGAGGAAAAAGCTGCAAATATTATTATGGAAATGCCTCGTAATTCTGTTGCAGACGTTCTTGGCGATTTGTCAGATGAAGAAACAGAATTATATCTTGCTAAGCTTCCTATAAGAGTATCTTCCCAAATTAGAGAATTATTAAGCTATGAGGAAGATACCGCAGGCGGTATAATGAACTCTGAAGTTCTTACAGTCAACCAGAATATGACTGTCAAAGAGACTCTTGAGTTTATAAGAACTAAGGCAGAAACATCTAATATTGATTTTTATTATATATATGTAGTTGATAAAACTAATCATTTATTGGGAGTCTTGAGTTTAAGAAGTTTAATAACTTCTTCTCCTTATACTAAAGTTGAAAAAATTATGACAACAGAAGTTATAAAGGTTAATGTTGCTGATGACCAGGAAATAACCGCTGATACATTAATGAAATACGGATTTTTAGCTATGCCTGTTGTGGATGACTATGGAAAATTAAAAGGTATTGTTACCTGGGATGATGCCCAGGAAATCACAGAAGAGGAAACTACAGAGGAAATCTATGCTTCATCGGGTATTATTTCTACTAATGTGATTGATGAAGATGAAATTTTATCAGGTCACATAATGCAGGCAGTCAAAGCAAGAACTCCATGGCTTTTAATTACTCTTGTCGGAGAATTTTTTGCGGTAAATGTTGCCAATCATTTTGATCATACTCTTCATGTTCTACCTATAATTGCAATATTCATGCCTCTTCTCGCAGGACTTGGAGGAAATATAGGCACTCAAAGCATTACTCTTATGGTTAGAGGATTATCAACAGGTCAGATAAATCTAAATTTTGCTGTTCATCATATTTTTAGAGAATTAAAAGTGGGTTTGATAATTGGATTAATGTTTGGTCTTGTTGTTACATTTGTAACCTGGAGCTGGAAGGGTAATTTAGTGCTTGGTACTGTGGTTGGACTTTCCATGCTTACAAATATGACTTTGGCAACAATACTTGGCACTATGACGCCGTTTATTTTAAAAAGATTTAACATAGATCCTGCTGTTGCAAGCGGACCATTTATTGCTACAACTATAGATGTTTTAGGATTGGCTGTTTATTTTTCTTTAGTTACCCTGTCGTTAAAATTTCTCCTGTAAATAATTTTCTCGTGTCATTAAAAATTTTTTATTATCTATTTATTATTTGAATTTTAAAAATCATTTAAATAAAGGAATAAATTTTGTTTATTATTTGAAATAATATTAATAAAGTCGTAACTGCCTCATTTATCTTCTTCAATAACTCTCATCTGTGTCTCTTTGAAAGAGACTTTTTTTATGTGGAAGCGAGGGTTGTATATAATCGCCACCTCCATTGCATTCATCTATGTCTCTTTGAAAAAACTTTTTTATGCGTTCCAAAAATTTTTAAACAGCAGCATTTTCGTAATTTTTTAGGGTATCCTGTATAATTTTAATAGCTTTATCTCTTACATACTTAGGATATATAATTTCACAATAATTCCCATATTTTAAAAGTCTGTGGAGCAACATATTTTTGTCATCTACATAAGCTGCTATTGTAAGATTTTTGTCATCCGGATCAGCTTCAGTTATTTTTTCACCTTCATAAGGTCTATAACCCTTGGCTAATCTTCCTTTAAGTTTAAAAATAACAGGTGATATTACATAGTTAAACTTTGATTTTACTGGAAGTTGTTTAATTTCCTGAATATAATCCATATGAAATGATTGTTTTTCTCCTGTAATAGGGTTATAACCGGAAATATAAACATTATCAGAGTCATATTTAATAGCTTTAGGCTCTAAAATTATTTGTTTTTCTTTATCATCATAGGGAAGTTTATATTTAACAATAACTCTTTGATCTTCAATGCAATATTGTTCAAATGTTTTTATTAATGTTGCATATTTTGTATATTTAGAATTATTAAAATTAGGATCATTTTTATAATTTTTCCTCATTTGATTTAACATAGATATTTGTTCATCAGACAAAAATCTTAAGAATTTTTTAATAAAACTGTTATAGTTTTTTTGTAATTTTTGCTGATATAAACTTGATACATAATTTTCAAGAATAATAAAGGTTTTAAGTTCTTCTTCGCTCAATTTTATAGTAACAGGAGCTTTAGTCAGTTTATATGTATAATTATTTGCTGAACAGGGTTTAGAAATATTATAGCCGGACAATCTAATAGTAGTTATATATTTTACTATTACTTCTTTTGATAAAATTCTTGCAATACTTGGTTCAGAAGAAAAAGCATTATTAAGATTATCAATACTATAGTCATCCCCATTTAACATTTGCATTAAAAGTAAAACTCTATAAGCTGTTGAACTAATTTTTGGTTTTTTTTTCATCTATCACTGATAATCCAACTAAGGCTAATCTAACTGTTTATAAGCATTTAACATTGTCTTTAACTTAGAAATAACTTCTTTTTTGATGCTCTCAGGAGATAATACGGTACAGTCATTTCCATAAGACAAAACTTTTTGAATAAATTTAAATTTATTTTGAATTTTAGTCTCAAGCACTATTTCTTTTTCTTTTTTTTCAATAATTACTTCATCTTCGTTTGGAATAAATGTTAACGCAAAAATACCGGTAAGTTTATATCTAATACAATATATTTGAGGAACATACTGACTATTTTTGATATTAATGGCATCAATTTCTTTTATTCTATCCACTCTTAAATACTGCATTTCTTTTGTTTTTAAATTATAACCCCATAAATAAAGGGCTCCATTTTCATAAGTCAATTTATCAATAGCTATTTCAATTCTCTTTTCTCCTGATTCCGGAGAAACATATTTTATTACCAAAGATCTTTCTTTATTACAGTATTTTTCTAAAACATTGATTAATTGCGCTTGTTTATTAGCATCTATGTCTCTTAGATAAGCTTTTCTAATCATTGAAAATTTTTTCTTTTGTTCAGGTTCCAAATTTTCAATGATTATCCCAAATAATTTATCAATATTAACAAGAGGTTTCCAGTCATCAAGATTTGAAATATGCTTTCGAATTTCTATTAACGAATAAATTTCTTCGTCTGTGAGCTTTAATTTAAATGGATGATATTTAAGCACATATTTAAAATCATTGCCTTTTGCGGGTCTGGAAATTATACAGCCTAATTCTCTTAATGTATTTATATAAATACAAATAGTATCTTGAGAAAGTGATCTTGTTCCAAGACTGTCACTTTGTAACTTTTCATTAATTTCTTCGTCATTACAAGGATATTCAAGGAGCATATTAAATATTGAGATGATTCTATAAGCTGTAACGCTTATATTATCTAAATTTTTAAGGTCTTTTTTCTCCAACCTCAATATCATAATAATCTTACCTATGTTTGATCCAACAAATATTTTTTGATTTTAGATAGTATATTACACTTAGATTCTCCAAAGTTTCATATATTTTCAGTTTTATGATTTTATGATTTTTCATGATTTTTATTGTTTTTGCTAAATTTTTAAAATCTAGGCATAAATTCACTATCTGCTTTATTAGTTAAAAAACAAATATCTATAAAATTACCTAAATAAAAAATTATTTATTAACAATACTTAATTTAGTTTTTTTAATAATAAAATTATTTTTATTATTATTTTTAAATTTTTGGTTTATTTCTTAGTAGTCTACAGAAATCTCTGTCCACACTCTGATTGATTAAATTCCTCAAATGTCCTGCCATTACAGGTTTTAAAATAATTTTTGTCTCAAGTGAATCTATATTGCTTTCCAGCTCTCTAATACTTGTCTTTATTTCACTCAGTAAAGTTGTAAGAAAAATATTTATATTTTTTAAATTTAGATTATCAACAATTTGAGTATTATTTTTATATAAATTAAAATCAATAAATAAATGAGCAAAATTTTTACTTTCAAAATATTTTTTTATTAATTTGGCATTAGTAATCACATAAATATTTCTTTGTTTAAAGCCAACACACATTAAAGTCCTGGTTAAATAATTAGCATCCCTGAAATTATTGTCGATAACAAGGATATTTTGTGTTTTTATAAAATTTTTCTTTAATTCTTCTATAGCGCTATTTTCATCTTCATAATATTCATAATCATTTTCATCCTCCTCATCCAGATGAACATTAATCTCATGAATCCCAAAATTGATAAGTTTATCTATAATATCTTTCGTTAAATATTTACCGCTTCTTAACAGGAGGATACCTTGTTTCCAAATATCATCTTTTAAAACAAGATTGTAATTAAAATTTGAATTTTTTTTTGATCTTAATCTTCTTAAATTAATAGGATTTTTCATGTTTGCTAACATAGGCATGCTCCATTTTTTTGTTACAAATCTTAAATATATACTCAATATGTATGTCGGTAAAAAATAAAAGAACTTTAACAAACTTTAATAAAAATACTCTTTTTTTTTGCTAAATTCATATAATTGCAGGATTTTTTGCTAAATTTCATCTTTAAAGTTCTAAAATAAAGGGTTAATATTCTATAATTAAGAATAATTTTAATTAATGGAGTAAATAATGAATTTATCAAATAAATGGACATCTGATTTAACAGGCAAAGATAAAGCCAAAGCTCAACAGGCGGCGGAACATATTTTAAACACTCCTGATACTGAAGCATGGCAGTGTTTAATTGAAAATACAGATTATTTATATAGCTATATAAAGGAAAAAGCCTGTAAACACCTTATTAATGCAGTAAATAAGGATAATTTTGAA
The DNA here is from genome assembly GCA_043797105.1 of bacterium. GTDB lineage: Bacteria > Cyanobacteriota > Vampirovibrionia > Gastranaerophilales > CAZEDP01 > JAZDPZ01. The sequence continues at coordinate 3,591 of JAZDPZ010000035.1, read as the reverse complement.
AATATTTTTCAGCTATTAAAATACTATTCTGAAGATTTTGATGAATATATTGCTGAAATATTAAGTAAATTTGCAAGTGAAGAACTTAATTTAAAAGTTTTTGAACTATTAAAATCCGGCTCTTTGGAAGAAAAAGCTTATTCTGCCAAATATTTTGTTTTTGTTAACTATAATGAAATATCAGAAACATTATTTGATGCGGCAAAATCAGATTATCAGCCTTTAAAAAACAATGCTGCGCAAGCATTAGGAAAAATAAACGATCAGGAATCTTACAACTATTTTATTAAAAAATTAATATCTGATGATGATTGGGAAAAACTGGAAGCTGCAAAATTTTTAGCAAATTATAACAATAAAGAAGCTGTTCTTCCAATTTTAAATGCTATGTCAAATTCAGGCATGGCTGAGCATATTGCAGGAGAAGCAGCTTCATTGGCTGATATTTTTAATTTATTTAAAAAAGAAGAAACACAAATTCTTGCTTTTGAGGCTTTTGACAATATTATTTCTGGTATTGGCGATATTTGGAATGTTGGTGTTTTATTAAATTTTAAAATATATGAAACTGTTGAAAATCTTATTGAACTGGCTAAAAAAAATTCACAAAGCCCTTTAGCTGGAAAATATGCTCAATTACTCCTTAAGACAAAGGCAAAGATAACTTTATTTATTGAAAATTCTCTATATACATTTGATGAAGAAAAACATGTATTAAATGAATTAGAGGAAATTCATCATTTATTACTATCTGAAGATGAAAATTTTTGGAATCAACAGGTTCAAAATTTGCATAAAGAACTAAAAACAGAAGATATAAAAAGAAAATTATCTGCAATCAATATAATTAACGAACTTGAGATTAAAAATCTGGTTCCATATCTTACAGAGCTTGCGCTAAATTCTGATGAATCTGAGATAGTCCTTTTTGAATCTATTTTAACTCTTATAAAATTAGGTCAAATTTCACAAATTAAAGATCCAAAAGCATTACTTTCCAGGATACACGATTCAAATTTAAGCGCGATACTTGAAAATTCTTTAAAATGATTATTTTTGGCGTAACTTTGCGCGTATGTTAAATATTTCGATGACAAAATAAAAAATGGATTTAAGTAAGACTTTTAAATTATTGATAATTTGTCTGTTTTTTATAGCAGGAATTGCTTCAACATTACTAAATTTAAATTTTGCATATTTTATAATCTTTTTTTTCATAGCTTTATATTTTTTGTATAAAAAAATAATTACATATAAATTTGCTTTAATATGCATGCTAATTCTTTTGTTTTCAATATTTTACACAAATTATAGAACCCCAAAACCTGATAGTTTATTTAATTTAGCCCCTGCAAAAGTTGATTTAAGGGGAAGAATAATTTCAGAACCTAATAATACCCAATATGCTTACGGTAAAAATAATAAAATCACTGTAACAAAATTTGAGCTTGAAGTCAGTGCATTTAAAACTAATCAAACTAAAGATTCTGCCTGGATTTTAACAAAAGCCAAAACACTTGTTTCTGTCTCTAATAAACAGGGGAAAATACCTGATATAGCTATAGGAGATATTATTGAAACCGAAGCCAATATAAAAATCCCTTATAAAGCTTGTAATCCGGGTCAGTTTGATTATAAAAAATATCTTAAAAATTCAGGAATTTTTACACTTGCATATATAAAAAATCAGCCTTTAAAATTAATTGAACATCCCGAATTTGGAAAATGGTTTTTTCTGCAAAAATTAAATAAAATTAAAAACAAAATCATATCAATACACAGAAAAAATCTAAAATCCCCTGAATTAGAAATTCTTGGAGGTATAGTTTTTGGAGATCATGCTATACCTACTCCTAAAAATATTAAAGATATTTTTATAAATTCAGGATTGTTGCATCTTTTAGCTGCATCAGGAATGAATGTCAGCTTTATTTTTGGATTTTGGTTTTTCTTTGCCAGAAAATTACTGCTTCCACATAGATTATCTATAATTATCGGAATAATATTAGTTGGAATTTATTCTCTTTTAACAGGACTGCCTCCATCTGTCACAAGAGCTGCCGGAATGCTGGAGTTTATTTTATTTGGAAAATTAATTGACAGAAAGGCTGATAATGTTACGTTATTAGCTCTTATATGTATGATCATGCTTTTATTTGATCCTTTGGTAATGACTGATATAGGCTTTCAGCTGTCTTTTATTGTAACTTTTGGACTGCTTATATGCATGCCGATTTTTACTGACAAGCTAAAACCTATTCCAAACATGCTTTCAGGGAGTATTCTTCTTCCTGTGGTTGCGCAAATGTGGGTTATGCCTATTCAAATGTTTCATTTTAATACTTTTGCTGCTTATTCTGTTATAGCAAATATATTAGTTCTGCCATTCACAGGCATTATAAGCTTTCTTGGGTTTGCGGGAAGCATATTTAGCCTGATTCCAATAATAGGAGAAAAAATTTGCTGGCTTTCAGACAAACTTGTTGAACCTTTAATTTATTTATTATTATATATATCAAAATTCATATCCACTCTTCCTGCTTCAATACATTATTTTCCTACTCCAAATATTCTTTTTATCCTTGTTTTTTATGCTTTTATCCTTGTTTTAACCCTGCATATAAAATTAAATTTTTCAAAAAAGCGGCTAAACTGGGTGTTTTTAGCATTAATACTAAGTTTATTCCTGACTTCATGTAAAATACAATTTTCAAAAGAACTGAAATTTATATTTTTTGCAGTTGGAGAAGCTGACTCCATATTAATTCAGACTCCAAACAAAAAAAATATTCTTGTTGATACAGCAGGTATTCAAAAAAATTATTATAATTCGGCAAAAAGCGTTATTATCCCATATTTAAGGGATGTGGGTATTAATAAACTGGATGCGATTATTTTAACTCATCCTGACAGCGATCATATTGGCGGAACCGTAGATTTAATCAAAAATATTCATATCGATCAAATTTTGGACAACGGAGATGAGTCTGACTCCAAGACATACAAACAAATAAAAAAATTTATAAAAATAAATAATATTCCAAATAAACATTTAAAAAATAATGAGAAAATTTATCTTGATAAGGATATTGAAATTCAGGTAATAAAACCGCAAAATACTGATTTTAGTACAAATAATGAAGATTCTATTATTTTATATATAAAATACGGCTCTTTTTCAGCATTATTAATGGGAGATGGCGAGGCAGACGCTTTAAATTTAATTAAAAAAACTGTAAATTCTCCTGTTGATTTACTTAAAGTAGGACATCACGGCAGCTTTAATTCAGTAAATAAAGATTTTATCGAATATTTAAAGCCAAAAACAGCTGTTATATCAGTGGGAGAAAATAAATATTTTCATCCTAATCCTTGTGTGCTGGATATTTTGAAAAAATATAATATTAAGACTTTTCGAACTGACAGAGATTGCGCTGTTGAAATTAAAACTATACCAATCATGAAATAAATTTGTGATTTTATTCAAATGTAGTAAAATTAATAACATGAGAGAGATAGAATTGACAGAAAAAGAGAGAATAGAACATAAAAGGCAGCATAAAACCTGTAAAGATAAGAAGCAAGCTGATA
>JAZDPZ010000034.1:0-33623 GCA_043797105.1 bacterium | reverse complement strand
ATTCAAGGCAGTAAAAGCAGCAGTACCTGCAAAAACAATTTATAGATAGGGAAGCAAAACATCGCCCCTACGTTTCTAAAAAATCGTCTAATTCCTTGCTATGGACGATTTTGGTGTTTTTAAGGTGTCAAACTTCCGGGATCAGGGATTGTATCGGGCTAAAAGAGACGGCAGAAATCAGGTAGGCAAAATTGAAGAAAAAAATATTTAAGCAATTTTAAGCCTGAAACCAAGTTTAGACAAAATAGTTATAATCGTATCAAACTGAGGTTTCTTTTTGTTGTTAAATATACCATAAAGATTACCTCTATTAAGTCCGGCTTCACGCGCAAACTTAGAAACTGATTCATTAGCCTTTATAACAAGCTCTAATGATCTTGCAAATTCAGCGAAATCATTATCTTCCAAATATGATTCAAGACTTGCGTTAATAAATTCTTTTGCAAATTCCTTATCTTTTAATTTTTTGAATAAATAATCATCAAAATTAACTGAGTTTTTCATTTTCTTGCCTCCAAATTTGTAAATATTCTTTTGCCTTTTTAATATCCGCGTCTTGTTTTCTTTTGTCTCCACCGCATAATAAAAGTAAAAGAATATCGTCTATATCAGAATAATAAACGCGATAACCAGAGCCAAAATTTAACTTTAATTCATTTAACCCATGGTCAAGTCGTTTATATTCTCCATAGTTACCTGATTGGAGTCGTTTAATACCAATTTGCGTTCTACAGAGTAAAAACGTTCTCCTGTCATCCTGAGCAAAGCGAAGGATCTATCCATCTTTCGATTATTTATACAAGCCAAATTAGACAGATTCTCACGTCGCCCTTCAGGCTCCTCAGAATGACACTTCGATTTTACTTTATCGACTGCAACTTGGTATAAGTCTGTTACCTATGCGAGCTTGTATTACTTTATCTAATGAATCAATCCATATATATAGAGGTACTTTACCATTTTTTAACTTAAAAACTTCCAATCTTTTCATAAAAATATTGTACGCTATAGAGTACAAATTGTCAAGAGTACAAAAATATTGAAGAAATACAAGTATTAACAACCAGTCATAGGATGATAACCTTTAAAAATACCCTGTCTAAAGAGTTTTAGCTGAGTTATCAATTGCGGCATGGTTTCTAATAAATTTTTTGCCAGATTAAACGATGAAGGAACAATAAATCTTTTAACCATATTAGATAAAGAATAAGCTTTTTTGCAGGCATAATGATATCCCTGTTCCAATACTTCCGGTGTCATTAATTTTGGGTTAAATACAACATGAGTACAGTCATATTTTGACCAGTCTCTTTCAATAATTCTGTGTTCTGATTCCAGTTTTTCATAAAGAGGCGTATTTGGATAAGGAGTTAATATCCAATAACAAGGAAAATCAATCTTTACATTGTCCACAAATTTTATTGTTTTATCAAAAACAGTCTCATCATCATAATCAAATCCAAATATCATAAATGCCATAACCGTGATCCCATAGTTATGAATTTTATCTATTATATAAAAATAGTCATTTACTTTATTAATAGATTTATTTACTGTTTGAAGACTTTGAGCGGACAAACTTTCTAATCCGAGCATCAGATTAACACAGCCGCTTTCTCTTGCTGATTCCAAAAGTTCATCATTATAAGCAATGCTCATGCAGCACTGTGATGTCCATTTTATATTTAATGGGGTTATTGCTTTAAACAATTTTTTTGCTCTTTGCGGATTTGCGGCAATATTATCATCTACAAAAAAAACAAATTTTGAGTCAAGCTGTTCAATTTCTCTGACTATATCGTCTATAGACCTGTATCTGTATGATTTTCCGAAAAATTTGGTTACAGAGCAATAATCACAATTATGCGGACAGCCTCTTGTTGTTTGAACAGGTCTAAAAACAACTTCATATCTATCTAAAGAAAGTTTTGTCAGGTTTGGAGACGGTATATGTGTAATATCCAGTTTATTTGCTAAATTTTGATATCTGGGCTTTAAATTTCCCTGATTAAAATCATGTAAAACCTCTGTCCACAAACCTTCTGCTTCGCCTATAAAAATGCTGTCCGCATAATTTTGAGCTTCATCAGGCAGCAAAGAAGCATGCATTCCTCCAATAATAGTAGTTTTTCCTCTTTTTCTAAATTCTTCTGAAATTTGATAAGCTCTCGGCGCCTGAACAGTTGTTGCTGAAATGCAAACAAAATCAACATCAGCATTAAAATCAATATCATCTATATATTCATCAATAATATAAGTTTTAACTTCATCAGGGGTTATTGATGCGAGTTGAGGCAAAGCTAATCTTGGCAGCCAAGCTCTTTTACTTTTTCTCAAACTTCCGTCATCATTAAACTGAGATGGCTGAATAAACAATATTTTTAGATTTTTTAAATTATTATACATATTTTTATTGCTCCGTTTGATAAATTCAGGTTTTTTGTGAATATACACTATCATAGTGTATTTATTTTTAACAATTACCTGGACAGTTATAGACTTAGCTTTAAAAAACTTAATATCTTTATAAAAACAAGCAATTACTTATAAAAAAAATACTTTAATAAAACAGGAAGTAACGTATGATTTAAAAAAAATGGAGGGAAGTATTACATGCCGACAGGAATTGGATATAATCCATTGGGGTATAGTAATTATGGCAATACTTATGACTACAGCGAACTCGCAAGAGTCGGGGTAAATCCTAGAAATTTTGACAATATGTTTAATGGAGGTACAGCAGTAGCAGATAAGCCTAAAAAATCAAAATTAGGCACTGCGGCAAAACTTGCTGCTTTAGTATTTGCAACTTATGTGGCAATAAAAACTAAAAGAGCTTTGCCTGAAGGTGGGAAAATTTTTAGCAAGCAATTTGCAAAAAGTCTTTTACCAACCGCAAAAGATACTCTTAAAAATGCAAAGGATATTACTATAAATACTGTTAAGCATCCTAAGGATACTTTTTTGAGCATTGTAAATAAAGTAAAAAGTTTTGCTCAAAAAAAAACTGAAAATTTAGGAAAAGAAGCAGCTGAGACAACTACAAAAACAGCTAAAGATTTTGATAATATTTTGTGGAATGGATTAGGCGGTGGTACAAAAGAAGCAGCTAAAACAGCTGAAACAATTACAGCAACTGTTAAAGATTCTTTAAAATCTACTAAATTATTACCATTAAAAGCATCAGGTGGTCGTATAGAAAATACTGCTAAGTCATGGTGGCAAGAAGCTATAGAAAAATTCCATGATAAAAGTAATGGTTTAATATAGTAAACGCATTAATTAACACTACTTTGTCATTCAGAGGGCGTAGCCCGAAGAATGACAAAGTATATTATGTATTGCAATTTGGTATAATATCAACTTGTAAGAAAATACTGAGCCAGCTTATCCAGATTCAACTCTTTACGAATACCTGCCAACAAATTTTTTGTATTATCCGCGCTTTTTCCAAAAATCAATCCTAAAGATTGAGCTACACCTTTTTCGTTTATTTTGGTATTTATATCTTCTGTAGTGAAGACCTGAGAATTTTCATTTCCAACGGGGTTTTTGCTCAGCATTTTTTGAAATAGGACAACAGCCGTATTTTCGGGAAGTGAAATCACACCATCTCCGTCTGTATCTACCGGACTTAATGAAGGATTATTTCTTACGGGTATTTGACCTCCATGTCTTTTTAAATCCTCATACGCATAAGAAGTAGATCTATAACAGCTTAAATCAAGAGTATCTGTTGGCATTTCGCCTGCATCAATTACATAGTTAGGATTTACATAACCATTCAAAATTTTACTGTTATATACTCCATAGTTATAAGATGCATTTTTTGCGTAACTTTCTGCTGTATTACTATTATAAGGACCAGTTCTTCCGCTGATAATATCTTTTCTATAAGCTTTATACGGATCAAAATTTACTGCCATATATTTCTTCCCCATCTTTCATTAAAATCTATTAATATAAAACACCTGATAAAAAAGAATTGTTTGTTTTTTCAATTAAATAAACAAGGAAAGATTTTAATTTCTTTCCCTGCTGCATTTCAACCTACATTACTTAATTCTGTATTATTTTTTTTCTGCTTTTTGAGTATTATTTTTTAAATTCTCTTTAGGTAATTGCGCTTGTTTTTGCTGTACTAATTTTTTAATTTCATTTTCAATATTCTCAGGATTATATTCTTTATTTAAATAAGTAATTTCAGTATTATTTTTAGTGCTTTCAAGGAGTTTTTGAAGAGCCTGCATTTTCTTTTGTTCACGTATATATTGTTCTATTTCTTTTTTTACTTCGACAAGCGGTGTAATGCCGGCTCTTTTGCGGTCATTAACTTTAATTATATGAAAACCAAAATCAGATTTAACTATATCGCTAATTTGTCCCGGAGTAATGGAAAAAGCTACTTTTGAAAACTGAGGAACCATTTCTTCTTTTGAGAAAAATCCGAGATCTCCGCCTTTTTCAGCAGTTGATGCATCTTCTGAATTTTTCTTTGCCAAATCACCAAAGCTTGCTGGATTTGCTTTAACTTTTGCAAGGATTTGCTCAGCTTTTGCTTTTGCTTTATTTATTTCTTCCTGCACTTTTTTATTACCCTCATCTTTAGACAAGCTAGGATTTTCAGCTTCTATTTTTTCTTTAATATTAGATTCTGAAGCATTTATAAAAATATGTTGCGCTCTAACCTGCTCCGGATGTGTAAACTTTTCAGCTTTAGCTTTTTCATAAAATTCTTTTATCTCATTATCAGAAATTTTTGTTTCACTGACAAGACTTTTAACCAATTTTTTATTTATTAAATCCAGTCTTATATTATTTAAAAATTCTTGTTTATCAATATTATTTAAAGTTAAAGTAGCTTCCAACTTATCTTTTCCGCCTAATTTCTGAGCTGTTTCATCAACTGTTTTGTTTATTTCATCCTCACTTACCGTAATATTGCGTTTTTTAGCTTCCTGGTCAATTAATTCTCTTACAACAAGCTCATTTATGGTTTTATCCTTATAAATCAAGTAAATAACTCTATTTTGAGGCATATTAATATCAATATTTTTTTGAGCTAAAAATGAAGAATTATATATACCCTTAAAAGTCTTGTCAAACATATTTTGGGTAATATCTTTTTTGTTAACTTTGATAATAACGGGGCTTTCATCTTTTGGAACTATTGGATTTTCTTTGGAACATCCAACCATTAAAACCAAAAACATTGATAAAATTCCTAAAACAATTTTTTTCATAAATCTATCTCCTCTGCAAAATTTCTATTTTTACTTATCACAAATTTCCCTAATACAATTTAATAATTCTTCTAATAAATTTAACTGTTCTGTGGCTAAAAGTCCAGAACTATTTAAAAGAATTATTGAAATTCCATTTTGAGAAGAAGTTGGAGCTTTAACCCAACGAAGTCTTTCCGAAAGTTTTTTAGGCAGTTTTAACCGATATTTTCTCCACTTGTCCATGTCATAATCAGTAAAAATACGGATAATACCTTCAGTTTCCCTGACTAAATTTACTCCTGTCTCTGAGGCAATTAATCTAAGTCTGATAACTTTAATTAATCTTTGTACAACAACAGGTATTTTCCCGAATCGATCCTTCCATTCTTCTTCTATTATTTCAAGTTCCCTTAAACTTTGGACATCAGCCAGTCTTTTATATTCTATCATTTTTTGTTCTTTTTCGCCCACCCATTCATCAGGAATATAGGCTGTTATATTTATATCAATTATTGGAGGTTCTTTTCTTTGAATTTTTTCACCCTGGAGTTCGTGTATTGACTCATCCAGCAAAGAACAATAAAGATCAAAACCAACAGAAACCATATGCCCATGCTGCTGCGCTCCAAGCACATTGCCTACGCCTCTTATTTCTAAATCTCTTAAAGCAATTTGATAGCCGCTTCCAAGAATAGTAAAGTCTTTAATTGCTTTTAAACGATCTTTTGCCTCGGGTGTAAGGTCTTTTTCAGGTTTGTATAAACAGTAAGAATAAGACTGGGTATCGCTCCTTCCTACTCTTCCCCTTAATTGATAAAGCTGGGCAAGTCCGAATTTATCCGCATCATTTATGATTATTGTATTAACATTAGGAATATCAAGCCCTGACTCTATTATTGTAGTGCATACAAGAATGTCATATTCCTGCATGGAAAATTCATACATTACTTTTTCCAGGTCTTTTTCCTGCATTTGCCCGTGCGCTATTGCAATTCGAGCATCAGGAATCAAATTTTGCAGTTTTTGAGCAGTATCATATATTGTCTGAACTCTGTTATGCACAAAATATATCTGTCCTTCTCTTTCAATTTCATGTGAAACAGCTGTTCTGACCATTGATTCATTATAATGACCAACGTAAGTTTTAATAGGAGCACGGTTAACAGGAGGCGTATTAATTAAACTCATATCTCTAATGCCTGACAAAGCCATATACAAAGTCCTGGGAATAGGAGTTGCAGAGAGTGTAAGTACGTCTATCTGCGCTCTCATATGCTTTAATTTTTCTTTATGAGATACTCCAAATCTATGTTCTTCATCAATAACAAGTAAACCAAGATTTTTAAATTCTACATCTTTCTGCAGAAGTCTATGAGTCCCTATTACAAAATCGCTTTCGCTTGTTATAAGTTTTTTTATAGTTTCTTTTTGTTGTTTTGGCGTTCTAAATCTGGATAAAAGGTCAATTTTTATGGGATAAGGTTTAAATCTTTCTAAAAAAGTCAGATAATGCTGCTGCGCCAAAATTGTAGTTGGAACAAGCATTGCAACCTGCTTACCTGAAAGAATCGCCTTAAATACTGCTCTTATTGCCACTTCTGTTTTTCCAAAGCCAACATCACCACATATTAAACGATCCATAGGATTTTGGGATTCCATATCAAATTTTGTGTCTATTATTGCCTGCATCTGGTCAGGAGTTTCAGTATAAGAGAAAGCATCCTCCATTTCCAACTGCCATGGACTGTCAGGTTCATAAGTAAATCCAAAAGTTTTTGCTCTCTTAGCATATAAATTTAATAAATCCTGCGCAATATCACTGATTGCTTTTTTAACTCTGTTTTTAACCCCTGTCCATTCAGCTCCGCCCATTCTGGATAATTTTGGAAAAGCTCCGGAGCCTCTGTATCTTGAAAGCATATTTATCTGTTCAGCCGGCATATAGAGTTTATCAGCATTTGAGTATTCAATAGTTAAATAATCTTTTTCCTGTCCATCAATTTCCTGTTTGCTTAATCCAATAAATTTTCCTATGCCATGTTTTGAATGAACCACAAAATCATTTAGACGCAGATCGTTTAGAGATACCAGAAAGTCAATATTTTCTCTTTTTGAAACTTTTTTCCCTATAGTTGGCTTTTTAAATTTTCTGTTAAACAGTTCAGTATCTGTAATTACTGCAAAATTTAGATCAGGCAGTATAAACCCTTCAGAAAAACCCTGCTTTGAAATAATAATTTCTTTAGAAAATAGCAAATTATCCAGATTAACCGTATCTAACAGAAAATCAGATTCAATAAATGTTGCTGAGCATTCCCATTCTGATAAAACATCATTAATTCTCTGCGGATATTCAGTTACAATAAAAATACTATAACCGGAAGCTTTAAGATCAAATATCCAGTTTGAAGCATTGTCAAGATTAGCAAGAAATTTTGGTACAGGAAGGCATTCAACTTCATTAAAAACCTGAAATTCGCTGTCAACAAAGCTATCAAGATTTAAAATAGTATATTTGCTTAATTTTTGCATTATATCCTGTGGTTCTTTATGCAATAAATAAGGAAGCGGAATAGATAAACCTTCTTTAATTTTTTCTTCATATTCTTTTTTATATTTGCTGTCCTGAAGAAACATTTTTTGTCTTGATTCTATTGACTCTTGAGTTATTATCAGAGTATTTTCAGGTAAATAATCAAAAATATCATCAAATTTTTCATTTAAAATCGGGGAAAAATACTCTACTCCCTCAAAATATGTTTCTGTTTCCAAAGAAATAAGAAAATTTTCAATATTCAGGTTCAGAGTATTTTTAGAATGCTCTGAAAGCGCTGCATCAGAGATATTATTAAGTGATTCTGTTAAAATTTGTTTTTCATTTTCAGAAATTATAATTTTGTATCTTGGTTCTATTACAGTATTTTTTATATGACGAACCGATCTTTGGGTGTCAATATTAAAATTTCTGATATCCTCTATTTCATCAGCAAAAAATTCAATCCTTACAGGCTCTCCTGACATTGGATAAATATCCAGAATATCCCCTCTAAGACTAAATTCTCCGGGATCAATCACCATAGTAACTCTTCTATAGCCTATTTCAGTGAGTTTCACAGCTAGTTCCTGCGGAGAAATATCTTTTTTTATCTCAAGTTTTATTGAGTATTTTTTTATTTTTTCTTTTGAAAGATAAGTATTAAGAAGGGTTTTAGCGGTTGTTACCAAAATTCCAGAATTTAAATTTTCAAAACAGGAAAGAGCATTTAACTGCTGTTTTGTTATGGCAGAATCAGAAAAAACAAGCTCATAAGGCGAACTTTCCTGAGAAGGAAGATAAGAGACATTTTTATCTGTAAAAAGTTTTATATCTGCGCTGTATTTCAAAGCAGAAGATATATCCGGAGTAATAATCAAAACCGGACGATTTAAAGTATTTATCAGATAAGAAACAAAAAATATTTTTGCAGAAGAAGTAAGTCCTGTCAAAAAAGTTATCTTGTTATCTTCAATCTTTTCTTTAATTTTGCTGAATTTTTTTGATTTGCTGATTACTTTATTAAAAAACATCTAAAAAAACTTTGTTTTACTAAAAATCTATTTATTTTATTAATTTAATTTTAATAGAAAAATAAATTTTTTATCTAAAAAAAGGCAATTTTATAAATTCAGGAGTATTTTATATGTAAGTTGATAGTTTTTTGTAAAAGTAGGTTAGAAAGAAAGGAGAAAGAAATAAAATGTCTATTGTAACATCTCTTTCAACTCGTGGAGAATTATCTATTCCAATAAAGTTTGTATCGAGTAACCCCAATGAGCGGCAAGTTCTAAAAAAGATTGATAAGCTTGTTGGCGATAAAAAATTAGAAATAACTAGTGAAAGATCTATGAACTCTGGAGTTAATGTTAATTTGACTGCTATAGATGATCCAAAAAAAATCCCTTTAACAACGAAAGGAGGTTTTGCATCTGGTTTTGGAGATACTATTATTACTGCTCTAAGAGATCTTGTAAATAAAACAAGTAATAAAACTTTTTTTGGAACAAATAATCAAGAATATAAATTTGATGAAGTAGTATAAAATTACAGCGTATTATAAAGATATAAAAAAAACTTTTTATTACTCTTCTTTCCAATCAGGTCTCATAAGCACAATTGAATTTAAATTTAATTGTACAAATTCATGAATTTCAGGTTCAGTTTCAGAATATTTTCTGGATCGAATTTGCGCATTCTTAATCGCAAGAAAACGCTTTTGACTATTTAAAATATCTGTTAAAATTCTATTTTTTTTACCTGTTTTAGGCATAAAAACATATCCTGTTATTTCATAATTTTCAGTTAACACATAAATTTTTTCAGACCAAAACCCAGAAGCAGTAGAAATGTTTTCAGTATCCATTTTTTCTCCCTTTCATGATTCTAATTTTTATACCATATTTGAATAAGATTGGAATAATGGAAGATATAACGCTAAACCTAATATCAGCACTATACCTCCAATTACAACAAGTAACAGCGGTTCAAGTAATTTATTTAATATTTCAAGAGTACGTTCTACTTCAGTATCAATATAAGAACCGGCATGTTCAAGCATATTGCCTAATTGACCGGATTGTTCACCTGTAGAAATCATACACATAATAATTCCCGGTATAACATTTGAAGATTTTAAAGCAAAAGAAAGGGACTGACCATGTTGAATTTTGGTTGTACTTTCTCTTATTGCGCTATTTAATATAAAATTCTTTATAGTAAGATTTGCAAGCAACAAACTGTCTATAATTGGCACACCTGCATCAAAAGATACTTTTAATACAGAAACAAAATTTGATAAAGAGACATATTTTACAAAAGTTCTAACTACAGGAATGCTCAAAAGAATTTTATCTATAGCTTTTTTAGTAATGGTCCACTTTAAAACAAGATGTCCTGTATAAGCCATACTACCAAGCAGCAAAGGTATGGTAAACCAAAATTTTCTTAAAAACAGACCGGTATCCATAAGTGTTTGAGTGATCCAGGGCAAATCTTTGCCCATATTGGAATACATGTCTTTAAATGCCGGAAATACAAAAGTCAACATAACTAATGTGACAAGAGTAGCCATAATAACTACAATACAAGGATAAGTCATTGCTGATATAACTTTATTCCTTAAGTTATCCTGTTTGCGGAGTAAAAATACCATCCTTTCCATAGTTACATCTAATTCTCCACTCTCTTCACCTGCTTTTACCAAACCTGTATAAACCTGATCAAATATATAAGGATATTTAGCCACAGAATCACTGAGATTAGAGCCTGTAAGAACCATTCTTCGTAATTCTGCCGAAAGTTTCTGGACATTTTTAAGACTTGAATTCAATTCTATAAAAAGTAATGCCTCAACTATAGGAATACCTGTTTTGGACAAAATAGCAAGAGAATTTGTAAAGTCAATTTTATCTCGCATGCCTAATTTTTTAAGCTTGACTATTTTATCTTTCTTTTTGGCAGCAGAAGTTTTAGCTTTTTTTATTGTCTTTTGCTCTTCAATTTTCGTAGGCAAAAGACCTATTTTTCTTAAAGCTTCTCTTGCCTCTTTAAGAGAAATAGCTTCAATATTGCCATTTACTATAGTTTTCCCTGATTTAAGAGCTGTATAATAAAAAAAAGGCATGTTTAAAATCCTATTTGCTTAAAAATTACTCATTCATGGCGCCTAATACTCTAAGATACTCTGCTATTGAAGTTTCACCTTTTAAAATAGTATCGAGACCCGCTCTTTGTAAAGTTTTCATATTACAGCTTATGGCTATTTCTTCTATTTCGTGAGCAGCAGCAGACTGCGCAATTAATTTTTTAATTTCACGATTTACGGGCATAATTTCATAAAGTCCCAGTCGTCCTACATAACCTGTATTACCGCAGTTATCACAACCTTTAGGCTTATAAATTTTATTTTCCAAAAAAGTGCTGATATCATCTGATTGAGAAAGAATGAATCTTAATTCTTCTTTTGTTGGCTCATACACTTCTCTGCAAGCCGGGCATAATTTTCTTACAAGTCTTTGGGCTATTACTCCAATTAGAGAAGAAGCGATTAAATGCTCAGCGGCTCCCATTTCTACAAGTCTTATAACAGTTGCTGTCGCGTTATTTGTATGGATTGTGCTTAATACTAAATGACCTGTCAAAGAAGCATGGATAGCAGCTTCAAGCGTTTCAAGGTCTCTGATTTCACCAACCATTATAATATCAGGGTCTTGTCTTAATATAGACCTCATACATGACGCAAAGGTAATATCAGCTTTTGGATTAACCTGCACCTGATTTATTCCTTCCAGCTTAATTTCTACAGGGTCTTCAATAGTAGTAATATTAACCATTTCGTTATTTATTTTGTTTAGAATCGAATAAAGAGTGGTAGTTTTACCGCTTCCTGTAGGACCTGTTGCAAGAATAATCCCGCAAGGAGAAGTTGTCATTAGATTAATTTTTTGAATATCTTCTTTAGTAGATCCTACAAGTTCAATTCGTTTATCTCCCTTACTAATTCTTAAATCAGGCTGGAGAATACGGATAACCATCTTTTCTCTTAATCCAACCGGCAGAGTGTTTACTCTGAGGTCATATATTTTATTTTGATGTTTAAAAGTAAAGTGACCGTCCTGTGATCTTCTATGCTCAGAAATATCCATTCTTGAAATAACTTTTAGTCTTGAAACCAGTAAAGCTTCTATTTTTGCAGGAATTTCAAGTGTTTGTCTTAAAATACCATCAATTCTACAGCGAACAATATATTTATCATTACGCGGTTCAATATGAATATCACTGGCTTTTTTTTCAATAGCTTCCGTAATAATTGATCTTGTAAACTTGGCTACAATATTTGATTCATCCTGGAGTTCCTTTTCAACTTTTTGCCATATATGTTCTTCATCGCTACTAATATCAGCATCAAGAGAAATTTCCTCCATAAGCCTTTCTGTTTCTTTTTTTATTTCAAAGAAATTATCTATACACTTTTCATACTCAATGTGTGTAAGAATTAATGGAAAAGGCTTAAGACCGGTAAGATAAATTATATCGTTCAATACTTGTTTATCATTTGGATTAACCATTCCAACCACGATAGTTTTCCCATCAGTGCTTATTGGAACAGCTTTATTATCTTTGATAAAATCTTCCGGCAGAAGTTTAATTACATTTGCTTCAACTTTAAGGTCTTTTGCTTCAACATGAGCAAGTCCTTGTTGTTTTGACAAGGCTTCTCTTAATTGTTCTATAGTAATAAAGCCTAATTTAACAAGGACAGAACCTATTGGAGTACCGGACTGCTTACTTTCAGTGAGAGCTTGGGTTAATTGCAGATCTGTAATTAATCCTTCATAAATAAGTTGTTCGCCAAGCCTTTTTTTAGGCGCTACAGTGGCATGCGCAGGTGTAAGAATTTTTGGACTGTTTGTTGATGCGTCATCTTGTTTTTTAGGAGGATTTTTTTTGCAAAATTCTAAAAGTTCTTCCAGCTGCGCTTTTGTTATAGCTATTACTTTAGGTTTTAATTTTGTTGTAAGTATGACTTTTGTTAAAATTGAATTACGTCTTTCTTTATTATCAGCATTTACAATTCCAACATATAAAACATCGTTTATATTATTTATTGGAATAAACATTTCTTCTTTTAATGTTTCAAAAGGAAATTTATTGACATATTCCTTATTAACACTGTCTTTTAGCTTTTCCGGAACAAAACTATCCATTTTTTAAACCCTTGTAGTTAATTTATACTGCATCAGCGCTAATATTACTATCTTCTTTGATTATCACCGGAGTTATCATTATTATAAGCTCTGATCTTTCTTTATCTGTGCTGGAACTTTTAAATAAAGCGCCTATAATTGGCACATCACCTAATAAAGGCATTTTAACGTTTGTATTTGCGTCTATTTCCTGAATTAAACCGCCCAGTACCAAAGTTTCACCATCTTTAATTCTTATATTGGAAAGATTTAAATCTCTTTTATTGAGCAATGTTACTAGAATTTCATTTCCATTTTTTATTTGTTCCTTTTGAGAAGTATATGATGGCACTAAATTAATGGTAATATATCCGTTAGGACTGATTCTTGGTGTCAAAGACAGTTTAATGCCGGAATCTTTAACTTCGTAATTTTCTGTAATTAGTGTATTATTTCCTGATGTTGTTATTGTACTTGTTTTTTTCTCTACAAAATCTGAAGATATATTAACTGTTGATGTTTTATTATTTGTTGCGATAATTCGAGGATTTGATAGAACCCTCCCTCTACGTTGCTGTATTAATGTTTCAAGGGTATTGGACATGCTTTTTGCTAATTGGGAACTATCACTATAATGATAAGAAGTAAGTCCTCCGCCAAAGCTGCCAAAAAAATTGCCTTTCCCGGTACTAAGTGTTGTTTCAAATGCTTTACTTCCTGTCTCATTCAATTCAACAATAGAAATTTCAATATAAATTTGAGGTTGTTTTTTATCGAACTTTTTAATTAATTCTTCAGCCTGATTAATTTGCTCAGGAGTGCCTGTAATAGATACCTGACTTAAATCATCATTTGCCATTACAATAAATCCGGTTGCATTTAAAGAACTTAAAGTAGTATTAATACCACTAAATCCTTCGCCTGAGGTTGGATCCGCACCTGTAGAACTGGTTGTCGCAGAACTGGCAGTTGTTGATGAAGCGCCGCTGCAAATTATTTTATTGCCTTCAAATGTGCTCGTACTGCCTGCTGAGCTTGTTGACGCGCTGGTATCTCCTGAAGCGCCAATACTTGATGAAGTACTGGTACTGGATGCGCTTGCTCCTGATGTTGAAAATACTGTAGTACATATATCAGACGCAATATTTTCCGGATTAGCATAATTTATTTCAAAAGTTTTCATTAAAGGCTTTATATCTATTAATTCAACTGTTTTTTGAGCAAGAGCAATATCATTTTCATTACCAAAAATAAATATTTGATTACCTCTTGGATTTGAAATAACAATTCCTGATGAACTTATATCAGGTCTGTTAAGACTAAAAATATTATTGTTCAAAAATCCTGCAACATCAGCAGCATCAAGATATTTAATGCCAATAGATTTAATTTGAGATTTATTTAAACCTAATCCTGCTGCAACAGACTTTGAAGCTACTATTAGAGTATTACCGTCTTTCCAATATGTTAGTCCATTTAAAGTCATAATATATTCAAAAGCCTTGTTTAGAGTTACATTTGCAAGATCAAGAGTTAATTTGCCATTTACAGAATCGTGTAATATAATATTAAAGCCTGCTTTATCTGCAAGCATTCTTAAAACCTGCCTACAATTAGCATCTCTAAGGTTTAAAGTAATTATCTGTTGATTTTTATCAATTTTTACACTTCCTCTTAGCTGAATATCAGGAGAATTATTATTAATGCTTTTTTTTAAGTCGATTTCATCGGCTATGGATAACAAAGGATTTAATCCCAAATATCCCAGAAGACAGACAGATAAAACTAGCTTTGACATATTTTTGTAACTCTTACTCATTAACTTAGGACTCCTTTTATATATAGCAATTAGTAATTAGGCGTATTCATTTCCGGCAGAGAATTTAAACTTTGCGGACTTGTTAATGGTTGACCGACTTTTTCTGCAGAATTACCCTGGTTATTACTGTTTTTATCTTCTTCGATAATTTCGCCTATACTGGCTCTATATGTATTATTCCCCTTTTTTACAGTAACTTTAGAAGGTTTAATATCCTGAATATAAAAACCAAAAATTGTCTCGCCCTTATGAACAAAATAATCTTCATTTTCAACATTTATAATGGCTAAAGGTTTTTTAGAATCATATAAAATTCCGCTAATTTTAACATCTAAAAGAGAAGATACATCAGGGTCAACATTATTAAGTACAGGAGGTTCAGGAATATCACTCAATAAACTTTTACCCAAAATCAGGCTTTTTTCCTGAAAAGGGCTGAAAGGATTGTTTCTGCCAAAATTACTGACATTAATAACAGCTGTTTCCTCTTCATCATTTTCAGCTATTTCTATTGGATTTTGTTGAGTATTAATATTATTTGGCATGTTGTCTTGATTAAGTTTTGTTATCTCCTGCGTTTCTTTTGGCATTGTTTGATTAATGTTTTGCTGTTGCAAAGATGGCTGAGATGATTCAGAAATTAAGGTATTTTGTTGAGATGCAAAAGAACAACCAGACAAAATAGCGCTGAACACTAATATAAAAGTAATTTTAAATATTTTTTTCATAATTACTCTTTATTATGATAATAATTATACTCACTTTGATGTAAGTCTAATGATTTCGGATTAAATAAGCATCCTTTATATAAAGTATTTTGAATTGATTTTTTATTAATTTAATGTAAAAAATTTTTAAATTTAATTTTAAATTAGCAATTTTTTTTTTGATGCAGTTATATAGTTTAGTATTAATAAAATAAAAAATATTAGTGAAAAATAGGAGGTCATATAAGATGATTACTACTTGCTATGGCAAATTTTCTCAGCCTAAATATTTTGATAAAAATAATTGTAAAAATATTCGTTTTGGAAGAATGCTAAATGATCCTGAATTTAAAGGATGCAGTAAAGCTATATACAAAGCGTTTTATAATGAAAATTCTTTGAATAAATTAGACTTGGCTTTGATAATGCCTGATTCAAGTCTGCCTTCAATACCAGACCAGGATACAAGTATAGGTTCCCTAAATTCAAAGGGAGGCAGGGAATTTATAGATTTTATTGCTAAAAATGGGTTTAACAATGTGCAGAGGCTCCCTGAAGGTATAACAACACCAAGTGATCCTTCTCCTTATAGAGGATCGATTTTTTCAACCAATCCTCTATCCATTGATTTACCTGCATTAAAAAATTCCAAATATGGAGACCTTCTAGGAAAAGAAGGCATGAATGATATAAAAGAAATTATTAGTAAGTATAAAAAAATTACAGAAAAGAATCCTGATAGAGCTAATAGAATTTTGTATGAACGCTTTGACAAAGATTTTCAATGTGTTCACTGGGGCAAAGATTCAAAAGATATTTTATGGGAAGGTGTTCATAAAGAGCACGAAAAAGTTTTAAGAAAAGCTTTTGAAAATTTCGATATAAATATTAAAGCTTTTAATGATTTTAAAACCGATCCCAATAACCAGTGGCTGGAAAAAGATGCTTTGTATGAAGTTTTGGCAAAAGAACATAACAACGATTTTTGGTTAAATTGGCAAGGTGAAAATGCTGAACTGGACAAAAATCTATGGGGTTCTAAAAAAGATACATCAGAAGCTAACAGCAGAATAAAAGATTTAAAAGATAAATATTCAAATGATATTGAATTTTATAAATTTTGTCAATTTATTGCAGATGACCAAAAAAAAGAAACTCTGGAATATAATAAAAAACTCGGAATAAAAACAAAAGCTGATGCACAGGTTGCTTTTTCAAACCGTGACTGGTGGGCAAACCCAAATGTATTTTTGGATCCCAAGTTTCGTTTAGGTTGTCCTGACGGACAGAGATGGGGTTTTCCTATTCTGGATCCGACTAAACTTTTTAAAAAAAGCAAAGATGAATTAGGAGAATCAGGAAAATTATTAAAAGCCAGATTTGATAAAACATTTAGGGAAAATTCCGGAGGTGTTCGTATAGATCATATTATCGGGCTTATTGATCCCTGGGCTTATTTAGAAGGAAAAAAACCTATGCCAATAGATGGCGCAAAAAGAATATTTTCTTCACCGGAAGGCGGTCCATTTAAGCAATATGCTCATATAAAACCAGATCAAATAAGATATGAAGGCACAGATAATGAAGGTAAAAAAATAAAAATAGATGAAGCACATACAGAAAGAGTAAAAAAGCTTACTGGTGATGATATTAAAAAGTATGCCCGAATTTTAACTGATATTGTCTTTAAATCAGCAGAAGAAAATGGTATTGAAAAATCGTCTGTTATTTGTGAGGATCTCGGCACTTTAACCAAGCCTGTAAGAGAAGTAATGAAAAAGCTTGATTTAAGTGGTATAAGAGTTACACAGTGTGGAAATCCAAAGGATCCTAAACATTTATACAGAGGACATAATGTAGAACCAAGACATTGGATAACAATAGGAACCCATGATAATACTCCTACGCGGTCGTGGATAAGGGAGTTATATGAAAAATTTGTAAAAGGTGAAGACAAAAATGCAGATCCAACAAATAAATACAGCGATCATGCTGAATATCTTGCTGATAATATAGTTGATCCAAAAGAAAAAGATGAATTTCTCAAAATTGTAACGAGTAAGGATAAGAAGAATGAAGATAAAGCAATAAGTGAATTTGCCACAGCAAAATTTGTAGAGGAATTTGCAAGTCCTTCTAAACATATTCAGGTTAATTTTGCTGATTATGCCGGATTTGATTCGCCTTATAACATTCCTGGAACTCAAAGTAATCAAAATTGGACTCTTAGAATACCTAATGATTACAAGAAATTTTATTATGAACAACTTGAAAAAGGCAGAGCTTTGAATCTTCCCGATGTTTTGGCAAAAGCTCTAAATTTAAGAGGCAGTAATCTTACTGCTCAAAATAAAGCTTTGGGCGATGAGTTTATTGCAAAGAATAAAGCTTTAATTGAAGAACTTAAAGATTATGCTGGAAAACTTAAAGAGCCTGAATCAGGTAAATCCTAAGATAATTAATGTATGTTAGCAGAGATGGCTTAAACCCCTCTGCTAACATTATTCTATTGGTAATGGTTTGATTACAAACGGTATAACTAATGTAAATTTTATTTAATAAAGTACTATAAAATAAACATTTTTAATATTTAGCAATTTAAACTAAGTTATAGTATCTAAAAATATTAAAAAATTAGGGAGTTAGGGAAGATGACTATAAATTTTGGGAAAATTATAAAAATTAAGGGACTTGATTCATTAACACCGGCAATTCTTGGTAGAGAACTGTCAAAAGAACTGGAAAAGAAGCAAATTCCAAATACTTGTTTTGATTCTTTTGAGTATAATTCTTTAAATCCAGCTATATCAACAGTTAAAACTAAAACTGAAATTTTGACTCCTAAGGAAGAGGCAATAGTTCGAGATGCTGTAAAAAGAGTAATCCATACCTATTTTATAAGTAATAAAAGAAAAAAAGAGAAACTACCTCCTCTGCTGGCTCAATTTCAAACACCATCATATTTAAACGGTAGAAAACCACTTCTTCCATACCAAAAAGAAATTATTAAACAAGTAGAAAGAGACTTTGAAAAGGATACTCCAGAAGAACTTTTTGTTGATTTAGCTACTCCTATCAACTAGAGTAAAGCCTGATTGTTTTATAAGCTATGGTTCCCGGAGATTTTCTTCCGATAGGTTGTGTTTTTTCAATATGAAATCCAGCTTTAATCAATCCTGATTTCACTATAGAAGCTGAACTATATGTGGTAATATTGCCATTATTGTTGAGTAATCTATATAATTCAGAAAAAAATTCTATAGTCCATAAGTTAGGAGCTTTTGAAGGAGCAAACGGATCATGAAATATATAGTGATAATAAGGGTTTAAGTCTTTTATAATATCTTCTGCATCACAAATATAAATTATAATATCAAGTAAATCGCTTTTATTTTGCGCTGCTTGAACAATTTTCTCTCGAACTGAAAGAGACTGATAATATATATTATGTAAAAACTCGATTTTTGATCTTTCTGCTATAATTCTCTTGTCTTCAAAATTCACGTGTTTTAAAAAGGCTTTTATAAATAAATCAACATTTATAATAGATGAAATAGCTGATATAAAGTCTTTTTTGCATAGTTCATTGACCTCCGGGAAGTCTGCCACACAGGAACATGCCAGTACATAAGGATCAATTTCAATACCAGTTAAATTAATCTTACAATTTGGATTAACTTCCCATATTTTGGTTATAGCTACCTTGCTGTTATAACCAAGACCAAAGCACACATCCAGGATATTAACCTCATTATTAGTTTTAACATATTCAAGTATGCCGGATGGTTTAACAAACTTGTTTAATGCCTCTGTATAAGCGCCTATTTTACTGTGATAAATATCATTTACTTCAGTATTAAAGAGGCTTAAAGTCCCATCTTCTGTTTTTACCGGATAAAAATTAATCATTTTATTATTATATACAAGCCTCAGTTAAAAACCAAAAATTGATTTTAGTTGAGTATAACAAAATTATTTTTAAGAATAATAACGTATTTATTTAGCTTTATATTTTATTACGCTTTAAAGACATAACACTTAACTATTTAACTAAAATTTTATTTATATTTAAGTGTTTTATTTTTTAACGTTCTATTATATAATGATTAAAAATTATTTAAGTGTGAGGATTAAAATCATGGAAAATCAGGAAAAAAATATGTCTGTAACAAGTGATGAAAGAATCCAGAAACTCATAGAAGAAGCTGGAAATGAACTTATTAAAATTCAGCCTGAAATCGATTATCTTGAACAATGTCAAAAAAAGTTATGTTTACTTAAAGATCAAAAATTTAAATTAAGTTCTTTAATAATAAGTTTAAAAAGTCTTTTAAATTTATCTGACATAAACAAAATTAATGACAATAATAACAATACAGTTAACGTTAAAAATTTTGTTAATAATAATGCTTTTTTAATCAACAATAATAATGAAGAATTACGTAAAGTATTTTTACCGGATCAGGCAATTTCTCAAGTCAAAAATTATTTACGTATAAAAAATAATTTGAATTATGAAATTTTTAAAGCAGTTGTTTTTAATTCTGGTATTGCAACTACTGAAAAAATAAAACAATATCTTGTTGAAAATAAAATAAAACAGCCTAAAACAGGAAAAACTTTTGAAAATGTCGAATTAAAAGAAATTTCTTCAAGAACAAATTATCTTGTAAGAAAAAAGATTTTGTTTTCTGTTGAACCAGGTTGTTTTAGATCTGTTTTTGGTTGGTGTGATGTAAAATAAACAGAGGGCTTAAGCCCTCTGTTTAAAGAATTTACTGTTATACATTAAAAATATTTTATTTTTTTGTATACATTTGAGTCATTATGTTGTAAAATAATTTGCAAAAGATTTATACTTAACTAAAATTGGTTTTTGGTTTTTTAGTTTGTGTATGATAAAAAAGTTATTTACTCCCAACAACAGATATAAAATTTAATCTGGGACTTGTATAAAAAAATATCAAAGGAAATATGTCTGATAATATTAATGAGAAGATTATAAGCATATTTGCAAAACATAAGAAAAAACTGTCATCTGATGATGATGAAAAAGTTATCAGAAGTATAGATGGTTTTTATTATATATGTATTAAAAAGGATGAAAACAATAAATATCTGGATGAAAAAAAATTAACGGATAAAAGCTTTAAATATTCATACATAGTAAAAGTTATGGTTAAGCATTCAGAACATCCTTATATATATAGTTTTAAAGTTCCCGGAGAAAAAATTGTAGAATTTCTAAAATTATATGTGAATGGAGAAAGAGAAGGGCAAATTATAGAAATTGATAAATATTATCCTAATGAATTTGCATGATTTTGTATTAAAAATTTATAATTTGTTTAAAACTTTTATAAAATTATTACGTCTAAATAATAAATATGCTTTAATGGAGTAAATTATGATTATAGAGGGAAATCCCCCTCCAAAAAAGAATATACAAAATAAAATTAACGAAATTTTATTACAAGAAGTCAATAGACCTTCCAGATATATAGGACAGGAAATAGGCAGTCTGAATAAAGACTGGGATTCTGTAACAATCAGAGCTGTTATTGCATTTCCTGATATGTATGAGGTAGGAATTTCAAATCTGGGTCATAGAATTTTATATCATATAATTAATGCTAATGATTTTTTAGCTGACAGGGTTTATGCTCCAAGTCCTGATTTTAGACAGAAGTTAAATGAAAATAATATTCCTCTTTATGGAGTTGAAAGTTTTAAACCGCTTAATGAATTTGATGTTATAGCATTTACGCTTCAGTATGAACTCAGTTATCCAACTATTCTTGCGATGCTTGAAATGGGGCAAATTCCAGTGAAAAATGCGGAAAGACAGGAAAATGATCCTATAATTATTGCCGGTGGACCAGGAAGCTATAATCCCGAGCCTTTGGTTGATTTTATAGACGCATTTATTGTTGGTGACGGAGAAGAAGTTATTATTGAACTTTTGGAAGAAATTAAAAATTCAAGATTAAATAATGATTCCAGAGAAATTATCCTAAAAAAACTTGCAAAAATAGAAGGAATTTATGTGCCGACTTTTTATAAAGTTGATAAGGAATTTTCTAAGCCTTATACTGTTAATCCTGAATTTCCCGAAAAAATTAATAAAAGAATATCTGATCTGAAAGATAAAAATTATCCTGTTAATTTTCCGGTTCCTTATTTATCATCAATTCATGACAGAGCTGTTATTGAAATAAGACGGGGATGCGGCAGAATGTGCAGATTTTGCCAGTCATGTTTTGTTAATCTTCCAATAAGGGAAAGAGACCCTGAAAGCATAATTAAAATTACAGACGAAATATTAAAAAATACAGGTTATGATGAATATTCTTTATTGGCGTTATCTTCCAATGATTATGGAAATATTGAAAATTTAGTCTGCGCTTTAAATGAAAAATATGCTCCATCAGGCGCTTCAATATCTCTTCCAAGTCAAAGAGCTGACGCATTCAGCCTTGAGCTTGCAAAACAGGTTCAATGCGTAAGAAAAAGCACGCTAACTTTTGCTCCAGAAGCCGGAAGCCAAAGATTGAGAGATGTAATAAATAAAAATTTAAATGAAGAACATATTTTTCATGCTGTTTTATCATCTTATATGGCAGGATGGCACAGCATCAAGCTTTATTTTATGATAGGACTTCCAACAGAGACTTTTGAGGATATTGAAGAAATAGCAAAACTTCTGGAAAAAATAAAGTTTGAAACAAAAGCTGTAATGGATCACAGAGATTTTCTTGAAAGAATAGGGGAAATAGGTAAAGATGATGTAAAAAAACCTTTAGATGTTACATGTTCAATTTCAATTTTTGTTCCTAAGCCTTTTACTCCCTTTCAGTGGTGCGCTCAGGACAGTTTGGATTTAATTGAGAATAAAAAGAAATTCCTGAGAGAAAAAACAAAACATTTAAAAGGTATTAAACTTAATTTTCATAATGGGTTTTTAAGTCAGCTTGAAGCAGTATTTGCAAGAGGTGACAGAAAATTAAATAAATTAGTTGAACTTCTTTATCAAAAAGGGTCTTATCTTGATGCCTGGAGTGAGCATTTTAATAAAAATATCTGGTATGAAGCAGCAAGTGAATTAAATATTGATTTTTGCGAATATTCTTCCAGAAAAATAAACTTGGATTCTGAACTGCCTTGGGATATAATAAATACAGGAATCAGCAAAGAATGGTTAAAAAATGAGTTTAACAAGGCTGTTAATGCTCAATTATCAGTACCATGCGATGAAGCTTGTTCAAGTTGCGGTTTATGTGAAACATTTAATAAAACACCCTTGATAAAGTCAAAAATTCCTGTTAAATTATCATCTGAAGAACAAAAAAATTTAAATCCGGCTCCTCCGGGTATAACTGGTGGACAAGTCCAAAAATACAGGATAAAAATTCAAAAGACGGGACATTTAAAATATATTTCACATCTTGATTGGCAGAGAATGTTTTATAGGGTTGTTAGAAAAGCTGATATAAAAATAAATTTTACAAAAGGATTTAATCCTTCTCCAAAAATATCTATAGGAATGGCATTACCATTGTTTGTTGAAAGTATTAGCGAATATGTTGATATTGAAGTTAAAGAAAAAATAGAGGAAAAAGATTTATTGGAAAGGTTAAATAAATTTTTACCTGAAAATTCAAGGGTTTTAAAAATTATTAATATTGCAAAAAATGAACCGGCTATTAATGAGATAGTCAAATGGGCAAAATATTCAGCTGTTCCTTTAGCTTCTCTGGAAAATATAGACCTTAAACAAGCTATTAATAACCTTCTTGAAAAAGATAATGTTTTTTTGAAAAAGCAAAAATATAATAAATCTTCAAAAAAAGTCGTAGATATAAGACCTTATATAATAAGACCTTATATAAATTCAATCGAAATAAAAGAAAATAATAATTTTTACACAAAATTGGAGTTTATTTTAAAAACTGGTCAGGATGGAACTTTAAGACCGGATGAGTTTTTAAGATTTTTGACTCCTGATGTTAAGTGGAATATTACAAGAGAAGAATTATTTGACTGTAATTTTAAAGAATTATTTTAAAGAGTTAATATGAGATAAAAAAAGTATTAGAAATTTACTTTACGAGGAAAAAGTTAAGTTATGAGCAAATCAATAATCGTTTCAGAACGTGATAACATTGCTGCGGTTATGAAAGGAGAAAAAGCAGTAGAATTTTTTATTCACCGCGGTGATATGCTGCTTGGAGATGTTTATTTGGCTAGTGTTGAAAATATTTTGCCAAGTATTGACGCAGCATTCGTAAATCTCGGCGGAGATAGAATGGGTTTTTTACATGCTTCTGATATAACAGGAAAAGGGGCTTTGAAAGATAGATTAAAGCCTAAACAACAGCTTTTGGTTCAAATTATGAAAGAGCCGACAGGACATAAAGGTCCAAGAGTTACTACATCAGTAAGTTTGCCAGGAAGATTTCTGGTTTTTATGCCTGATGAAAAAGGCATTAGCGTTAGCCGCAAAATTTTGTCCGTAAAAGAACGCGGCAGATTAAAATCAATTGTCAGTTTAATAAAACCGGCAGGTGTCGGGGTTATTATCAGAACTGAAGCTGAAGGACAATCAGAAGCTGAAATCCAGGAAGATTTAGAATTATTGCTGGAAAGATGGAATAATATAGTTACTGCTGCTGATACTGTTACTCCCCCTAATCTTCTTTACAGAGATCAGGATCTGCTTTATAGAATTATAAGGGAGGCATGCACTGAAGAAATCAAAGAGATAGTTCTTGATACTTCTTTTGCTCTTCATAGGACAAATCAATTGCTTCAAAGCTGGAATATAGGACATAGTATAAATACAAATGTTTATAAAGGCAGTGATCCTTTGCTTGTAGCAAAAGGCATTGACAAAGAAATAAGGTTAGCGCTTCAAGCAAAAGTTAATTTGCCGAGCGGCGGCTATTTATATATACAAAACACAGAAGCTTTAACAGTCATAGACGTAAATAGCGGAAAATTTACAAGCTCTGCCACACAAAAGGAAACCATAAAGAAAACAAACCTGGAAGCTGTAGTTGAAATTTCAAGACAGCTAAAATTAAGAAATATTGGAGGTATGATAATTATTGACTTTATTGATATGGAAAATAGAGTCGATCAGTTAGCAATCCTTGAAGAGCTTGAGTTAGTTCTTGAACCTGATAAAGCTAAACCTCAAATCGGACAATTATCTGATTTAGGGCTTGTTGAACTTACAAGGCATAGACAAGGACAAAGTTTAGCAGAAATTTTTACCAAAAAATGCCCTGCCTGTTCTGGTACAGGTCTTGTCGTTGATGAATTTAATTTTGCTTTGCCTCCACAGGAAGGTGAATTTAGAATGAGATCACCAAAATTAAAAATGCCTCAAAAAGCTACAAGAATAAATTCAAATAATTCCAATCAAAAACCATCTTTTGATATAGCTCAAACTATAAATACTACCGAAGAAAAATCAATTGCGCAAAGAAAAATTAAAACTTTGCCTTCTCTTGTAGCTTCTGTAGCTCAAAGACAAAAGAAAAGCGAAGAATCTGAGGTTAAAATTTCTGATTTAAGCGAAGAAACAACAAAAAAATTCTTAAATGTAAGAGGCTATGTGCCAAATATGTCAAAGGTTATAAAATTTTCAGCTCTTCCGCCAAAAGTGGCAAGAGAACATATGGGTGAAGATTATGTTATGGATGTATTCTCAATATTACAGGAATTAGAATCTACTGCGTATATAGCTCCAAAACAAATGAGTTTATTACCTAAAAATAATATTATAATAGAACAAAAAAGCGCTAAAATTGAACCGCCTAAGTCTAAAATTCCAGTAGTAGAGAATATTAAAGAGGATGTAGTAAAGAATGTTGAACCTTTAGTGGAAGAACAGACTGAAAATCATTCAAAAAAAGAAGAAAATAATCTTACTGAAACTGAAAAAGAAGAAATTTCTAAAACTGCCCTAAAAAATAAAAAAGGCAGAAGACCGACAAGAACTTCTTCAACAACCAAACGTACTACTGTAAGAACCCCAAATAATTAGAGGTAATATATAATATATAAAATGAAGAATGGCGATTTAATTCTAATCCAGCCTGTTATTACGAGGCTCGCAATGACAGTTTCTACAAGGGTTTTGGATAGATTTTTAAATTTTAAAAAAGAAAAGACTTTTTGCTTGTTCTTTAGTTTTATATTATTGTTTCAGGTATGCAGCATTTCTTTAGGAGCAGAAGGAATAGCTCCGCCTCTTACTAAAACAGCAATATCTCAAGAAATTAAAAAACAGGAAATTAATTATAATGAAAATCTTTTAAAAGAAGAAAAATCACTGCAACCAACAAAAAAAAATATTGAGTTTAATAAAAATACTGTTTTTAAAATTTTGAGAATTTTATTTGGCATATTGTTGTTAATTTTTGCTTTTATTCAAATAATTAAAGTATTAAAAACAAAAAATGTTTTAAAAAAAAATTTTCAGGAACCCAAATTTAAACAGGAAGAAGGCACAATAGCTGTAAGTAAAGCAGTTTCATCTTTTATAAGGCATAGGCTAAAATTTAAATTATGATTAATAATATAAGAAATTTTTGTATCATAGCTCATATAGACCACGGTAAATCAACACTTGCTGATCGTCTTCTTGAAAAAACCAATACAATCTCAGAAAGAGAAATGATGGATCAGCTTCTTGATACTATGGATATTGAAAGAGAACGCGGCATTACAATAAAATTACAAGCCGCAAGGATGAATTATAAAGCAAAAGATAATAAAGAGTATATTTTGAATTTAATTGATACCCCGGGACACGTTGATTTTAGCTATGAAGTGTCAAGAAGTCTTGCAGCCTGCGAGGGAGCTTTGCTTGTTGTTGACGCTACTCAGGGTGTAGAAGCTCAGACTTTGGCAAATGTTTATCTTGCAATAGAACAGGACCTTGAAATAATACCTGTTATAAATAAAATTGATCTTCCAAGCGCTGATCCTGAAAGAGTAAAACATGAAATTGAAGATATTCTTGGAATTGATACTTCAAATGCAATACTTGTCAGCGCAAAAGCCGGAATAGGAATAGATGAGGTATTAGAAGCAATAATCAAATATATTCCCGCTCCGGAAGACACTTCCTCAAAGCCCTTAAGAGCATTGGTATTTGATAGTTGTTATGATTCTTATCTGGGAACTATTGCTTATTTTAAAGTTATGGACGGGAATATCAGGAATAACGATAAAATTAAGTTCATGGCAACAGGCAAGGAATTTGAGGTTAATGAAATTGGATACATGAAACCGGTTAGAACTCCTTCTACTCGGTTAAATACCGGTGAAGTCGGTTATTTAGC
Organism: bacterium; assembly: GCA_043797105.1. Lineage (GTDB taxonomy): Bacteria > Cyanobacteriota > Vampirovibrionia > Gastranaerophilales > CAZEDP01 > JAZDPZ01. Next base: position 6,796 of record JAZDPZ010000034.1, on the reverse strand, counting down.
CGCTTCTATAAAAGAAGTGTGTCAATTTGTAGGAGATACGATAACTTTAGTAGAAAATCCGGCAAAAAATCCATTGCCGGGATATAAAAAAGCTGTTCCTATGGTATTTTGCGGGATGTATCCGATAAATAACGATCAGTATCATGATTTAAAAGAAGCTTTGGAAAAATTAAAACTTAATGATTCAAGCATTGTATTTGAACCTGAAACTTCATTAGCTCTAGGGTTTGGGTTCAGATGCGGTTTTCTCGGGCTTTTACATATGGAAATCGCGCAGGAAAGACTTGAAAGAGAATATGATATTCCTCTTATTACAACAGCGCCAAGCGTAGTTTATAAAATAACCAAAACTAACGGAGAAATTATAAGTATTGATAATCCTGCAAATTTACCTTTGCCGCAATATAGGGAAAAAATTGAAGAACCTTATGTTAAAGTAAGTATAATTACTCCAAATGACTATGTTGGCTCATTAATGGAATTGGCTCAAGGAAAAAGAGGAATTTATCTTAATATGAGTTATATTAATGAAAACAGGGTCAGTTTGGAATATGAAGTTCCTCTTAGTGAGCTGATTACTGATTTTTACGATCAGCTAAAATCAAGGTCTAAAGGTTATGCAAGCATGGATTATGAATTTTCCGGTTATAAAGAGTCTGATTTGATTAAGCTTGATATACTTTTAGCCGGAGAAGTTGTTGATGCGTTGAGTATAATTGTTCATAAAGACAATGCTTTTTATATTGGACAAAAATTAGCAGGCAAGCTAAAAGAATTGATTCCGAGACAAATGTTTGAAGTGCCTATTCAGGCTACAATCGGAGGAAAAATTGTTGCAAGAACCAATGTAAAAGCATTAAGAAAAAATGTTCTTGATAAATGCTATGGCGGAGACATTACACGAAAAAGAAAACTCCTTGAAAAACAAAAAGCAGGCAAAAAAAGAATGAAATCTATAGGAAAGGTTGAGGTTCCGCAGGAAGCATTTATGGCGCTGTTAAGTTTATCAGATTAAAAAGGGTATTTATTATGCTTAAAAGTCTTGTTAATTGTCATTGCGAGGAATGTAATGACGAAGCAATCCAAAACAGGAAGCTTAAGTTCTTGGATTGCTTCGCTACGCTCGCAATGACAATGGCTATAAGGTTGTAGGGATTAAAGCTTTGTATAATGATGATGTTTTAGTAATGATACTTGCAGGAGGAGAAGGCAAAAGGCTTTATCCTCTGACTAGAGACAGGGCAAAGCCTGCTGTGCCTTTTGGCGGCAGGTACAGAATAATTGACTTTGTGTTAAATAATTTTACAAATTCAGGCTTTTATAAAATAAAAATTTTAACTCAATTTAAGTCAGATTCGTTAAATAAACATATTTCCAGAGGTTGGCCCGTTTCTCCGTTTTTAGGACAGTTTATTGATCTGGTTCCGGCTCAAATGAGAACCGGCGGCGAGTGGTATAAAGGCACTGCAGATGCAATTTATCAGAATATAAACATAATTTATGATGAAGATACAAAGTATGTATGCGTTTTTGGCGGTGATCATGTCTATAAAATGGACGTAAGGCAGATGCTGGATTATCATAAGGAAAAAAATGCGGATTTAACTATTTCCGGGATTCCAATACCAATAAGCGAAGCTCATGATTTTGGAATTATGGAAATTGACAAGGATTGGAGATTAATAGGCTTTCAGGAAAAACCAAAAGAAAATCCTAAAACCATACCGGGCAGACCTGATATGGTGCTTGCTTCAATGGGGAACTATATTTTTAACAAAAATAGCATAGTCAGAGAACTGGAAATTGACGCAGAAAAAGATTCTACCCATGATTTTGGCAGAGATATAATTACCGGCATGTATCCGCAGGGTAAAGTTTTTGTTTATGATTTCAGCAGAAATATAATACCCGGCATGTCAGAAGCAGAAAGAGGATACTGGCGGGATGTGGGAAGTATAGATTCCTACTGGCAGGCAAATATGGATTTATTGACAGTACTTCCGGAATTTAATCTTTACAATAATTATTGGACTATTAGAACCTTTAATTATAATTATCCGCCGGCAAAATTTGTATGGGAAGATACGGAAAGAGTTGGTATGGCTACAAATTCTCTTGTGTCAGAAGGCTGTATTATCAGTGGAGGACAAATCAGCAAGTGTGTTCTTTCTCCAAATGTCAGAGTAAACAGTTTTTCCTATGTTCGTGAGTCAATACTTATGGAAGATGTAAATATAGGAAGACATGCCGAAATTAAACGAGCAATAATTGATAAATTTGTTGATGTTCCACCATACATCAGAATCGGATATAATAAAGAAGAAGATTTAGCAAGAGGATTTTATGTGACTAAATCAGGAATAACAGTAGTACCGAAAGGAGCAATATTATGAAAATAAATAAAACAATTATTTCTTTAATTATTCTGGTTTTAACAATGTTTTTTTCTGTAAATTCCAGCTATGCTGTGCCTCCTAAAACAAATTTGCTTCCGTCAGATTATACTACCGGCATAACCTGGGAAAAAGCTTTAAAAATCAAAAAACCCATTATCGTTAATTTTTATGTTGACTGGTGCGGATATTGCAGGCGTTTTGCTCCTGTTCTTGAAAATTTAAGAAAAGAATATGAATCAAAATTTACATTTGTAATTATTAATACTGATGACCCAAAAAATGAAAAACTAGTCAACAGTTTCATGATTAAGAGTTTTCCTTCTTTATTTTTTGTGAATCCTAAAAATGGCAGAAGAGTTTTTGTTAATCAGTCTATTTATTTAAAACCAGACTTAAAAAAAGAACTTGATGATTTTTTAAAAGATTATAAAAATAGTAAATAATTTTCTATTTATAATAGTATTAAAATAAATTATGAAAAAAATTAGAGTGCATGTGTATATTTCAGGTAGAGTACAAGGCGTTGGCTATAGATACAGCGCTATACTCCAGGCGGAAAAACTCGGTATAACCGGTTGGGTTCGAAATACACATGATAATAAAGTAGAAGCAGTATTTGAAGGCGAAGAAAATGTTATTGAGGAAATGCTTGTCTGGTGTAAAAAAGGTCCTTCTTTAGCTTTTGTAACTGATATAGAAATACAAAAACGAGCTTATACAGGAGAATTTACAAGCTTTACTGTTAGAGGATAATGGGATAATTATGAAAGAAATAAATTATGATTTAGTAATTTTAGGAGGAGGTCCTGCCGGATTATCAGCAGCTATTTATGCTGCAAGAGGAGCTCTTAAAACCGCTATAGCAGATACAGGCATAATCGGCGGACAAGTAAACAACACTTTAGAGATAGAAAATTATCCTGGGTTTCCAACTATCTCAGGCATTGAATTAATGGAAAGATTTGAAGCGCATGCCGATAAATTTAATATTGATAAATATCTTTTACAAGAAATTACAAAAGTTAATTTGTGTTCAAAAATCAAGACCATTGAGACTTTAGAATATAATTTACAAGCAAAAACTGTTATTATTGCAACAGGAGCTCAACCTAAAAAATTGGAAGTGTCGGGAGAAAATGAATTTTCAGGAAGAGGAGTAAGTTATTGCGCGGTTTGTGATGGCGCATTTTTTAAAGATAAAATAGTTTGTGTGGTTGGCGGCGGTAATGCTGCTGTTGAAGAAGCTATTTATCTTACAAAATTTGCATCTCATGTAAAAATTATTCATAGAAGAGACTGCCTAAGATCCGATAAACTCTATCAGGAAAGAGCTTTTAATAATTCAAAAATTGATTTTATATGGGATTCAACAGTTTTAGAAATAAAAGGACAAAATAAAGTTGAATCCATTATTATTAAAAATGTAAAAACAAATGAAATTAGTGAAATAAAAACAGATGGAATATTCCCATATATTGGTTTTTCTCCAAATACAGAATTATTTAAAGAGCAAATCCAGTTGGATAAAGCTGGTTTTATTATTACGGATACTAATCTTGCAACAAGCTGCGAAGGAGTTTATGCTGCGGGAGATGTAAGAGTAACTCCTTTAAGACAGATTATAGTTTCTGCTTCTGACGGCGCAATAGCTGCAACAAGCGCTGTCAAATATCTTGAAAAATCTGTTTTTTACTTGTCAAATTTGCGATAATTTTTACTGCTATGTCTTAAAACACTATAAAAACTGTCCGCCTCTTGGAGTCCACCCCGCTATTAAGCAACAGACTGCTTATCGTCTAAAGCAGCAACGCCAGGAAGCTCTTTACCCTCAATAAATTCAAGACTTGCGCCACCGCCTGTGCTAATGTGGGAATAAGAATCAGTCGGAATTTTGAATTTTTCAATAGCAGCAACAGTATCACCACCGCCCAAAATGCTGATTGCGCCATGTTTTGTGGCATCTGCTATATTTTGGGCTACTGAACAGGTTCCACCCGAAAATTTATCTATTTCAAAAACTCCAACAGGTCCATTCCAAAGAATTGTTTTAGCTCCAAGCACGATTTTTCTTATTTCTTCTCTGGTATCAGGACCTATGTCTACTCCTTCCCATTCATCAGGAAACTCTTTTGTGGAGACTATTTTGGTATTGGCATCATTGCTAAATTTATCCGCAACTAAAGCATCACTAGCTATAACAAGTCCTACATTTTTTTCCTTGGCTTTTTTCGTTAAATCTCTGGCTATGTCCAGTTTATCATTTTCTACAATTGAATTCCCTATGCTATAACCTTGAGATTTGACAAATGTATAAGTCATGCCCCCACCTAAAATCAATGCATCAACTTTATTCAGCAAATTCTCAAGCACACCGATTTTTGTGCTGACTTTACTTCCGCCGATAATTGCAATAAAAGGTCTTTCAGGATTTTCAAGAAGCTTACCAAGCATAACAAGCTCTTTTTCCATTAATAATCCGGATACTGACGGACTAAGATACTTTGTAACGCCCTCAGTTGAAGCATGCGCTCTATGAGCCGCTCCAAAAGCATCATTTACATAAAAATCAGCCAACTCAGCCAATTTTTTTTGCAAATTCAGGATCATTTTTTTCTTCCTGAGGATAAAATCTTATATTTTCTAAAAGAGCAACTTCACCATCTTTAAGAGCATTTATTTTTTGTTTAACTTCATCGCCAATAGAGTCATCCAGCTTAATAACAGGAGCATTAATCAATTTAGACAGTCTATTAGCAACAGGATTTAATCTTAAATTATCTTTTACCTGTCCTTTTGGTCTTCCAAGATGAGAGACCAGTATAATTTTTGCGTGATTTTCTCTTAAATAATTTATTGTTGGCAGAACTGCTTTAATACGGGTATCATCGGTAATATTTTGATTTTCATCAAGAGGCACATTAAAATCTACTCTTACAAGAGCTTTTTTGCCTTTTATATTTTTTAAATCTCTTACAGTCTTTTTCATAAGTTTTCCTCCTCAATTTTTCCCCTAAAGCTATTTTTAATCAACCTCAAAAATAAATCAACAGGTTTTTTATCCCTGTTGATTTATAAATTTTACAAATTTTTGCTTTTTTTTAAAATTATGCCTGTTCTTTTTTAACGAGTTCCTGAACCTTTTTTAAAAGCTCATCACCTTTTTTCTGGATATCGTCCATCACCATATTTGCCTTATTTTGCAGCTCTTTAAGTGAAGTATCAGTGCTTTTGCAAATTTCTGATGAATTATCTGAAAGAAGTTGTCTAGTTTCTTCACCTGATCTAGGAGCCAACAAAAGTCCTACAACTCCGCCAACAACGCCACCAATAACAAATCCCGCAAAAAATTTTCCTATTGACATAAAAACTCTCCTTATTTTATCTACTTTACACTTTTTTAGGATTAAATTTTTTTATCTCTTTTTTAAAAAAATTCCTAATCCTGTAATTATCCCTTGTTTTAAACTGGAAAGTATTATTTTAGACTTGCTATAAATTCCTACTGTTGAATCAGAAAGAGCATTTAGCCCGTTACTAAAAGTGTTATTCAAGTCATTAACACGTATACCTACATTAGAAGAAAGCGAATTAATGTTGGATAAGGCATTTTGGAGTTCTTTAATGGTAGGTTCCAGCTCACGATCAATTGTTACAGTAATATTTTGCAATGACTTCGCTAAATTAGAAAGGTCATTAAGTAATTTCACCATAAAAACAGTAATAATTATCAGCATAACTACTGTTGAATATAGTAAAAGCATTAGAGGCTGTTGAATATTTTGAGATAAATTTTCCAATAGATTTCTCCTAATAATTATAACCTGATTCTAATTCTTCTTTCGTCTTGGCAGCAGCCATTTTACCTGCTTTTATTGATTCATTTATTCTAACAATCTGTTTTTCTATTGTATATTTTAATTTATTAATCATATCAAGGCTTACTGTCTTAGTTTTTGCCAAATCCGACGGAATATCTTTTGAAAACTTGTTTACTGTTTCTTTTAATTCTTCTCTCATTTTTTCCCCTGACTTGGGAGAAAAGAGAATACCGGCTGCCACGCCTGTTAAAACGCCAAACAATATTCCTATTCCAAAACTGACTGAGTTATCTGAATTTCTTGACATATTTTACCTCCAGTCTATAAAATCTGTAATTTTTATTATAGCAGATATATCCTTTTTTTTCATTATTTTATTAAAATTTATAAACATATTTAGCAAACTGCTCTAAAATTGTTGCTTTCAAACGATGACGATATTTCAACATTTTTAAAAATATTGAAATAAGAAAAAAATTTTTATTTAAAGAAACAGGCGAAAATCTTAATTTAATGATCTCGACAAATATATTTCCGACCAAAAATCCCATTTCCTGCGAAGATAGAGGCTTAGGAATATTT
>JAZDPZ010000033.1:0-32958 GCA_043797105.1 bacterium | reverse complement strand
ATCTTTACCAAGATTTTTTCCATTTTTCAACCGTTCATCGTCAAGGACAAAGCCCTTTAGCATGTATTCCTTTAAAGTCTGTGTTGCCCATTGTCTAAACCTTGTTGCAATTATTGAATTTACTCTGTAGCCGACAGAGATAATCATATCAAGGTTATAATGTTCAATATTCCGCTTAACATTTCTACCGCCTTCTTTTTGAACTACCAAAAATTCTTTGGCTGTTGCATTTTCGCTTAACTCTTGGCTTTTAAAGATATTAGATATGTGATAATCAATATCTTGCTTTTCAACTTGAAATAACTCCGCAATTTGTTTTCGAGACAGCCAAATATTGTCTTCCTGTACATTTACATCAATTTCAAACTTACCGTCCTTGCTTTTATACACAATTATATCGGTTTTATTTTCATTATTCATAAATCAATATTTCCTAAACATCTTGAACATCGAACATGCGTTTTTTGAATTCTTCCTCTATAAGAGTAACTTTCCAGCTTTCTTCATCGAGTTTGAGATTTTCGAGGTTATTATCGCCGTTGACAAAGATTTTATCAAACTCATAATCACGAGGATTGACTCTTAGCTTTTCAAACAGCTTGTCCAAGTCGTCATTTGACTTTTCAAGAATGTTTCTCCAGATTACAAGAACATTTTCTTCATTTCTATTATAGCCTTCTATAATTTTAAACCCGTTTAAAACATATATAATACGGACATTCAAGCCGATAAGATAATTAAATGTTTCCACTAAGTCTATGTTTACGATTTTGGTTTCCGTTCCATTCGAAATATTCATCCGGCAGTCAAAAGGATTGCTGAACATATCCACGTTGAGAATGCTGTCTTTATACTCAAATTCCAGAATATAGGAGAGCATATATTTTTCATTTACACTGCTGTTTGCATCTTCGAGGGCTAGTTTAATTTGAGCGGTGTCTTTGGATTTGAGGTTATTGAGAGCGTCTTCGTAGGATTCAAGTTTCATATACTTAAAAATATGACTAGAACCCTTGCGGGAAACTGGTTTGCCATCTTTCCAGTCTTCCGAATAAATAATTTTTTGAATACGTGGTTTAAGAACAGTATCAAAGTATTCAGCCATTTCAACAAGAATATATTTTCTATTTCCGTCATCTTCTCGGTTGAGGTTGATTACGGCATGTCCAGTTGTGCCTGAACCTGCGAAGTAGTCAAGGATAATTCCTTCATTAAGCATTGTTGATTTTATTAAATTATAAATCAACAATGTTGGTTTAGGATATGCAAAAATAGCTTGATTATTAAATAAACATTTTTTCTCATTATCGGAATCTTGATTATCTCCCCAATCAAGTAATAAATCAGTTATTGCTTTTTGTTTATCTTTTTCTTCTTCACTTGTGAGCCTTCTAAAAGAGTTTTTCTCAGTAATAAATAATAGTTTATTATTCGCAAATAATGTAATATCTTCTTGTTTATTTCTAAAACGGGCTTTTGCCTTGAATGAATTTTGACTTATTCCGTCTTTAATAACAATGTCATCTAAAAATTCTGTTGACATTGTTTTATTCTGATAAGCTCCTTTTTTTATAATACAGTTTGAATTACCTTTATAAAAAATGCCAGCTGGTATTTCTCTTAATGTAATTTCATTGGAAGAATTATCAATTCTTTTAGTTTCATCCGAAATCTTATCTATGGATAATTTTTTAATTAAATTCTTATCTTTAGCATAAGCAAATATAAATTCAGTTACTCTAGCTACTTTTGACAAAAACGATGGCTGTTTTTTCTTTTTCCATACTAAGCTAGATAAATTATTTCCCCTGAATATTTTTTCAAGTAATAAAGAAAGGTTAGTATATTCATCATCCATACTTGAAAAGAATATCGACATTGGATTCATTAAATAATACAGCGAATTTAATCTATCTGACATCATGCTTAGCCAGCTTGAATGTTGATAACTATCTTTATACAAAAAACCATCACTACCTGTATTATAAGGCGGATCAATGTAAACACACTTAACCCTTTCCCTATACTTCTCCTGCAAAAGATTCAAAGCATGAAAATTATCTGAATTAATCAAAAGCCCATCTGTCTGCTCATCAAGATCAGAAATTGATTCCAGCAATTTTTCTTTAAATTCAAGGGTAAAAAACTTTGTGTCCAGTACAAGAAAAGGATTTTGCTTTAGGAAATCAATAGTTAGAGGCTCGCTGTAACCAACAGAAATTGTACTTGGTTTTATTTCCTCAATTGCAAAAAGTTTTTTCCATTCTTCTATCTGGATTTTGTTGCTAATAATCTCTAAGTATAATTCTTTCGGCGTTTTATCCAGTGTCAGGCAATATTCACACTCAACAACAAATTTTTTCTTTAGCCATAGCTTTTTTTGGAAATTTTCAAGCTGCTCAAGAAAATCTATGATTTTATGAGCAATCTTTTTCATTGCCTTTGTTTTGTTTAGAGCATGCTTGATGTTACGGTCGTCCAAGTCATCGAGGAATATCACCTCGTTTTTAATATAAAAATCAAGCTCACGTCGTAAAAATCCGCCTAAATCTTTATGAATAAAGTAATCAAAGCTATTTTTAGCGGTGTAATCTGTCAGGTGTTTTTCTAAAATAGTTCTCGACTTGTTTTTATCTGTCGGTTTAGGGTCTAACAGCTTTGCATACTGCACAAATTCACCTTTTGAGAGAGCTGATTTTATTTTTTCAATTGCCTGTTCGTTATGTTTTTGTTGTGAGGTCTTGCTTTCATCAGCAATATAGTTAAATCTTATAAACAGTTCTCCGTTTTCAACAAATAACGATTCTTCACTACACAGTAAAAAGCGTCTTTCCTTGCCATTTTGAGCTTTGTTGTTGTCTTTTTCGGTTTCAGCCTCAACAAGTTTAAAATGAACGGTCTTATTATCAGGGAGTTTAAAAGAATAATCTTTGAAATTTTCAGAACTTTTAATATAATACTGGTCAGCGTTAGCCCAGTAGAGTTTCACCTCTTCGCCTTCGTAAGGGATAGCGTAAACGTCTTTTTTATACCGTCTTAATGAGAGGAAATCACCGCCCTGATAGTATCTTGAGAAAAAGTTCGTAAGGTGAGAAAAAACCTCATTTTCGAGAGCAACCATATCAACAATATTGGAGAGCTGATTTTTTAATTCTTGAACTTTTGGGGAATCATCGGGATTCATGCCGGCATTTTTCAGGGTTTCGATGAGTTTGTTGAGGTCGGCTTTAATTTTTGCTTGTCCTTCGTCTTGAAATTCAGCAAAGGATTCTTTTACTTGCGGAAGCAGTTTTTTGTCGAGAAAATCGGTTATTTCTTCGGCTTTTTGGTTCATAATACGATATATACCGAAGTCTAAGTCGGTTTGATCTAATTGGAATATTTCAGTCAGCTTTTTCTTTAATTCCTGAAGTTTCTCACTCATATTCTCAATCCTCTAAATATGTTAATAAAACTTAACATATTTGGAAAATTGCATTAACATACATTTAATTTAGACGATTTGAAATCTTACCATAAACAAAGTATTGACTTCTGTTTTTTCCTGCATTTGCTGTTCCAATTCCGCAATAAATTTATCCCGTTTCGCTTTTATTTCATCTTCCACATTAAAAATATCACGTCTTAAACGGCTTTGCTTATTTTCTATTTCCCGTATCTGTTTTTGTAAATCCAGTTTGTTGTTTATGTTTTTAGCCTGTCTTTCATTCTTTCGCAACTCTCTCAATAGTCTTTTTGTGTCGTCCAGCTCTTTTTCAGAAGATTTAATCATGTCATCTGCCCATTTATCAAGTCTTTCAGACTCCTCAATAAAATAAACATTATTTTCTTCACGACATTTACCAATTATCGCCTGAACATGACAATCCGCATCCTCTTTGAGTTTTTGAATTTCATTTTTTGGCATGGTATTTAATACCTGGGCTTTTGCTTTTAAGCTGAATAATTTTTGACAAAGCTCCTGATCTAATTGTTCTCCGTCATCAGTATAAGCATTAAAAATAAGGTGTTCAGAAAAATCAAAAGAATTTATAGAAAGCTTATTTAAAATAAGATAACCGCTCTTACCCTTTAAATTTTCTATAATAGAAATTTTTGTCGGATGATTTGTTATATCAAAAACAAGTTCTGCATGTTGTGTATTAAGCTCTTTTGCCTTATCAATGACATATTCGCCTAGAGGATTAGATAATCTGTAGAGATATTCACCCTGTATGTTTTCTTTATCCTTAGAAATGAGATGATACTTACCTTGAAGAACAGTCCCAACAGGTCTTTTATACAGGACAAAAGAACAGTCATTATCGTTAAAATCTGCATAATTTTTTAATATAGCTTTTGAAGTTTGCCAAAACATCCACTGTAATTGATTAAGGTTCTTTTTTGTTTCATCCAGTTGAATTTTTAAGCGAGTATGAACATCTTCGTCAAAATGTTCTAAAATATTCTTTTTGGCAACATCCATTTTGGTTTGAATTTTCTCATCCATTTCTTTTTGAAGTTCGTTAAAAGCCTGCTCTATTTGTTCGGTTGAACGACAATCCTGATATATGCTTAAAATACGCTTTTCAAAGTCAACTCCGCTCTCAATGCTTCCTAAAACTTCATCCGAAGCCCCGAAAATCCCGTTAAACAAGTTAAATTTTTCCTCTAAGAGTATATGAACTCGACAATCAGCTTCATTTCTTATGTTTAAAAAGTTTATAACGACAACATCGTATTTTTGTCCGTATCTATGACAACGACCTATTCTTTGTTCAATTCTTTGGGGATTCCATGGCAAGTCATAGTTTATTACAAGCGAACAAAATTGAAGGTTTATACCTTCCGCTGCTGATTCGGTAGCAATTAGAATTTCCGCATTATCTCGAAAATGCTCAATCAGGGCATTTCTTTTATCTGCTGTTTTTGATTCGCTAATTTTGCCTGTGTCCTTATTCTTTTCCAGCCAATTTTTATATATTTGATTAGCTTCTTTCGATGAATTTGTTCCGTTAAATAAAATTGTTTTATCCTTAAATCCGTTATTGTCTAAAAATTTTTTTAAATATTCCTGAGTTCGTCTTGATTCGGTAAAGATAATTGCTTTTCGACTTGCTCCCATTTTTTCCATTTCTTTAAAACCGACTTCTATTGCCGCTATTAGGTTTTGAGTTTTAGAATCAATTGTTATTTTCTTTGCAAGGTCAATAAATTCCTGTATTTCTGCTATTTCTGCTTCAATCTTTTTAATTTTGTCTTTATTATATTTTTCAATTTCAGTTTCAACTGGTTCATCTTCGAGTTCCAGCTCTGCAATTTCGTCTTCTTCTTCGTCAATGAGTTCCTGCATATCTTCATCAAGGCATAAATTTAGCTTTAACTGCTCGGATGAAAAATCATTCTTTATTGATTCAAGACGGGTTTTGATAGTTTCGAGAGTTCCTATAATTGCATGTGATGAAGATGCCAAAAGTTTTCTTAATACAAGCGTTGTTAGTGTTCTTTGGCTTTTAGGAATTGCAAAAGTATCTTCTCTTTGAAGAAAAGCCGATAACTTAAAGTACAACTCTTGTTCAAGGTCATTTGCTTCAAAACGACGTGTTATAGCTTTACGTTGAGTGTATTTAATATATTCTAAAACGTCTTTTCTTAGAGTTCTTTTACAAAAGGCTGATAATCTATACCTTAAATCTTCAAAATTCGTTGCATTATTCACATACTGAGTACGAAAAGACTTATCATCTCCGAATATATGGTCATTTATAATTATTGATAAACCGTACAGCTCCATCAAAGAGTTTTGTAGCGGTGTTGCAGTAAGAAGTATCTTTTTTGTGTCTTCTAATGCAAATTTAATTCCGTTTCCGATTTTATTGTTTTTCTTATAAACATTACGAAGTTTATGAGCTTCGTCAATAACTGCCAAATCCCATTTATAAAAACGAATATCAGATTTTTTTGTGTTTGCAAAATTATATGAAACAATGACAATTTTATTTTGGTTGAATGGGTTAGAATTCTTGTTTTTTATAAACTGATTATAATTTTTTGCTTCTAAAATAATATTGGGAATATTAAACTTTTCAGTGAGCTCAAGACTCCATTGTTTCCGTAATGATGCCGGACATATTACCAGAAGATTTCTTTTTCTCTCAGTCCAATATTGACAAAGAATCAAGCCTGCTTCTATTGTTTTTCCAAGACCGACTTCATCAGCTAATATTACACCTTTAGAGAGAGGGGAACGAAAAGCAAATAAAGAAGCTTCTACTTGGTGTGGGTTTAAATCTACGCAAGCATCAAACAAAGACATAGCGAGCTTATCAATACTTGATGAAGACGATACTTTTGAAATTTTATGTGCATAATACTTTGCATGGTATGCTGTTTGCATAATATAATTCACTCATCCGATATTTTTTTACTTTAATTCTCAAATTTATTTTACAATAAACTTATAGGTATAAAAATGCTGAAAGCCGTAATTTATGCAAGAGTTTCAAGCAGAGAACAGGAGAAAGAAGGTTTTTCAATTCCTGCTCAAATTAAACTTTTGCAGGAATATGCTGAGAAGAAAGGCTTTGAAGTTGTAAAAGAATTTACAGATAATGAAACTGCCAAACAAACCGGAAGAACCAACTTTAATGAGATGATTAACTTCCTGAAAAAGAGCAAGGATACAAAAATAATTCTTGTTGAAAAGACTGACAGGCTTTACAGGAATTTTAAAGATTATATAACCATAGGGGATATGGATTTAGATATTCATTTTGTTAAAGAAAATGTTGTTTTTGGCAAAAATTCACGCTCTCAGGATAAGTTTATTCAGGAAATCAGGCTTGTAATGGCTAAGAATTATATTGATAATCTTAGTGAAGAAATAAGAAAAGGCTTGAGAGAAAAAGCAGAGCAAGGATATTTGCCAAGCAAACCGCCTCATGGTTATAAAAGGATTAATAACAAACTTGTTGAAATAGATAAAGAACAGGCTCAGTTTATATTAAGGGCTTTTAATCTATATGCCAAAGGTGATAAATCCCTTGAAAATGTTTGCCAGCAATTGAGGGATGAAGATTTTATTTACAAGCCATACAGACCCAGAATAACCAAGCCTTCTCTTGAAAGTATGCTCAAAAATGTATTTTATAAAGGATTGATATTTTACAGAGGCAGGATTTATAAAGGAGTTCACGAACCTATAATAGGTGAACAGCTTTTTGAAAAAGTGCAGCAGGCTTTTAAAAAAGATGGAAAGCCTCTACAGAGAAAAGAACAGGGCTTTATTTTTTCAAATCTTATGAAATGCCCTGCTTGCGGTTGCAATATTACAGCAGAAATCAAGAAGGGCAAGTATATTTATTATCATTGCTCATGGGGAAAAGGAAAAAAGAACTGTTCAAATAAAGAATATATAAGGCAGGAAGTTTTAGAAGAACAATTTGAAGAAGTAGTAAAACGTATCAGCTTAGATGAAACACAGAAAGAATGGCTTATAAATGCCATTAAAATAAATTCTCATGATGAACGGCAATATCATAAGGAAAGAATCGAAAGCCTGACTCAACAGGCTAAACAGTTAAGGGAAAGAATTGACAAAATTTATATTGATAAACTTGACGGTAAAATTGATGAGGAGTTTTGGCTTGCTAAACATAATGAATGGAAATCTCAGCTTATAAGAATAAAATCAATTCTTGATTCTCACGATGAAACACATGACAAGTTTATAAATGAAGGTATTAGAATTATCGAACTGGCATGTAAGGCTTATGACAAGTATTTAAACCAATCAGAGAAAGAACAGGCAAAACTTTTAAAAATTCTGCTTTCGAACTGTTGGTTAAATGGTGGAAAAATAGACTATACTTATAAGAGACCTTTTAATATATTAGCAAAAGGAATTTCTCAAGCTATAGAAAATAATGAGCTTAAACCGCCCTCCATTAAGAATTTAACCCAAATTATAAACCGCCCTCAAATTAATGATGGCGGTTTATGGTGGAGACGGAGAGATTCGAACTCTCGTCCAAAACGCATATAAATAAACGTCTACGAGTGTAGGTTGCTAGTTAATTTCATTTTAGCCAAGTCAACAACCGCAACTTAAAACTAAAACTAGGCATTTTTAAAGCTGTGCCCAGCTTTGAGGATAATCTTAGTCTGGTTTTTCCTCATGAACCAAACGCATCCGGTATAAATTACCAGATAACCCGACCGGTAAGGACTATCTAGTGGAACGATTCGAAAACTCTAGGCAGCTGCTAATGCTGCGTTGTAGTTTCCAAATGCATGTTCGGCATTAATTACATTGTTGCCATTTGTTTTAGTTTGCTCGTTGATAACGGAGAACAGCGCTCCGACTCGCAGCCTATTCATATCAAACGCCCTGTCAAATCCAAAACGTCCCCATGATATGAAAGCTAACTTTAGTAAATTGCCGATGGTCGGATTTGAACCGACACGGATTTCTCCGGTTGATTTTGAGTCAACTGCGTCTGCCATTTCGCCACATCGGCATAAATAAAATTTCAATAATTATATTATATCAAACTTATTCTTAAATTTCTATACTAAATAATTAAAAATTATTTTTATTCAAAAGCTTTTTCAGGTTCTATTTTTATAGACTCTCTATTAAAGTCTTCTGTTCCTTCTTCCTCAGATTTTTTTTCAGTTTCCGGAGTTTTTATACTAATGCTCAAACTAATTCTTCTATCTTCAGGATTAAATCTTGCAACCGTTGTTTCTATATTTTGACCTATTTGAAGAAGGGATCCGAAACGTCTTTGGTATTCTATAACTTCTCTATGAGGAAGTAAAGCTTCTACACCGGGATATACTTCTATAAATGCTCCAAAATGCTTAATTCTAATAATATTTCCTGAAATTTTCTTGCCTTCTTTGATAATTTTTGCTACTTCTGTCCAAGGATCAGGCAGTTGGCTCTTAATACTCAAACTAATTCTTTGTTTATCGTGATCAATACTTATAATTTCAACTTTAACTTTACTGCTAACAGTTAGTACATCAGCAGGATGATCTACCCAACGCCAGGACATTTGTGACAAAGGCAGCAAACCATCAATTCCCCCTATGTCTACGAATGCGCCAAAATCTGCTAATCTTACCACTTCACCTTCAACAACCTGTCCAACCTCTAATTTTTCAAAAGCGCCTTTTCTTTGTTCTGCTTGCTGTTCTGAAACGACTTTTCTATGGGACATAATAAGATTATTTTGTTGTGGATCAACAGATAGTATTTTAAGCTGTACTTTTTGACCTATAAGGCTTTCTATATCTTTAGTTCTAATATGACTTGAAGGCACAAATCCTCTTAAACTCAAGACTTCAACTAATATTCCGCCTTTTACCATTGAGATTACTTCACCTTCAACAATAGAATCTTCCTGCTTAATCTCTTCCATTTTTTTCCAGCTGTGCGCAGCAAGAACTCTCTTTAAAGATAAAGTCAATTGACCATCTTCATCCTCATTTTTTATTATAAGAAATTCTCCCTGGTCGCCTATTTTTACAATATCTTTTATAGATTTTGAATAGTCATTTGATAATTCTCTTGAAGGCACACTAGCTGCAGTTTTAGCGCCAACATCCACTAAAATTCTATTGGATTCGTATGCTATAACCGTTCCTTTAACAATAGCTCCTTTTTTAAAGTTATAATCATATAACTTTAAAAGTTCCTCAAACTCATTTATTTCTTTTTTTTCTAAGGTATCATCTGCAGCCATTAAATTTTTAACCTCCAAAAGTATATTTTATTAGAGAAGATTTCTACGCTAATATTTATTATAGCAAAAGCAAAAAGAATGTTTCAAAATTTAACATTACTTTTAACAACTTAACAAAAACTACCTTTTCAGGTAGTTTTTTGTTAAGTTGTCATTCAGAGGGCGAAGCCCGAAGAATCTCATAAGCGTTCGATTCTTAGATTGCTTCGCTCTGCTCGCAATGACATTTTTTAATTGAAAAATGGTATTAAGATTGTTAATTTAAATGATAAGCAAGCAAATTTTCTTCTATACAAAAAGTTCGCATTTTTTTAATAGCTCTAATTTCAGTTTGTCTAATACATTCCTTTGTTACTCCATAGATTCTTCCAATATCCTCCAATGTCCTGGTTTTTATATTATTATCTAAGCCAAACCTCATTTTAATAACTTCTTCTTCTCTTTTTTTTAAGTGATTTAAAATTTTATTTATATCGCTTTTTAGGCTGTTTAATTCTATATTTTTCTCAATTTTGTAATTTAAATCAACCAAAAATTCAGAAAAATTTACCGTACTTCCATCATTTAGCTCAAAGGACGAGTTAATAGAGATAGATTTTATAAATGTATTTAGATAGTTTTCGATTTTTAATTCAGGTATAAGCATTTTTTTAGCAACTTCTTTTGTTGTAACCTGGCGATTAAAAGTTTTTTCCATATTGGATTTAACTTTTGAAAATTTTGACAGAGTTTCCTGGACATAAACCGGTATTTTCATACTGTGAGATTGTTCTGAGATAGCTTTATTTATTGCTTGTTTTATCCACCATGTGGCATAAGTGCTAAATTTATAACCAAGTTTATAGTTATATTTTTCTGTAGCAACCATCAAGCCTAAATTCCCTTCCTGAACCAAATCCAGAAAAGATAAACCATGATGAATATACTTTTTAGCAATACTGACAACCAATCGCAGGTTTGACTGAATCAACTTTTTTTTAGCATTAATATCGCCTTTTGCAATTTTTTTGCCTAGTTCAAATTCCTCAGATACAGAGAGCAAACTAAATTTTGCAATTTTTTTTAAATAAATTTTTGCTGAATTATCAAAAATTTCAGAACAATTTTTTTTGCAGTTTTCTTCATGAAGCTTGCTTTCTTCTAATTTTTTTTGCATAGCAAAATCTCCTTCAATCTTTTAATTAGTATTTATCTAATATCAAAAACAGATAGAAAGTTTAAATATTAAAATTGGATTTTTAAAAAATTTAGATTTTAGGTATAAAACAAGGGTGTTGTTTAGTTTTTCTTGAAAATAGCATTCTTGAAAATATATACTTCATATATAAATATAACAAATAAAATAAAATTCGTCAATTCTAATGTAACAAAATGTTAAATTAATTTTTAAGTAGAGTTTTTTCGATTAATATTTCTTAATAAATTTTTGCTTGAAACTTAAAATTCTTCATGCGATAACAATTGTTAAGAATTATAGCTCACTTAAAAAAATTTTAAATATTATATTAAAAAAATTTTCAATAAAAAATCCTAAAAAACCCAGTTTATTAATGGTATATAAAATTGGAAGAGATTGATAAATTTAGAAAAGAGATTTCTGAAATAGGAAAACGGCTTTATAATAAGGGGTTCGCTGCTGGTACGTCTGGAAATATAAGTATCAAATATGGAAAACAGATTTTAATCACGCCTTCTGGTTATAATTTAGCTGATGTAAACGATAAAGATATTGTTATTCTTGATATAGAAGGCAATAACATTGAAAATAATAAAAAACCTTCATCAGAAAAGATGATGCACCTGGAAATTTATAAGTCAAGAAATGATATTAATTCAATAATTCATGCCCATCCTCCAAAATCCACAACATTTGCTGTTGCAGGAATACCTTTGGATTCTCCGATTTTATCAGAAGCATTTGTTGTGCTTGGGTCTGTGCCCATTATTGAGTATGCTGCTCCTTCTTCAAATAAATTAGCATCTTTGGTCGCAAATTATTTTTTAAGGCACGATGCTGTTTTACTTGCAAATCACGGAGTTGTTATAGGAGGAAAAAATTTAACAGATACTTATTATAAGCTTGAAACACTTGAATTATATGCAGAAATTTCTATTTGGACAAAATTACTTGGCAAGACAAATGAATTATCTCAAAATGATATTCAGGAATTACTAAAAATCAAGGAAAATATGATGATTAAGTAACAAAATGTTTGTATTGAGCATCAATATTCTTTGTGATATATGTTGTAGTGTAGGTTTTATGTAAAAAACCTCAATTAATTATCAATTTAGTTATAAAAGGAGAAACCTTATGGCTGTAAAACGTGTTTATTTATTTAGAGAAGGCAACGCAAATATGAAAGATTTGCTCGGCGGCAAAGGCGCAAACCTTGCAGAAATGACAAGAGCAAGTTTACCGGTGCCTCCAGGTCTTACAATTACAACAGAAACCTGTATGGAATACATTGATAACGGCAATAAAATGCCGGATGGATTAATGGATAACGTTAAAAAAGCATTAAACGATGTAGAAAAAGAAACCGGAAAAGTATTTGGCGATCCTAATAATCCTTTATTACTTTCTGTTAGATCAGGCGCTAGATTAAGTATGCCGGGTATGATGGAAACTATCTTAAATCTTGGTCTTAATGATGAAACTATAAAAGGTGTTATTAAATTAACAGATAATGAAAGATTTGCCTATGACAGTTATCGCAGATTTTTGTCAATGTTTGGCGGCGTTGTGCTTGAAATTAACAAAAACGAATTTGAAACACAACTCGACAAAATAAAAGAAAGTAATGGCGTTAAGCTCGATACTGAATTAAACGTAAATGCTTTAAAAGAAGTAGTTAAGCTTTATAAATCATTAATCAAGGAAAAAACAGGAAAAGATTTTCCTCAGAATCCTATGGAACAGCTTAAATTAGCTATTGAAGCTGTATTTAGCTCATGGAATATCCCAAGAGCAATTGCTTATAGAAATCACTACAAAATTAACCATAGATTTGGCACTGCCGTAAACGTGCAAAGTATGGTATTCGGCAATATGGGTAATGATTCTGCAACAGGCGTATCATTTACACGTAATCCAAGCACCGGTGAAAATGAATTTTATGGTGAATATCTTACCAATGCGCAGGGTGAAGATGTTGTAGCCGGTATTAGAACTCCAAAACCAATATGTGAATTAGCAAAAGAAATGCCTGCATTATATAAACAATATGTGGAAATAGCTCAAAAACTGGAACGCCACTATCAGGATATTCAAGATATGGAATTTACTATTGAAAAAGGTAAATTATATATTCTTCAAACCAGAGCAGGCAAAAGAACAGCAAGAGCCGCTCTTAAAATATCCGTTGATATGCAAAAAGAAGGCACAATCACTAAAGAAAGAGCTTTACAGCTTGTTGATCCGGATCAGTTATATCAATTGTTATTGCCAAGCTTTGATCCAAAAGCTAAAGAAGCTGCTAAAAAAGAAGGCAGACTTATTGCATCAGGATTAAACGCTTCTCCTGGCGCTGCAACAGGTATAATTATATTTAATCCCGACGAGTCAGAAGAACGTTCTAAAGCTGGAGAAAAAATAATTTTAACAAGAATTGAAACCTGTCCTGATGATATTCATGGAATGATTCCGGCTCAGGGCGTGCTTACATCAAGAGGCGGTATGACAAGCCACGCTGCTGTAGTTGCAAGAGGAATGGGCAAACCATGTGTCGCTGGTTGTGAAACTGTTAAAATTGATTTAATAAATGAAACACTTACTTCGCCGGATGGCAAAGTTTATAAAAAAGGCGATATTATTTCAATAGACGGAAGCACAGGTGAAGTATTTGCGGGAGCTATTGATACAATTGAGCCAAAAATGGGTGATGATTTTACAACACTTCTTAGTTGGGCTGATGAAGTAAGAAAATTAGCTGTAAGAGCTAATGCAGATACTCCTGAAGATGCTTTAAAAGCATTAGAGCTTGGCGCTCAAGGTATCGGTCTTTGCAGAACAGAGCATATGTTTATGGCTCAAGATCGTCTTCCTGCTGTTCAGCAAATGATTGTCGCCGGCACAGAAGAAGCAAGAAAAGAAGCGCTTGAAAAATTATTGCCAATGCAGTATCAGGATTTCAAAGATATTTTCAAAACAATGAAAAATCTGCCGGTAACCGTTCGTCTTTTGGATCCACCTTTGCATGAATTTTTGCCGAATCACGATGATTTACTTACAGAAGTGGTTGAGCTAAGAGTTAAAGGCAATAATCCTTCTCTTCTTAAAGAAAAGGAAACTCTTCTTCAAAAAGTTGCAGAACTTAGAGAATCTAATCCAATGATGGGTTTAAGAGGCTGCAGATTAGGTTTAACTTATCCTGAAATCAATGAAATGCAGGTAAAAGCTATATTTGAAGCAGCCTGTGATCTGAAAAAAGAAGGAATAGACGTTAAACCAGAAGTCATGATTCCTCTTATAGGTCATGTAAATGAACTTAAAACAGCAAGACAGCAGCTTGAGACGGTTGCTCAAAAAGTTATGGATGAAAAAGGCGTTCAGGTTGACTATCAATTTGGAACTATGATTGAAATTCCAAGAGCTGCACTGACTGCCGATCAAGTTGCAAATTATGCTGAATTCTTTAGCTTTGGCACAAACGATTTAACCCAAATGACTTTTGGATTCAGTCGTGATGATGCTGAAGCAAAATTCTTAAATACTTATGTAGAAAAGAAAATCCTTACGGATAATCCTTTTGAAACTCTTGATATCGAAGGTGTTGGTCAATTGATGAAGATCGCAATCGAAAAAGGTCAATCAACCAGACCAAACATTAAGCTCGGTATATGCGGCGAACATGGCGGAGAGCCAAAAAGCGTTAAATTCTGCCATTCAATAGGTTTAAACTATGTAAGTTGTTCACCGTTCAGAGTTCCTATTGCAAGACTCGCTGCTGCTCAAGCAGTTATTGAACAAAAAGGCGGAAGAGTACTCGTTACTCATTAAGCTTTTAAATAAATTTTATTTTTAAAAAAAGGGCGTATCATTTTTGATACGCCCTTTAAAATTTATAAGCTTGACAAAATTTTTTCATGATTAACAATTCTGTATATATATTATATTTTAGAGAATATTATGGAAAATTTAAAGAAAACTCCTCTTCACGAAGAACATATAAAACTTGGCGCTAAAATGGTGCCTTTTGCAGGCTGGGAAATGCCTCTGCAATACAGCAGCATAATTGATGAACATTTAACCGTAAGAAATAAAGTCGGCTTATTTGATATAGCTCACATGGGAGAGATTTTTATCTGGGGAGATAATGCTCTTGACTTATTACAAAAGCTGACGCCGCAGGATATTTCAAAATTAGCGGCAGGTAAAGCTTTATATTCCCAATTTCTCAATGAAAAAGCAGGAATAATTGATGATTTAATTATTTATAGATTAGAAAATAAAAACAATAAAAAATTTTTTCTTTTAATAATTAATGCTTCCAGGATTAATGAAGATTTAAACTGGCTAAAAATAAATGCAGAAAAAAATAAATATGATCTTGAGATTGAAAATAAATCTGATAATTTGACTTTATTAGCTGTTCAGGGTCCTCTTTCGGGTGATTTACTCGAAGAACTCGGTATTCCAAAATCTAATCAGCCTAAAAAATTTTCAATAAAACAGTATAAACTTGCTTATTCTGATGTTTTTGTTGCCAGAACAGGTTATACAGGAGAAGATGGCTTTGAAATTCTTATAGATAATGATAATGCTCATTTGTTATGGCAGGAACTTCTTTTAAAAGGACAAAAATTTAATATAAAGCCTATCGGATTAGGGGCAAGGGATACGCTCAGATTAGAAGCTTCTCTTCTTTTGTACGGTCAGGATATGGATGAAAATACCACTCCTGTTGAGGCTTCTTTAGGATGGTCAGTATCTAAAAAAAAGAAAGAAGATTATTTAGGGAAAGAAATTATTTTATCCCAGCTTTTAAATAAGAATTTTAACAAAGTTTTAATTGGGTTTAAAATGCTTGATAAATTTATTCCAAGACATAATTATGAAATTTTTAAAGATAATGAAAAAATTGGATTTGTAAGCAGTGGTGGGGTGGCTCCATATATTGGAATTAACGTTGGGCTTGGTTATATCAGCGCAAAAATGCCAACTTTTATTGGCGCAAAGCTGGATATTAAGATAAGAGAAAAATTTCACCCTGCTGAAATAGTTAAAATACCGTTTTATATTAGTGATAAGAAGGGTTAATATGAGTAAGATAAAAGTTCCGAGCGAAATTTTATGCGCTAAAAGTCATGAATATGTTATTAAAGAAGATAATATGGCAAAAATAGGTATTACTGACCATGCTGTAGAGCAATTAGGCGATATTGTTTTTGTAGAGCTTCCTGAGATTAATACAACTTATGCTAAAGGCGAGATTTTTGGCACAATTGAGTCGGTTAAAGCTGCATCTGAGCTGTATATGCCGATTAGCGGCAAAATTATCGAAATAAACGAAAGACTTTCAGCTGAACCTGAGCTGATTAATGAAGACTGCTATGAAAACGGCTGGTTAATCAAAGTTTCTAATTTTGATCCTGAAGAGCTTAATGATGCTATGACTTATGAAGAATATAGAGATTATCTTGAAGAAGAAGAGGAATAAAAAAATTGTATAATTATTTGCCCCATACTCATAAAGTTCGGGAAAAAATGCTAAGAGATATAGAATTAGATTCTATAGAAGATTTATTTAAAAATATAAATCCCAAAATCACTGATGATAATAAAAAATCAGTTATTCCTGAAGGTTTAAGTGAACTTGAAGCCCGAAAAAAATTAATTAGTCTCGCTAAAAAAAATTTAAGCATTTCAGATTGTATTTCTTTTCTTGGGGGTGGGATTTATAACAGGTATATTCCGGCTTGTGTTAATACTATAGTCGAAAGATCAGAATTTCTTACTTCTTATACTCCGTATCAGCCTGAGGTTAGTCAAGGCACTTTACAGGTAATGTATGAATATCAGTCTATGATTTGCAATATAACGGGCATGGATGTTGCTAACGCATCTGTTTATGATGGTGCAACAGCCTGCGCAGAAGCCATATTAATGGCTTCAAGACTGACAAAAAAAACAAAAGCATTGTTATCTTCTACCATAAATCCGTATTATAAAAGAGTAATAGAAACTTATTGCTATGGCGCTGATATAGAACTTGATTATTTGCCGTTTAAAGATGGAAAAACAGATATAAACAGAATAGATAAAGAATTTTTAGAATCATTAAATGAGTATGCCTGCATTCTTATTCAAAATCCAAATTATTTGGGGTGTATTGAGGATGTTTTTGAAATATCAGAAATTTGTAAAAAACTAAAATCAAAGTCTTTATTTATAGTATGCGCAGACCCTGTGTCTTTAGGTGTTTTGGAGAGTCCTTCAAAATATGGAGCTGATATTATAGTTGGAGATATTCAGCCTTTAGGGATTTCTATGGCTTTTGGAGGTCCGCATGGAGGTTTTATAGCATGTAAATCAGATTATTTACGGCAGTTACCGGGAAGAATAGCTGGAATGACAAAAGACCGCGACGGAGAAAGAGCTTTTACTCTGACTCTTCAGGCAAGAGAACAGCATATAAGAAGGGGAAAAGCAACAAGCAATATATGCACAAACCAAGCTCTTATGGCTTTAGCCGCTACTGTATATCTTTCGGTTACGGGACCTGAAGGAATAAAAGAGATAGCTCTGATTTCTACTCAACAGGCTCATTATTTGGCAGATAAAATAAACAAAATTTCAGGATTTAAAATTTTATTTTCCAATTTTTTATATGAATTTGTTATGAAAATTGATAATAAAATAGGTTCTGATAAATTAATCGAAGAGCTTGAAGCCAGAAATATTTTACCCGGAATCAGGCTTGATGATAAGTTTGAATCGTTTAAAAACCATATTTTGGTATCAGTAACTGAAATGAATGATATTAATGATTTACACAGTTTTTTAAATGGATTAAAAGAGATTTCCATTAAATATAAGTTAGCAGGATAAAGTATTATGACAGAAATAATTTTTGAAAAAAGTAAACAGGGAAAAAGAGGAATAAAATTTTCAGAGGTTAATCTTGGTTATAAAAACCTTGAAGATTTTCTTCCTCAAAATATCTTAAGAAAAAATAATCTTGATTTGCCGGAATTAACCGAATTAGATGTGATGAGGCATTTTATAGGACTTTCACAAAAAAACTTTTCTGTTGATACTGTTTTTTATCCGCTTGGTTCATGCACTATGAAGTATAATCCTAAAATTAATGAATATGCGGCAAATCTTGACGGATTTTTAAATATTCATCCTGAGCAGAAACAATCTTTGGTTCAGGGAGCTTTGCAGCTAATGTATGAGCTGCAAGAATTTTTAAAGGAAATAACAGGTTTGACATCTGTATCTTTACAGCCTGCTGCCGGTGCTCACGGAGAATTTGCCGGAATGTTGATTGTAAAATCATATTTTGAAAAGCTTGGAGAAAAAAGAAATAAGGTTATAATTCCTGATTCAGCGCATGGAACTAACCCTGCAAGCGCGAAAATGTGCGGGTTTGATATTATTGAAATCAAATCCAATGATAAAGGTCAGGTTGACATACATGAGCTGAAAAAAGCTTTAAACAACGAAGTTGCAGCTATTATGATGACAAATCCAAATACACTCGGTCTTTTTGAAGAAAATATTCTGGAAATTTCAAAGCTGGTTCATGAAGCCGGAGCTCTTCTTTATTATGACGGCGCTAATTTAAACGCCATTATGGGCATAACAAATCCTGCTCTTATGGGATTTGATATTGTGCATATTAATTTGCATAAGACTTTCTCAACCCCTCATGGAGGAGGCGGACCCGGATCAGGACCAATTGCCGTAACAGAAAAATTGATGAATTATCTTCCTGTGCCCATTGTAAAAGTTGATGACGCAAAATATTTCCTGGATTATGATCTTGAAAATACAATAGGGCAGATTAAAGCTTTTTACGGAAATTTTGGAATACTTGTAAGAGCTTATATTTATATATTAATGATGGGAAAAAAAGGCTTAAAAAAAGCCAGTGAAGATGCTGTTTTAAATGCCAATTATTTGAAAGAAAAGCTAAAAGATTACTATAAACTGCCATACAACCAAATTTGCATGCATGAGTTTGTTTTGTCAGGAGAATATCAAAAATCTGAAGGAGTTAATACTCTAGGAATTGCAAAAAGATTAATGGACTTTGGCATTCATCCGCCTACAGTTTATTTTCCTTTAATTGTGCCTGAAGCAATAATGATAGAACCTACAGAGACTGAATCAAAAGAGACTTTGGACGATTTTATCGAAATTATGAAAAAAATTGCAGGTGAAATAAAAAACGATCCGGATTTGGTTCTTGAATCTCCGTTAAAAACCCCATCAGCTAAAGTAGATGAAACTTTAGCCGCAAGACAGCCAAATTTAAAATGGACAAGCAAATAATTTTATGATAGATATTTTGTAATAAATGACTAGATATTATCCAACTAGGCTACTTCTAAAATCATTGCCAATTAATTTTGTCTATGAGATAACTTTTTAAGAAATAATAAGTTATAAATTGAAATTTTAAGTGGATAGTTTAGTAGAAAACTTAGGTTAGTAAAAGAGTTTTGAGATAGGAGTTAAATTTTTATGGTAGCAAAAAAAATAACACCGTTATTGCTGGCAACAAGTTTGTTAGTATGTGGTTTTTCAGGAGCATTTGTTAATAGTAATCCTGCGTACGCAATTACCAGTGTAGATGAGTTATCAGATGTTGATCAGAGCAATTGGGCTTATAATGCTTTGAAAGAACTGGTTGAAAAGTATAATGTAATTGAGGGATATCCTGATAAAACTTTTCGCGGAGACAGAAGCACCACACGTTATGAATTAGCAGCAGCCCTTAATGCTACAATTAAAGCAATAGGAAAAGAAATAGCAAGATTAGGAGCAGAAAAGGCTGACAAAAAAGATTTGGCAATCGTTGCAAAATTACAAAAAGAATTTGCAACAGAATTAACTGCTCTTCAGGCAAGAACAGACGCTCTTGAAGCCAGGGCAACTAAAATTGAAGCTAAAAACGACGAGCAGGACAACAGACTTGCTATTATAGAAAAAATGAGAATGTATGGCGATGCAAGCTTTGGCGGTTATGCCGATATTGCCGGAAATCAGGGCTCATCTTTCTCTGATGCAATTAGCATGGTCGGACGTACCAGAATCAATGTTGATTATGATGTAATTGATGATAAAAGCGAAGGCATAGTAGGTCCGGGTACTATTCACTCACGTTTAGTAGCTGCATTCGGACGTGTTGCTCCTTTAAATGCGAATACCGGCGCTATAGCTAATAATAGATACTCTGGAGCAAGCAGTATTGCCAGCGATTCGAGTTTTTATAATGAAGGTATCAGAACCAATGACAAAGGAATTTTTGAAGGAAGCGGTTCTAATGTAAGAGCTAATGCTTATCTTGATTCCGCATATTATTCACAGGTTTTAAAAGCTAAATTATATGCAAATGAAGACTGGAAAACAGCATTTACCTTCAATATGGGGTTAACTCCATGGAGAGATATTTATTTCAAGAGTCCTTATCAGGGAAATGAAAATTGTCAGTTCCAAAATACTGCGTTAATTAACAATCCTGCAATTCTTACAAACAGCACAGCTCCAAGAATTGCGCTTGAAGCAAAACAAGGTTTAGGAAAATACGCTAACTTTACATTAAAAGGCGATGTGTCTACTCTTGATATAAGCGATGCAATAGACGGACTTGGATTTACTGTAGAAGGCAATTTAGGTTACAATCTTTCATTCCTTGATGAAATGCTCGGAACTCCTGATATGTTTAATCTTCCTGGAAATGTCTTTGGCGGTTTTTATTTAGTTAATGCTGTGGGAGGCTCAAATTCTCTCATTAACGTTACTACTACTGCTGGTACAGTACTTCCAACAACAGCAGGACCTGATGATAATGCGGTTGGTTTCTATGCAGGCGGCAATCAGGAAATTTATAAAGGATTTGGGATATTTGGAAGTTATGCTCTAAATGATACCGGACCTCTGTCATCTCTTTTAAGCGCTCTTCAAAATGGTACAGGCAATAGTGTAATTTTCAACAGTGCTAATCAAGTTTTTGGTGTTAAACAAGCCTGGACAATAGGTGGAGAATTACCGCTGAAAACATTATCCTTAAATCTGGGACAACGTTCAAATGATGCTATAGGTGTTGCTTATGCTCAAATCAGCCCAAATATGGCTGTAGGCTCTCCATCTAATAATGCAACTGTTCCAGCAGCCGGCGCATCAGAAAAAGTTTTGGAAACATATTACAGACTTCAAATTTCTGATGGATTTGCGCTTATTCCAAGCGCGCAGGTAATATTTTCAAGAGCTGGTTATGCTCCAAATGAAACAAATGTTGTAATTGGACTTAGATCAAGCTTTAGATTCTAAAATAATTTATAAAAATTAAGCAAAAAAAGCGGATTATATTATAATTTCGCTTTTTTTTTATTTTATTGAATTATCCTAATTTAAGGCTAGATAACCAATTTATAAATTTATATAAAATTTTATAATTGCGATGTTCACTTCAATATAAAATGATTATTAATGATTATTAATGAATATAAGCATTTTAAAAACCGCTGACAAAAAAAAATTATTAAATAATAATCCCTGGTTTATTGTTGAAAAAGGCTTTTATCAGCCAAGAGAAAGAGAAATTGAAACCATTTTAGCATTAGGAAATGGTTTTATTGGTACTAGAAACAGTTTGGAAGAGCTTTATGAAATTTCTGATCCCGGTAGTTTTGTAGCCGGAATATATGAAAAAGATGTTTACTATAGTTATAATTCATTAGTAAAATTGCCGGACTGGACAAGGATTCAAGTATTTATTAAAGATAATATCGTTGATTTGCTTGAAAACAAAATTTTAGAGCAAAAAAGATATTTAGATTTAAAGAAAGGTATTTATATTAGAGAATGGAAAACTCAGGATTCTACCGGAAGAATAACAAGTGTCAAAATAATAAAATTTATTTCTTTAAATAATAAACATGAAATTTTTAAGAGCTTAATAATAAAACCGGAGAATTATTCAGAAAAATTAAGAGTAATATCAGCTATTGACGGGAACATAACGAATTTTTTTGATCCTGATTTTAAATTTGTCCAGTCAGATAAAATTATAACAGCATCTGTAAAAACCAATACAGATAAATTAGTTGCTATAACGCAAAAAAGTTGTTTTTTAAGACAAGGAGAATTTTTATTGCCTGATAAAAATGCTTCTTTGTTTTATTTAATCGGATCTCAAAGCAAAATAATTTATGAAAAATGGGAATGGAAAGCAGAAATTGATAAATTTTATACTATTAATAGTTTGCTGTCAGTATATTCAAGTTTTGAAACACCTGATCCAGTTGAAGCAATCAGAAAACATTTAATAAAATTAGAGGGCAATTTTTATCGGGATAGTTTAAAATCGCATATAAAAAAATTTAAAAAACGTTGGAATGATACTAAAATAATAATTTCCGGAGATAATAAAGCGCAAAAATGGATAAATTTTGCTATTTTTCGCCTTATTACTGCCGGAGAATTCAGTGGAAATAATTGTTCAATTCCAGCAAGAGATTTAACGGGCATTGCTTATAAAGGACATGTTTTCTGGGATACGGAAATTTATTTATTGCCTTTTTTTATATTTACAATGCCTGAAGTTGCAAGAGCATTGCTTATGTATAGATATAATACATTATCAGGAGCAAGAAAAAATGCCAAGAAAGACGGATTTAAAGGGGCTTCATATGCCTGGGAATCAACTGATACCGGTATTGAAATGACGCCATCTCAGGTAATCCTTCCTAATGGTGAAACAATAAAAATTTTTTCAGGCAGATATGAAAATCATATTTCTCCAGATATAGCTTATGCTGTTTGGCAGTATTGGCAGGTTGCTCAGGATGAAGATTTTTTTGTGAACTATGGGGCGGAAATCATTTTTGAGACTGCAAGATATTGTGAAAGCTTAATATCCAAAGGAAATGATGATTTATATCATATATATAACGTAGTCGGTCCGGATGAATACCATGAAATTATTAATGATAATGCATATACCAATTTTATGGTTAAATTTAATCTTGATATAGCAGGAAAAACACTTAATTTTTTACAGGAAAAACACAAAAATCAATATGAAAATCTTAAAATAAAGATAAATTTACTCGATCAGGAAATTGAAAACTGGAATAAGATAAAAAATAGTATTTATGTAAGTTATATTCCTGAGACCAAAATTTTTGAGCAGTTTAAAGGTTATTTTGAGCTGGATTTTATTGATATTAATGATTATGAGCCAAGAACCGCGCCTCTGGACATTATTTTAGGCAGGGAAAAAATTCAAAAATCTCAAGTCATAAAACAGGCAGATGTAGTAATGTTTTTATTTTTGCTTGCAAATAAATTTTCAGAAGAAGAAATTGAAACAAATTATGATTATTATGAACCAAGAACAGGGCATGGGAGTTCACTAAGTCCTGGTATTCACAGTATTGTCGCTGCCAGATTAGGAAAAACAGATCATGCGTACAAATATTTCAAACAAAATTCCCAGATAGATCTGAATAATAACATGGGTAATGCTGCCGGCGGAATACACATAGCATCATTAGGCAGTATGTGGATGTCTATAGTAATGGGATTCGCAGGAATGTATGTCTATGATGAAGGACTGTTGTTTGATCCGCACATGCCTGATTCATGGAATAAGCTTGAATTTTCTATTTTTTGGCATAGTCAAAGAGTTAACATAGAGATTAATAAGCAGGAAATAACTTTTCAAATCACAGGGAACCAAGATGTGCCAATAAGTATTGGTTTTGAAAATTGGAAAAATTTAAAACCTGCTAAAAATAAATATTCAGCATATAAAAAAAGAGAAAAATGGTATTGGAAAAATACAAAAAAAATATAAAGGACAAGCAAGATGAAATCTGAAAAAAAAATTTTATTGCCGCTGGATGGATCCGAATCTTCTTTAGCCGCATTAGTGCTTGCTAAAAGTATATCTATTCTTCTTAATATGGTTGTCAGTATTTTATATGTATCAGATGAAGATTTATGCAAAGAAAAACTTTTACAAAAATTGGACTTAAAAAAAGAAGACTTACATAAATTTATAATTAATCATAAAAAAGGAAATCCGGCTGAAATAATAATACAGGAATCCGAAAACTCAAGTTATGTTGTAATGTCTACTCATGGAACCACTAAAAATATGAGTATTCCTACAGGAAGCGTATCCAATACAGTCATTGAAAACAGTAATGTCCCTGTATTATTAATCAGACCAGACATGGTTCTTTGTTTTGAAGAAAATTTATGGAAACCTAAAAAAGCGTTAATTCCGATTAATGGAACACCTGGAGCTGCTCAGGCTTTGTCGCCCGCTATGAAAATACTAACTAAAGTTCATTCTGAAATTGATCTGCTTCATATATCAACCAGCAAAATCATACCTCCAGGCGAACCCGGAACTTTTACAGCGCCATATTACGAAGATTATCCCCAACATGAATGGACTCACTGGTCAAAAGAATTTCTTAAAAGATTTGGTTGCGTTAATGATATTAAAATTAATATATCTTTGTCAAAAGGCGATCCGGGAGAGGAGATAATATTTTTTTTAAAGAAAAATAATAATGATTTTATTGCTATGGCATGGCATGGCAAATTAAACTCAGAACACGCCAAAATATTAAGAAAAATTATGTTTGAAGCTCCTTGTCCAATTTTATTAATCAAGATAATTTCTTAATTAAGATTTGTAAAATGTTTATTATATAACTTTAATTTTAGTTGAGTTCCAAGTTAAATCCATTACAAAATGTAAAATATTTATAGTTTGTATATAAAAAGTAGGAAATTTTTATATATTTTTTGTTTTATCTTTAATAAGAAGTATGTAATGCTTCTACAAAAATCTACAAAAATCCATAAAAATCTATAAAAATTGTGCGGAGTTATTGTGTGGGGGAAAAATATGATAGATATTCTTAAGATTTTGGATTCTTTTATTTATGACTTAGATTCAAAAGGTTCGACAAGAAAAGGATGCAGTGATGATTTTTCGTCAGGATCAATATTTGGGGACAGTAGCAGTCCAAATGTCGCAATGATAGATTCATTTGATGACAAGACCGTAGATATTGATGGTGACGGTGTAGCAGATATTGCGCATGGTGAATCTACGTCAGCAATGGTTAAAAGTCAATGTCCTGATGCTAATATTGAAGAATACGACGGGGTAACTCCTGACTCTTTCAACAGCAGCTGTGAAGATATTGCAGATAGTATTAATAACGGGAAAAAAATGGACGGCGTAAATATATCTTTAGCTCAAAATATGGATATTGATGAACTTGGAGAAAAAACAGGACTTCCATTAGACAGAGATAATTTAAGCGAATACAAAGACCAAATAAAGAATAAAATGAAAAATTCTAAAGATCCTAAATTACAAACCGCTTATAAAGAAATTAAAAGTATTGAAAAAATAACAGCCACAGGCACACCTGTATATATCAGCGCTGGAAATGAAGGTAAAGACAGTTTAAATTTGCTGAATTTAGCTGACGGAGCAACAAATGTTGGAACAGATCATCCTTACAGTGCTTCCAATGACCTTGTTAACAGATATGAAGTAGGTAACTACGAATCAAGAGAAACCTATGATGATAATGGCGATCCAACCGGATATGATTTTACAAATGATTATAATCCTGATGTTTCAATGGATGAAGTTTCCGGCGGCACATCTAAGAAAGATCCATATTATGTTGCAGGCACATCATATTCAGCTCCGACCGCATTAGGTGAAGATATTGCAGGTAGTCAAAATGATGATGGCGGCGGAAATAATGGTTACTCTCCATTATTAATAATATATTGCTAACATAAGCAATTTATTATACAGGTTCCAGATTGAATTTAAAAAATATTTTTGGGAATAGATAACTTTTTCTTAAAATCGATTTTAGTTGAGTATAAAACAGGAATTTTCAGGCGATGATTTTACTAAAATCAGCCAATCTTAGAAAGCTTTTTTCCAGGCTTCCAAGTAATGATAACCTGTTTTGACGAATTTCGGGGTTTGGATCCATAACCAAAACCTCATCAAAAAACTTGTTAATTACCGGGATACAGTTTTCAAGTTCTTTGATTAATTTATCATAATCATTTTCAGCAATTTCCCCTGTAATTTTAGCGCATTTATATAATTCATTTTCAATATCCTGCTTAAATAAAGCCTTATTTGGCATAAAATCTAAATATTCAGACTTTGTAATTCTTAAAATTCTGTTTGCAGCTTCATGAAAAAATTTATAATTTTCTTTATTAACAAGATCAGTAAGAATTTCTACTCTTTTTAGAATATCTTTTAAGTCAGCTAAAGGGTCTTTTGTATTTAATACCGCTTCAATTACATCATAACTATAATTTTCATTTAAATAAATTCTTAATCTTTGAATTATAAATTTTTTGATTTCATTAGTTAAAATTTCTTTATTTTCTATTTTTACAGACTGAGTTGATATTGAAAAATTAATTATATCTGACAGATTAATATTAATATTTTTATTAATTAAAGTGGAAATAATACCTAAAGCGGCTCTTCTAAGCCCAAGAGGATCAGCAGAACCGGTAGGAGCTTTCCCAAGAGAAAATACACCGCAAATAGTATCTATTTTATCGGATATCCCAACAATCTGTCCTGTTATGCTGTTAGCAAGTCCCCTGTTATTAGCTGATAAAGGCATATAATGTTCTTTAATGCCTTCTGCAACAAGATTATTTTCTTGATAAAATTTAGCATAATCAGCCCCGATAACTCCCTGTAATTCTGTAAACTCTCTTACTAAAGAAGTTACAAGATCTGCTTTGCATAAAATTGCTGTTCTTTCCACATTATTTGTTATATTTTTGTCTAAATTCAGCTCTTTACAAATAAAACCAGAAACTTGTTTAATTC
This sequence comes from bacterium, assembly GCA_043797105.1. Lineage (GTDB taxonomy): Bacteria > Cyanobacteriota > Vampirovibrionia > Gastranaerophilales > CAZEDP01 > JAZDPZ01. Next base: position 6,134 of record JAZDPZ010000033.1, on the reverse strand, counting down.
TGTTTGTTTTATCATAAACAGTTCCAAGTCCTTTTTGAAAGGTTACCCCTTTTAAATCCTCTATTCTTTCTTCAAGAGATTTCTTTAAATCTTCTGTGTAAAAGAACGCAGCATCATCAAGCCGAGCTTTTATGACTCTTTCATTGCCTTTTACAATATTATCAATGCTGTCTTGGTTAGGATTATTACTGATTGTAATGAAATAATTAAGCAAATTATTTTTATTATTTTTAGCAAATACAGGAAAATATCTTTGATGAGACGCCATAACAGTTATAATAACTTCTTTTGGCACTGCAAGATATTTTTTATCAAAGCTTCCCAATACTGCTTTTGGATATTCAACAAGATAAACAACTTCTTCAAGCAAATCAGGGTCTAAACCCACTTCTCCGCCTATAGATTCAGCAGCGGCATTAGTTTGCCTGATTATTTCATTTTTACGTTTTTCCTGATCCACAATAACTTGAGCTTTATATAAATCATCAAGATAGCTATCCGGTGAGTTAATATATATTTCTTGAATATCAGAAAATCTGAGCGTTCTTGAAAATCTTGTTGATTCGATATTGCCTATTTTAATTTTTACTTCTTCTGTGTCCATCAAAGAAACTAACCGCCTGATTGGTCGAGAAAATTTAATATCAAGGTCTCCCCATCTCATAAAATGCGAACCCTGCAAGTCCAGCACAACTTTTGGAATTATATCCTTTAATACACAACTGGTTTTTTTACCTTTTTCTTTTATTTCTGCAAATATATACTCAGTTTCGCAAACAAACTCTTTAGAAAGATTTTCAGGATTTATGCCCTGTTTCCTGGCAAACCCAATACCGGCAGACGTTAAATTGCTGTTTTCATCAATAGCTACTTTAACAGGAGGACCTTTTATTTTTTTTATATTGTCAGGCTGTGATTCTGCAATATTTTCAATAATTACACCAAGCCTTCTTGGTGTGCCATAAATTTTTATATTTTTATATTCTATTCTATTAGCTGTTAATTCTCTCGATAATAACTCTTTTAACTGCTCTATAGCAGATGGAATAAATTTATATGGTAATTCTTCGACTCCTATTTCGACCAAGTAGTTCGCCACAATTTTTCCTTTCTAAATTTCAATTATAAATTTTTTACCTTTTTTAAAAAGGGTTTGGTGTAGGGTGAAGCCCTACCCTCTCTATTTCCCCTCCCTTGAGGGAGGGGGCAGGGGGTGGGTGTAGAAAATTTATTGTTACCCACTTAAGATATCCTCTATGTTAACATGAAATTAAATAATTTTAAGATGAAAAGAGGCTTAAAAATTGACAATAATCCCATCAGACAAAGAAATTCCTAAAAAAGACATTCGTAAAAATATTTCTGCGGTTGAAACAGAGTATGACAGGAATTTTGAAAATAATATAAGACCTAAAACTCTTCAGGATTATATAGGTCAACATCAGCTTAAAGAAGCTTTAAAAATTAGTCTTGACGCAGCTAAACAGCGCAATGATTCTTTGGATCATTTGTTGTTTTATGGTCCTCCCGGGTTGGGGAAAACAACTTTAGCCGGAGTTATAGCTACTGAAATGGAAGTAAATATTAAAATTACTTCTGCTCCTGCTTTTGAAAGACCAAGAGACTTAATTGGCATTATAATGAGCTTAAAAAATAGTGAAGTTCTTTTTATTGATGAAATTCACAGGCTAAATAAGGTCGCAGAAGAAATTCTTTATCCTGCAATGGAGGATTTTTCCATTGACAGGACAATAGGTAAGGGTCAAAGCACGAAAACTCTAAGAATACCTATACCAAAATTCACTCTTATAGGAGCGACTACAAAAGCAGGAGCTTTATCAGGACCTTTAAGAGATAGATTTGGCATTGCGCACAGATTAGAGTTTTATGATTCTAAAGAATTAGCTTTAATTATTAAGAGAACAGCTTTAATTATTAATGTCAAAATAACAGAAGACGGTATAAATATTATAGCTTCAAGAGCAAGAGGAACACCAAGAATAGCTAATAGGCTTCTTAAACGAGTAAGAGATTATGCTATGGTTAAAGCTGACGGCATTATAACTAATGATGTTGCAATAAAAGCTTTGGATTTGCTTAAGATTGATGAATACGGTCTCGATATTACTGATAGAAGCTTATTAAAACTTATTATCGAAAAATATAACGGCGGTCCTGTTGGAATTGATACTATTGCAGCTGCTATTGGCGAAGATGCAAGAACAATTGAAGATGTATATGAGCCATATTTGCTTCAAACAGGCTTTATTGCAAGGACTCCGAGAGGCAGAAAAATTTCGCCTGCCGGATATAAATACATGGGATATAAAATACCCCCGATTCAGCAGAGTTTAATTATTAATTAATTATGATACGGCTTGTTTTTATGAAATTAAAAAATTTTTTAATAAATAATGAACTTTTACTTTTTAAAAAATGGGTTTGGTGTAGGGCTTCGTCCTACCCTAGACTAGTTCCCCTCCCTCGAGGGAGGGGTAAGGGGTGGGTGTATAAATTTATTGTTACCCATTTAATTTTTTTATTTGTTTTCATGATAATGCCTGTGTCGGGAAAGGATATTGATAATTCACGATTACCTGATTATGCTACCGGTAAAGTTATAAAAATAATTTCTGAAACTCAAAACAAGGAGCTACAGGAATCTTTTGGAGGAAATCAGGTTACCCAGCTTTTAGAAGTTAAAATACTCAGCGGAGAATATAAGGGAAAAATTGTAAAAATCGAAAATCAGCTAACTTCAAATCCGGCTTATGATATTAAAATTAAACCCGGCAATCGCGTTATCCTTGATATTGAGAAAAACAAGGATCATCCTGATATTTATATTTCAGATGTTGAACGCGCTCCTGCTTTAATGATTATAACAGGATTATTCTTTGTGTTAGTGCTTGTAATTGGCGGAATAAGGGGATTAAGATCATTAATTTCACTTGGAATAACTACTTTTTTGGTATTTTTTGTTTTATTTCCGGCTATTTTAAATAATTATCCGATTATTCCCGTAACTATGCTAATTGTTCTGGTTTCTACGGTATTTACAATGTTTATTGTTGGCGGAATCAATGTAAAAAGCCTATCTGCAAGCATTGGAACCATAACAAGTATTGCTATTGCAGGATTAATAGCAGCATTAGTTATAAAAATAGCGCCTTTAACAGGATTTTACGATCAGGAATCAATAATGCTTTGGTCATCAAGACCTGATCTGAATTATACAGGGCTTTTGACTTCTGCTATGATAATTGGAGCGCTTGGAGCAGTAATGGATGTTGGCATGTCAATAGCAAGCAGCATTACAGAAGTTAAAAATACCGATAAATCGCTGACCTTTATGCAGTTAACAAAATCGGGTCTGAATGTCGGCAAAGACATAATGGGAACCATGTCTAATACATTGATTCTTGCTTATGTTGGCGGAGTTTTGCCCTTATTATTACTTGCCGTAGATGTTCCTATGGTTAAATTCATAAATTTAAACTCAATCGCAACAGAAATAACTGCAGCAATCGCAGGAAGCATAGGTATAGTTCTTTGTATACCAATTACAGCAGTTGTTGCCGGTTATTTAATTGGAAATAAAAAAAATATTTAAGTTGCAATTTAAGTAACAAACATTTTTTATTCAGCATATCTTTCAACTTTAAATTTATGTATAATAATAGGCTCATTTGGAGGGATTCCGGCTTTCCTCATACATGCGGAAATTTGAGATTCTACTGTGTCTATTCCATCCAAATCAGGCAAAAGCAAGGCTTGTTTCCTGGTTTTTGCAGATACTACAATGATTCCATAAATTTTAGGGTCTAATTCAGTAATTAAACTGATTTTTTCCGGAGTATACAAAACATCAACAGAGTATTTTAAATTATTTAATTCATTATTTTGAATTTTTTGAAAACGTGTATCTGCTGTTGCTGCTGAAATGGAATTATAAATAATTTCCTCAATAATATTTTGTTTTGTTGGAAATATTGTGCCGATACATCCTCTTAAATTGTCATCTTTTGTTTTTATACAGACAAAAGTCCCTGCTTTTTCAATGTTAATACCTGTTAACTCCTGTGGAAATTCAGGTAATTGCTCTTCTGTAATATATTTTTCAACGGTTAATTTTGCCAGTTCGTATGGTTTCATAAATTTCTCCTTTTTCTTAAAGAGAGGTTACTATAAGTCTGTCTTTATATTTTCCTATATATCTATAACCGACGTTTTCTTCGCTTGTTGTCATTTTTAAAGCTGTATAAGCTCCTATAATTGCGTCTAAGCCCGAAAGCGCTATTAAATTTGAAGGTATGCCTGAAATTTTAAGATTGTTTTGAATGATTGTCTGTAAATATTTACATGCTGCCGGAGAACGCGATTTGTAAGGAGGACTAAGTTTAAGCGCATTTTTTGTAAAATAACAGTAATATCTGTAAACATCAATTCCTAAAGAACTAAGAAAATAGCAAAGTTCAGCGCCTCTATCACTAAATCGTTCTGCCCAAACAAATTTTGAATTATTTATCTCATTTAATTTAAAAGTTTGAGCATTTCTGGCTTCCTGTCGCCATTTTCCGGTAACCATATCCATATTTCTGGGTAGATCAACACATGCTATAACACTTTCAATAGGAGCAAGATTTTTAATGTATATTTTCAAATCATCAAGATCAAAAATTTTATCTACTCTTAATAAATTTAAATTTCTGTCAATAACTGCTATTCCTGAATCTGACAGAATAGAAGAAGCAGGTGATATTCCCATAAAACAAAATTTATTATTAAATTTTTGCGCTGTATTCATAAAAATTTTAAAAATTTTGTATAGATTTTGTTACAAAGTAGTCAATATAACAAATAATGCTATAATATATATGAAACAAAAAGTATTTTTACTACTTAAGTTAAGATTAACATAAATTGTATTTTATGAAAGTTTTAATTAATATTAAAAAGAGGAGGAAAGTTTTATGGCAAAAGTTCTTATATCTATGCCCAGTGAATTTTTAAACAAAATAGATAATTTTGCTGCGTTTGAGCAACGCACACGCAGTGAATTAATCAGGGAAGCTCTAAGAAGTTATATAAGAAAAAATCCGGTAATTGACACTAAATTAAGTGAAAAAAGAGCTAAAATCCTTGAAGATTTATTAGAATAATAATTCGAATGGCTAAATGTTACTTATTTGTGGTTTTGGAGAAAAATAAATGTCTATCCATGATTATATAAAAGAATTAACAAAATTCGAACTTGAATTTATTGATAAAAATGGTAATTATCATGTTTTGAAAAGCTATATTAAAAGTATAGATCAGGATAAAATACTTATTTTTCCTCCAAGCCACAAAAATGTAACTTATAATATACCTGACAGTGAATTGATAAATATAATTATATGCACTGAAGATGGTGTATACTCAGGTGAAAGTAAGGTAATTGGCAAAGAGTTATCGCATACTCCGGGTTTGTGGATCAGTTATCCTTATAATAGTCAACTTATTCAAAGAAGAGAATATGTCAGAGTTCCTTTAAGAATTAACATAGATTTGATAATTTCAGAGAATAATACCAGTGAAACAGAAATTAAAATAATGCCAGAAAACATTAGTGGAAAAGGATTTTGTTATATTTCCGATAGTCCTTTAAATAATTATTATGATATTAAATGCAAAATTTATTTAAAGGATGAACCGAATAAGCCTATTATTTCAAGATGCGAACATATTTATACTAATCCGATTAATATCGGCGGCAAGTCTAAATATATTAATGCTTTTGCATTTATTGACATTAACTTAAAAGATGTCGACAGAATAGTAAAAGCATGCTTTAAATATCAATTTGAACAAAGAAAAAAAGGACTCTTATAGTTTTTCATATAAAAAAAATTTAACTGCTAATTGTAAACAATTAGTTAATACAAAGCTTAAGTTTTCCTAATATAATGTGCTTTTTAAGAGGGTAACATAAATTTTATACACCCTCCTGAGGGTAGGCGGCAAAGCTGTGCGTCATTGTGAATGCGCCTTAGGCATCCTACAAAAGGTGAGAATTTATTGTTTATTACTTAAACATAAGGAAAGCTTAATTTATATTATGAATTATTATTTTAAATTTAAAAGAAATAATT